>JAEWMH010000041.1 GCA_023393235.1 Bacillota bacterium | reverse complement strand
CTTTCAGGCTGTGCCGGGCGGGCGTATGGAGGTTTCGCTCCAGATCAGCGGGGAACGGCATTTGTTGTTAATGTGGGAATTCGGAGAAGTCCCGCCCCAAAAAAATCTGAGAGGGCCAACAGCGCGCTTTCTGCTTCCCCAGGGATCCAAACAATTGTTGAAGCTTGAGCTTACTGTACAGAACCTTCCGGCTTACAATTCGGAGTACACGCTTTTATACCGAGGAACCGAAGCGGAGGAAGCGAATAAACCGGAACAACTGCTGAATCTGGAGACCGGCAGCCTCTCATAGCCCCAAAAATACGAAAACCGCCGAACCCTTGAGGGCATTCGGCGGTTTCCGGCTATCAGGCACGTCCGTTGCTGCGGAAGAGCCTCATCTTCTCCATCACAGTTTCCTTCACGGCATTCTCTGTGGCGGAGATGACTTCCGTGTACTGGAAGGAGCCGGTATCGGTGATAGATTTAATGGACCGCATCATGCTGATGAACATGTCCGTGCAGATATTGATCTTCCCCACACCCCGCTGGATGCAATTCAGAAAGTCGTTGTCGCTGAGGCCCGATCCGCCGTGGAGGACAATGGGCAATTGAACTTTTTTGCGGATATCCTCCAGCCGCTGCAAGTCCAGCTTAGGCTCCGAGCGGTAGACACCGTGAACCGTACCGATGGCCACGGCCAGCGCATCGCAGCCTGTACGGGCGACAAAATCGGCAGCCTGCTCCACCTCTGTATAGAACGCCTCGTGGCCGCCTTCTTCCTCAGCGCCACCTTCTCCCCCGCCTACATGACCCAGCTCGGCCTCCACGGAGGCCCCCGTACCGCGAGCCAAAGCAACGACCTCACGGGTATTGGCGATATTGGCTTCAAAATCCAGGGTAGAGCCGTCGTACATGACAGAGCTGAATCCTATATCAAGAGCGGTTCGGATAGCCTCCGGTGTTATGCCATGATCCAGATGAACAGCAACGGGGACATTGGCGCGTTTTGCAGCCTGCACAAGGACTGGGCCAATCTCGGACAACGGACTGTATGGAGTATGCACCTCTGCGACTGCGATGATGACCGGAGAGCGAAGCTCTTCGGCGGCGCTCAGAACGCCCCTGACCATTTCGAGATTAAGCGTGTTGAACATCCCCACGGCGTATTTGCCCTGGAGAGCGTCGGCCATCAGTTCTTTTAAGGTTGCCAATGCCATAATTGAAACGCCTCCTGTATTTGTTCATAATCGAGCGGGCCGCTTGCCGCCCTTCGTCTGCGGGCAGAGCCTCATCCTCACTGGCCCGAGAGGGAGATAAAACCGGAACAAAAAAATGATTGCAAAACAATGTTCAAAAAGATAATATAAATGTTGTATTCGAACATTATTAAACATACCAATATTTTGGGTTAGCGTCAATGTTCTTTTTCCAGAATCTTTTTTGTGAGGTGCAATGATGAGGCATTACCATTCACAAATGCCGGAAATTGCTGTAGCAGGCCATATCTGTCTGGACATTCTTCCCGCTTTTTCCGGAGAGGCCCGGATTATCCCGGGGAAGCTGCTGGCCTTGGAGCCGGCTGTTTTCTCTACCGGCGGCGCGGTTTCCAACACAGGCTTGGCGCTCCAGCGTCTGGGATTCGAACCACGGCTGGTGGGTAAAGTGGGTGATGATCGGATTGGGCGGACCATTCTGGACATTCTGAAGGAATATGGAGAGGAATTGGCTGCCAGCATGATCGTGGCATCAGGGGAGCATACCTCCTACACCATTGTCGTGAGTCCTCCCGGGCAGGACCGGTGTTTTTGGCATTACGAGGGGACCAATGCTTCTTTTGGCGAAGAAGATATTCCAGAAGATGCATTGAACGGGGTGAGGCTTTTCCATCTGGGCTATCCCACGCTTATGAGCGGACTGTACCGGAATGGGGGTGAAGGCCTGGAGCGTCTGCTCCGCCGTGTCAAGTCCCGGGGTATTACTGTATCTCTTGATCTGGCGGAGCCGGACCCTGCCTCGGAAGCTGCGCGGCAGGACTGGCGGGAAATGTTCACCCGGGTATTGCCCCATGTGGATATTTTTCTGCCCAGCTTGGAGGAGCTCCTGTTTTTGCTGCGGCGGGAAACCTTTTACCGAATGAAGGAGAAGTACGGGGATAATCTGCTTCCTCACGCGGATGGAGAGCTGCTTGCAGATCTGGGCAGGGAAATGCTGGAGATGGGTGTGGCCATAGCCGGTCTGAAGCTGGGAGACAAGGGCATTTACCTGCGGACGACGGAAAAACGGGAACAGCTTGTCCGTATGGGAGGCGCAGCCCCTGCCGGACTGGAGGAATGGGTGGACAGAGAGCTGCTTGCGCCTTGTTTTCAAGTGAAGGTGCAAGGAGCCACAGGAGCGGGAGATTGTACCATTGCCGGCTTTCTCGGCAGTCTGTTGGAGGGGCTTTCCCCAGAGGCGGCGCTGCTTCATGCAGTAGCAGTGGGCGCTTGTAATGTGGAGCAGCCTGATGCGGTTTCGGGAATCCCCGCCTGGAGCGCGGTGCAGCGCCGTCTTGAGGCTGGGGCAGGCTGGGGGCAGCTTCAGACGCTGAAGACGCTCATCGGATGGAGCTACAGGGAAAGTGACAGACTCTTTCATAGCTCGAGGGATATGTTGAGGACTCATCAGGAAGGGGAGGACCCATTATATGAAGCAAAATGAGGTGGCCTGCTGGCAGGAGCGTATTGCCGGTTATTTTCAACAGGCAGGAATTGTCCTGACGGCTGGGGAGCGGCAAAGCATCGAAGTTGCCGATTTCGGCTTGGAGGATTTTGAGCGGCAAGGGCTGGGACTCGTTACTTATATCAACACGGAAATGTATTGCGCCAAGGAATTGGTGCTACTGCCGGGGCAAACCTGCCCGGAACACCGTCACCCTCCTGTGGAGGGCCGTACGGGCAAGATGGAAACCTTCCGCTGCCGCTACGGACTTGTCCATTTGTATGTGGAGGGGGAACGGACGCCCTCCATTCAGGCGGTTGTGCCCATGGGCAGCGAAGCGTATTATACGGTTTTCCATGAAATAGAGCTGCATCCCGGCGAGCAGTTTACAATTCCGCCAAACACGCTTCACTGGTTCCAAAGCGGCCCGGAGGGTGCAGTTGTTTCGGAATTTTCCAGCACCAGCCGGGATGAGGCGGATATCTTCAGCGATACACGGATCGTTCGGGTAGCAGAGGCGGCTGACTGACTGGGGGAGGACTCGTGCACTTGTTCGTCGAATTCTTTATGATGACAGGAAATCGGCCACTTCAGTTAAGATAGGAGCAGAGATAAGGACATGACCATGGAATTAAACAGCCGCCAGGAGCAGGTGCTGGAGATTCTTCTTCATCAGGATGAGGTCAGGGTGACTGACCTTAAGGAGAAATTTCAAGTCACCGAGATGACCGTTCGCCGGGATTTGGAGAAGCTGGAGCAGTTGGGCCTGGCCCGCCGCACCTTCGGTGGCGCCATTGCCGTATTGAAGGAGACGACTCTCAATCAGCGGAATACATTAATGCTGGAGGAGAAAATGCAGATTGGCAGAGCAGCGGCCGCGCTTCTCCGGGCTGGGGACTCCGTGTTTATCGATGGGGGCTCCACCAACCTCCAATTGGCCAAAGCCATCCCGGGCGGCTCCGCTATAACGGTGGTGACCAATGCTCTTAATGTAGCGATGGAGCTCATGGGCAAGCAGGTTCCCACCATCCTTATCGGCGGCCGCCTGGTGGAGGCCACCGGCTCGACCGTAGGTCCGGTGGCGCTGGACAACTTGAGGAAGATGGCGTTCTCCAGGGTATTTCTCGGAGCCAGCGGGATGTCCCCGCGTCATGGGTTCAGCAACAGCAACATGGACGAAACGGAACTCAAGAAGCAGGCTATCCGCTGCAGCGCCGAGGTCAATGTTTTGCTGGATCGCAGCAAGTTCGGGCAGCCAGCCCTTTTCTCCTTCGCTATGTTCTCTGATGTACACCGGATCGTCGTGGACAAGGAGCCGGATGAGGAAGCAGCGGCTTCCTGCCGGGAGGCCGGGGTGGATATAATGGTAGGCGGTTCTGCAGATCCCTATAGCAGGCCGCTTCCTTAAAAAGACTGGAGCGCTGCCTCCGCCGCTCCCGTACCTGCCGCATGGCCGGTGCTGAAAGCGGCTGTAATGTTGTAGCCGCCCGTATACCCGTGGATGTCCAGGACCTCCCCGCAGAAAAACAGTCCCGGCATCAGTTTTGATTCCATAGTTCCCGGATGGACCTCCTTCAGGTTTACTCCCCCACCGGTGACGAAGGCCTCCTCCAAGGACAGAGTGCCGGAAATTTGCAGCGGGAAGGCCTTCAGCACCTGGGCCAGAGTCTGGACAGGCTGCTTAGGCAGATTGTCCCCGGTAACCTCCTCCCGCAAGCCTGACTTGGCCAGCAGTATGGGAAGCATCCGCTCCGGCAGGATACGTTTGAGCACATTCTTCAGTGCCTTCTTGGGTTCTTCCTGGGCCAGGCCGGTCATCCGCTCATACAAGGCCTCGGCGGATTCTTCCGGAAACAAGTCCAGGGTGAGCCGTACGGAGGGGAGATCAAATTGCTTTTTGACCTTATACACAAACTGGCTGCATCTTAACGCGGCGGGACCGGAGAGGCCGAAATGGGTAAAAATCACATCGCCCCGGTGAACCGCCGCTGTTTTGCCCTTAGGAGTCCAAACCGATACGGCGATATCCCGCAGGGATATCCCCTGCAGCTCCTTGCTTTGGATAAAAGCATCCCTGCTGACCAAAGGCACCTCTGTGGGAAACAGCTCTGTAATGGTATGGCCCGCCGCCTCCGCCCAGGCGTAGCCATCGCCTGTAGAGCCCGTATGGGGAACAGACTTGCCGCCAACTGCTATAACGACTGTATTGCTTCCTATGATTTCGCCGGTTCGGAGCTTCACTCCCGCGGCCCGGCCTTCCTCATAAACCACCTCTGCCACCGGCTGGTTCACGCGAATATCTACCTGAAGCGCTCTGACCCGGTCCACCAGCGCGTTCACCACGGTTTTTGCTTTATCCGTTACGGGGAACATCCTGCCGTTGTCCTCTTCCTTCAAGCGGATGCCCATCTCCTCAAAAAACGCCATAATCTCACGGTTGCCGAAGGCCGCCAAGGCGCTGTACAAGAACCTGCCGTTGCCGGGAATATGGCGGATCAGCTCATCCAGATCCTTGGCATTGGTCACATTGCAGCGCCCGCCTCCGGATATCCCCAGCTTACGCCCCAGCTTGTCCCCCTTATCCAACACCAGGGTTCTGGCCCCGCGGCTTGCAGAGGCAATAGCGGCCATCAGGCCGGAGGGGCCGCCGCCAATCACAATTACATCATATAACATGGGAAAAAAGCCTCCAGTATAGTCCTTGACATATATGCTTATGGTGCCTAATCCGCCGCAGTAAGTCAAGCTGGGGGACCACATGCTCCAGATGCGGAGCTGCCCGAAGAGGGGGTTGCCTGTCATAGTCCATCCGGCTGCGGCGCATACTAACGCCGGCAGCTGCGAAGGCGCCTATCCGATAACCGGAAAGGAGATGACGAAGATGGCCAACAAAGGAACCTCCAAAATGGAAAAAACCAAGGACTCCCTGAAAAACTTCAAGCCGAACCGCAACAAAACGGCGGAGGATAAAATGATTGACGGACCCAACGCTCCTGCCGAATAAAGCAGGAATTCCGGCGCATGCCGCCAGACGCCCATCCGCTTTTTGCCTGCCGGTAAAAGGGTCAATCCAGTTGCGCGAAGAGGTCCGGCATGTGATAATGTTACTTAAGATTAATTCTCAAGAGAAAATTAAGCTTAAGGAGGAAGAAACATGTCGATGACATTTGATGCGTATATGCGCGATGTGGTCCAACCCATGCGCGATGAGCTGACCCGGCTGGGTGTCAAGGAGCTGCGGACCCCGGAGGAAGTGACAGAGGCTTTGGATAATGCGGAGGGAACGGCGATTGTGGTGGTTAACTCCGTCTGCGGCTGCGCTGCGGGCAACGCACGTCCTGCGGTGGCTGCAGCGTTGCAGCACAGCAAGCTGCCGGACCGGTTGTACACCGTTTTTGCCGGACAGGATAAGGAAGCGACAGCCAAGGCCCGTGAATATTTCGCGCCTTACCCGCCGTCCTCCCCGTCCATTGCCATCCTGAAGGACGGCAAGCTGGTGCAGCTGATTGAACGCCACCGGATCGAGGACCGCACCGCCGGCGAAATCGCCGCCGATCTGAAGGACGCTTTTGACCAATACTGCGGGTAATGTACGCGGTTGGTTCACATGAATTTCCTAAAATCCGTTCCGTTTACCGGGGCGGATTTTTTTAATAGATGTACATTCTGTAACCCCAACCTGCTCTTGAAATCCCCGGCGGGAGGTCTATACTAGAAGCAGACAGATTTTTGAAGTGAGGTTATATGACCTGGCTGATGGGGAAAAGAACGGATGTGAAATTCTGTAACCAATCCCGTAACGGATTCTCACCAATTTCCAGTAGAAGGGTGGATGGACCATGAGCCTGCAGGAGGAGATCATTGCCCGGTTTGGGGTGAAGCCGGTGATTGATCCGGAAGAGGAAATCGGGAGGCGAGTGGCTTTCCTGAAACATCATATGAAACAGGCGGGAGTCCGCGGCCTGCTGGTTGCCATCACCGACGAAGCGGACAGTGCGGTAGGGGCAGCCTTGTGCAAACGTGCCGCGGACTCTCTGACGGAGGAATCGGGCAGGACTTACATGACCGTCGGTGTGCTGCAGCCATACGGCGAAGAACCGGAGCTGGAGGCCTGTTATGCCTTGGCCGGTGCGCTTGGGCTCCAGCATGTGATCGAAACCAATACGGAGGATGCGGTGAACGAAATCGCCCTGGAATCCGAGTTCGGCCTTAAGTCCATGGGTATCCACCAGCATTTGGGCCGGGGCGGCAAGGAGCGGGTAAAAGCCCGGACGCGCAGAATCATGCAGGGGGCATTGGCAGGTGAGCTGAATCTGCTGGTGGTCAGCCACGATCATGCCTCCAAGTCGGCAGCCGGAACATCGGGTGAAGAGGCCTGGGCCGGAACTGACGTCAGGCCGTTGGCTTCCCTGACAGGCAATCAGATCCGCCAATTGGCTGCGGCTCTTGGCATCCCGGGGCAAACCGCCGGCATTTTGAAGCATGGGACGGGATTTCCTGTTTCAGCTGTGAGTCTGGAGGACATTAGCTTGTATCTGGAGGGCGGCACACTTTCCGAAGCGACCCGGGATAAGCTGGAGGAGCAATACCGGCGCACGGAAAAGCTGCGGTCGCTTCCGCCGGGAATCTGACCAAAAGGGCGCGCATCTTCCTTCCCCTTTAGGGAAAGCTATTCCCAGGAAGGGAGGGAGCCTGTGATGGATAAAGAAGAAATCCGGAAACTCGAGCCCAAGTATATCGGCAATACCCGTCATTTGACGGAAGGGGAAGCGGGGGAAATTATGCATGACCCTGCCAATGAAGAGGACGACGACAATGACGCTTTGAGCGGGATTGCTCTTGCGTCGCTTGCTTTCGCAGCCCATGAAAGCGGCAATACCGGCGGTGGAGGCACGACGCAATAACGGGGGAGCGAGCTTCCTGCTCTCAAAGAAAATTCCGTCGTTTCCCGGGTAAAACTGGGGAACGGCGGTTTTTTGATTCATGGAAGTGTTCCCGCTTCTTAAGCAAAAAAAGACGGGAATTATGGAATCGACTCGGTTGATTCTGCCCATTTAATCTACCGCACCCTCTAATAATCTGATTAAAACACAAATGACCCGCAAGATGGGCACTTTTTTCAAAGTGTTCATCTTACGAGTCACAGTTCAAGTGGCCTTTCGGGTTTATTTTTTAAACCTTTCGTTTGGAGGAATGAAATCTTTAGGACTATCGCCGGAAACATTTGTTGAGAGAAGTTGCCCTGTTTCTGCATCATAAATCTGATAAACCTTTGCGTTCGTAAATGTACCTGCTCTTGTTTTAAATTCATCGTGCTTAGTGACAATCAAATAAACCTGTCTCTCTGGATCGACCCAATTCATACGATCCTTGACATTCACTTTCTTTCCTAGATCTTTATACAAGATTGTTTCCTGAGAAAGTGTTTCAGAGGCAGTTGTTTTTTGTTTTGCAAACTTTTTGGATAAGAAACTATCTGCAGACTCAAAAGTTTTATCGCTATTTTTTTTAAGAATTACTTCATTTTCGAGAATCAGTGCATTATTTTGCTCTGGTGAAAAAGGAGCTTGGCTACCAAATGAAATGTTCGGTTTTCCAGCGGCAAATGAAATTGTAATTGCAGCTGTAAGTGTCAAGGCAGTAATGAGAATAGTTTTTTTCATTTGTGTTTCCTCCTTCATTTATTTATAGAAACCTGCGGATGTTTCACTTGGAGATTGGTATATTTTAACTCCGATGTTAAAAGGATCAATAATCTGCGTCGTCGCAGCAGTAGTCCAATCTTTCCATTCCGTTCCATTATAATACTGCATATTTGCAGAAGTCATATTAGTATTAGTGTGATTTAAAGTCGAGGAACTATTATTTGCTTCAATTCCTACATCATGAGTACCACCACCATACCATCCATAAACATCCCATGAATAAGAATTATCAATAGTAGATCTCCAGTAATTATTACCAATGTATTTTGTGTGGTGGTGATGGCCAGATCCAACTGTTTTTGAAGGTCCTGAAATTAGATTTTCTTGATAACTGGTTAATTGTCCGCTGCTATTCATAATACCATATGCCATGTAGAAACCATCATGATAATTCCCATTATAAGAAGCGCCTTCAAAATATCCGTTTTCAATCCAACTTCCATTACCGTTTATATTAATCCATTGTGTCTTCAAAATAAAGCGGTCATTATTGGTTGTGGACCAATTTGATGTTAGGTCAGGAACAGTGGAATACATATAGGCTCCTTGTAAATTTCCTGACTGTGCGAAACTGACAACCGCATGTGTTCGCTGAAGACTGTTAGCATAAACATTGTCTGAAGAAAAAACGATGGCCACGACTAGTGCGAAGCTAAAGAACAATCCCAAGTACTTTTTCATTTTTCTCCTCCTCGTATTTTTTATCTTACATTTTACAGAGACGCTTCAAATTAGGGAAAAGTTACACTTTTATCAAAAAAATATTTTACGACATAATTCAACGCAGCTATTAATACGTTACTGGGAAACGCTAAAAAAGTAATGGAATTGAAACTATATATTACAATATTTAAATTAAGATTTTTACGGGGGAGCTGTGGTAGCGCGACCGCAGCTTCTCCTTTATTCCAGTGATGGGAGGGGATCTGTTTGAAGAAAAGGTGGATTGCTTATTTCGTTGGAGGGGTTGTGTTGATCACGGGTTGTATGGAGCGAAGTCCTGCAATAACTGCGAAATCGCCAGTGGCTGCCGCTTCAGACCAAAAGGAAATCGTCCAAAGAGAACTTACGCCGCTCTGGTGGAATATCAGGGCTAGCACCGCTACGTGACCAAAACCGGTGAATTTTTTGTTTTGATGGACATCATTAGCCGTTAAAGGGACATTCCAGTTAGTCTGTTCTCACACCATAAAGAAAAGTCTGCTGGATCCGATAAAATTGGAGACAGCAGACTTTTTTTTACGAAAATGCATGGTGTCAGCATTTTCATTCGGGGGCTCCCCCAAAAGTACCCGGCATTTTCTTTGAAGCATCTCGTCACTTTTGGGGGATTGTTTTGTGTTTTTAAAGCGATCTATATAAGATGGAGTGAAGGCTCAGGAATGGCGCCATTCCCCCAGATGCGCAAAAATTATGCATGTGGTCTTGGTAAGTGTCCGCGGATGATGTAAACTGGTAAAATAATGCCGTTTTTGTAACACATCCTTGCAAAACGAACGGAGGCAGCGGTTTGATCAGGGGCATCGGCATGGACTTGGTGGAAATTAGCCGGGTTCAATCATTTATGGAAGGCCAATCCGGGGACAGGTTTGTCAGCCGTGTGCTGACAGCCGGGGAGCAGACGCTTGTTTCGGAGCGGAAAAATAGAGCCGCGGAGTTTGTAGCCGGGCGGTTCGCCGCCAAGGAAGCGGTTGTGAAGGCCTTGGGCACCGGAATTGGTGCGACGGTGGGCCTCCACGACATAGAAGTTCTGCCGGACCCGTCAGGAAAACCGGTGGTGAACCTGTCACCGGGTGCGTTGGAGCGCCTGGGGTATGGCTCCGGTGTGCTCAAGCTTCATCTGAGCATCACCCATACACGGGAATATGCAGCCGCATATGCTGTGGCGGAGACAGCCGACGGTATGTAAGCAGAAGAGCTGGACGTTATTTTTTCGATGCCAGCCAGTCTGTTAAGAGCTTGATTTCGTCCTCGCTGAGGCGGTCCTTGTAGGCAATCATACCGTTGCCGCCGTGCAGAATCTTGTTTTTGATCTCATCCGGGGTGAGTGTTGCGCCTACCTTGTCCATTTTGGTTTTGGCCATGGTGCCCTCCAGCTGCGGGCCGTGGCAAACCAGGCAATTTTTCTTATAAAGCTCAACAGCAGCTTGGACATTGGGGTCGGAGGAATTTTCATCCATCACCGGCTGGTCGGTTTTGCCGCCGCAGGTCCCGCATGCAGCCAGCATCACCGCCAAAGCGGCGGGCAGCAGGAGAACCGCTGACGTTTTACGGAATAGATCCATGTTGCGGATCCCTCCTTTTATTTGAACATATGGTGGGTAAGCCTGTTTGCTTCCCATTTCCAATATACGCCAAAGCGGCGGAGCAAGGCAACCAAACCAACCAATTAACGTCTGTTCGGCAGACGGGGCATAGAGGTACAGAAAGTGAGGAGAGCAGCATGAATCGGGCATTATCCGCAAGTTCCCGCCGGTCGCTTATCCATGATCTGGAGGCGGGCACCTTCGATCTGGTGATCATCGGAGGGGGAATTACCGGAGCAGGAATTGCATGGGACGCAGCCAAACGGGGCTTAAAAGCAGTGCTGATTGAACAAGGGGATTTTGCATCGGGGACCAGCAGCCGTTCCACCAAGCTGATTCACGGCGGTCTCCGGTATTTGAAGAAGGGAGAAATCGGCCTGGTCAAGGAGGTAGGACGGGAACGGGAGTGGCTGTACGGAAGCGCCCCTCATCTTCTGACGCCTGCTCCCATGCTGCTTCCCCTTTATAAAGGAGGCACATTCGGGTATTGGAGCGCGTCTATCGGCCTTGCGGTGTACGACCGGTTGGCAGGTGTATTGAAGAGTGAGCGCCGGGTAATGCTGCGTGCGGGCAGAGCCGCCAAGCAGGAGCCGCTGCTCAACGGAGACGGCCTAAAGGGAGCCGGGCTGTATTATGAATACCGTTCCGACGACGCCCGGCTTACCGTTGAGGTGCTAAAAACAGCAAACAAACACGGAGCTTTGGCGGTTAACTACATGCAGGCGGCGGATTTCCTGTATTACAAGTCCAAGGTATGCGGAGTGAGGGCCGTTGACCGGCTCACCGGGCTGGAGGTAGAAATCCGGGCCAAGAAGGTAGTCAATGCGGCAGGGCCGTGGGTGGATCTGGTGCGGGCCAAGGACCATGCCATCCGGGGCAAAACCCTGCTCCTGACCAAGGGCATCCATCTGGTGGTCAGCCAAAGCAAGCTGCCGGTAAAGCAGGCGGCCTATTTTGATGCGCCGGACGGGAGGATGATTTTTGTCATTCCCCGTGGCAAAAAAACCTACATCGGCACCACCGATACGGTATACAACGGCGATCCCGGCCTGGTCCGGGTAACGGAAAGCGACCGCGAGTACCTGCTGAAGGCGGTGTCGGCGGTTTTTCCCCGGGTGAAGCTCACGGTTAATGATGTGGAAGCCATGTGGGCGGGGCTGCGTCCGCTGATCCAGCAGGAGGGTAAAAGCCCGTCGGATATTTCCCGGAAGGATGAAATCTGGGAATCCCCCTCGGGGCTGATCACCATAGCCGGGGGCAAGCTGACAGGGTTCCGGAAGATGGCGGAAAAAACCGTGGATACCATCGCGGACCGCATTGCTTCCGAATCCAGACAGACTTTCGCCCCGTGCACCACGGACAGGGAAACCATCAGCGGCGGGGACCCTGGACGCTGCGAGACCTATGAGGAGCTGCGGGAGCAGCTTTTGGAATATGGCGTCAAACGCGGATTGAACGCCAGAACGGTGAATGAGCTGTTGGACCGGTACGGCTCCAACATGACTAAAATCTATAAGCGGCTGGCGGAGCTGGACAAAGGCTTCCGCACCTGGAAGCCGGAGCCTCCTGCTGCCAAACGCAGCGCTGCGCCTGAGCCGGGAAGACGGCCTGATGCCGGACGAACTGACGGCGGCGGGAGCTTCGGCGGACGGAGGGCACAAGCGGAGAGTTATCCGCCGGCAGCTGCACCGGATAGAGGGCAGCGGCACTCCCCTGCTCCTGCGAGGGAAGGGGAACGTGGCCGGGTAAACGATGCGGAGCCGGGAGCGGAGAGCTTCCGGAGAGAGGAAAGGCCGCGGCCTGCTCCGGCAGCCCCTTCCGCCTCCGCTATGGCCCGCAAGCCTGCCACACCAGAACAGGGCAAAATGAGCGCCGGGGAACGGGCGGCTTGGATCGAGGAGTGGAACCGCCGGGAGCAGAAGGCGGCAGCTGCCTCCAATGCGGAGGAACGTGCCCGCTGGATCAGAGAATGGAACCAGCGGAAGCGGGTTGCCGAGGAAGAGGAGCTGGGAGCCGCCCCTGCAGCTGCGGAGTCCGTGGAAGCGGAAGGGCTGGATTTTGCTGCGGGGAACGGGGAGGCTTCTGTTGAGGGGCAGCGGGAGGTCTATGCCGATCCTGTTCGTCCGGACAAAGCCTCCGCCCCGGTGGAGGATGCCTGGCGCAAGCTGGAGGAGTTGACCGGACATCTGCGGCATGAGGAGCGGGTTGTTAGGCCGGGTAAGGCTCCTGAGGCGGAGATGGGCGGCGGTTACGAAAAAGCGGCTGAGGCGCCGCAACGCCCGGAAGAGGCTGGTGATCCGGGACTGCATAGGCTCGGAGCAACCGGGGAAGAGGAGCTTCCCGGGCGGAATGCGGCCTGGACCGATGAGGATGCCCGTGGCTGGCGGAGCGGAGCGGATGAAGCCGGCACCTGGGACAGGTTGGAGCGGGAAGCGGCGGATCATGGAGCTGCCGAAAATGAGTGGGCTCAGCCGGAAACCGATGAAGCGCGTAGACACTCCGGGGACTATGGGGAATGGGATCAGCAAGCCGAAGCCGATGCCTGGCAGGGCGCAGATCGGGATGTTGAGTGGAATCACACCTCTGCTGCGGAGGACGGCTGGAACGAAGAGGAACAACGCGGTTGGTCCGGACCGGCGGATACCGAGGCGTCGGCGGGGTTTCCCGAGGATCCGGATGGGGTAGAGGCGGAGACCTTCTACCAGAGCGAACCGCTGGATTTGGAGGAAGCAGACGCGGAGGAAGGGGACGGATATTTCCATTCGCTGGAATACAAGCTGCTGAAGGCGGAGGTCCACTACTGCGTGGAGGAGGAAATGACCGTCCAAGCGGCGGATTTCCTGATCCGGCGTACGGGGCTCCTCTACTTTGACCGGGAGCGGGCGGAGGAAATCGCCATTGATGTCATCGAAATTATGGCGGAGCTGCTGGACTGGAGCGAGCGCGAGGTGGTAGACCAGAAGCTGCAGCTGGCCAAGGAATGGGAGCTGGCTACTACCGCTTACAAGTGGGAGCAGGATTAACACAGTTAACTGGTAAACGCCGGGGAAGTCGGGCGCTGGGATAAGCGGTGATGCCTGGGATAACCTGTGATGCATTGGACTTTAAGTAACCTGAGCCTTTCACATGTAAATGGCCTCCGGCTGAGCCGGGGGCTTGTTTGTTAGGCGGGGCAGTGCGGGGCGTGGGCGTGGGGGCTGCAAGTGAATGGGAGTTAGTGCGCTTGCGCCAGTGCGGTTGTGAGAACAGAACGGGCGTGGCGTGGGTGTGGTGAGGAGTTACATGAATGTGAGTGTGAGAGTGCGAAGGCACGTGAGCGCCAAGAGTGCAGTATGTGCTGTTGGCGTGAGCGTGGAGCGTGTATGGTGCGTGAGTATGCGTGTGGGGCATTGGCATGGGACGGAGCTGTTGCGGACTGTGGGGGCGATAGCGTGGGTGAAGCTGTAGCTGTAACGGACCGTGGTTCCGCTATTTCGGGTAAAAGAGGCTGTTCCAATTTTTAAAGGACAGAGGAGCCGCTATTTGCCTGGAAAGCATCCTTTTACCCGTGGTTGGAGGCAAATAAGGGCTGCCCGGTCCGTAAGATTCGGGAAAGGGCAAAATCCGGCGGAATAGCGGATCGTCGGTCCGTAAGAGGGGCAATCCGTAAGAACACAGCAGCCCGCAAGAACAGCAGCCCGCAAGAACAGCAGTCCGTAAGAACGGCGGTCCGTAAGCTGGCGGCGGCTAGACCCGGAGAGGCGTGGATTTACGGGAGGGATGAAGGTTATTCGTCCTTCCGTTTAACCGGGGCCAGACGGTTGCGTTTGGCGTAGTCCCGGGGGGAGATGCCTTCGATTTTTTTGAAGATGCGGCTGAAGTAGAACTCATCGGTGTACCCCACACTCTGGGCAATGGCCTTGAGCCGGTAGTCCGAAAGGGCCAGCAGTTCCTTGGCCCGGTCAATCCGAAGGTGGGTGAGGTATTCGATGGGGCTGTAGCCGACGGATTTTTTGAACAGGCGGGAATAGTGGCTGGCGCTTAAGCCCGCCATCTGGGCGAGACCCTCCAGGGTCAGCTGCTCCTGATAATGGCTGATCATGTAATCCTGGGTGTGGTCGATGGCCACGGTGGTATCGCCGGCAAGCTGCTGGGCGCGGAAGTCCTGAAGCAGCGACAGCAGGAACTCGTGAAGGTGGATGCCGCGGCGCATGGCGGTCATATGGCCACGGCGCTGCCAAAGCCTGTCCAGCTGCTCCATCAGATGGATCAGCTGCGGCGTATTATGGACGGTATAAGCGCCCTCCAAGGGGAAGGGACACTCCTCGGCGGGGCGGGCGATCCACTGCTCTTTTTCCCAATAGGCCTCCGTGTAGTTGAACCGCAGAAAATAATACTCCAGCGGGTTCTCCGGCTCATGGCTGCGTTCGATGCGCATACCGGGATGGTGGAAAAAAATCTTGCCCGGTTCGGCCGGATACGGAGTGCCGTTGATGGTGAAGGTGCCTTTGCCTTTGACAATCAGCCAGATGGAATGGTACTTCATGACCACCAGGGGGCGCTGCCAGTCGCGGGCGGCTTTTTGATGGCCAATAAGCAGGATATTGATGACCAGCCGGTTGAGTCTGGCGGCCAGGTCTCCGATATTCAGCATGGGTGCCTCCGTTTTTAGTGCATGTTTGAAAAACTCTTGAGGAGAAATCTGCACCCCCCGGAGTATTCAGATACACCTTAGTTGAAATTGTCCAAAAAACATGAGACGCTATCCAGTGGAAACGTACTCAGGTGTTCTTAATTGCTTGTAAGCAAAGTATAAGTTTTGGCCTATTGTAAAATCAACCAGCTTCTATGGAAAACCTCGTTTACCCGTGAGCGGATAGGCTCCGGTGCCAAGGGGTGGATGAGGAGTTGTCATTAATTTAGCGGAAAGCAAACAAAGGAGGAACCCATTTTGGATAAACAGCAAGAGGAGTTGGCGCAGGAGCGGTTCTCATTGCCTTTGCTTGCGTGGTATAAAGCCGGGAACCGGGACCTGCCCTGGAGAAGAAGCCGGAACCCGTATCATATTTGGGTGTCGGAGATTATGCTGCAGCAGACCCGGGTGGAGACGGTGATTCCGTTTTTTAACCGGTTTATGGAGCTGTTCCCTACGGTGGACAAGCTGGCGGATGCGCCTGAGGAGCAGGTGCTGAAGGCGTGGGAGGGGCTCGGCTATTACTCCCGGGCGCGGAATCTGCAGGCGGCGGCGCGGGACGTGCGGGATCACTTCGGCGGGGTTGTGCCCAATACACCGGAGGGGATCGCCAGCCTTAAGGGGGTTGGGCCGTATACCGCCGGCGCGATTCTGAGCATTGCCTACAATCTGCCGGAGCCTGCAGTGGATGGCAATGTGATGCGGGTGCTGTCCAGGTATTTTCTGTTGGAGGAGGATATTGCCAAACCCTCCACCCGCATCGGGATTGAAAAGCTGGCGCGTTCCCTCATCCCCGAGGGGGAGGCGGGGGGATTCAACCAGGCGCTGATGGAGCTGGGCGCTACCATCTGTACGCCCAAATCCCCCCATTGCCTGCCTTGTCCGGTGATGGAGCATTGCGCCGCCCGTCTGGCGGGCAGGGCGGAGGAGCTGCCGCTGAAGGCGAAGGCCAAACCTCCCCGCCCGGAGCATCGGGCCGTTGCCTTGGTGGAGGGCACAGGCGCCAACGCCGGGCGCATTCTTGTCCGCCAGCGGCCTACCGACGGGCTGCTGGCG
>JAEWMH010000172.1 GCA_023393235.1 Bacillota bacterium | reverse complement strand
CCAGCCTAAACCCGGAATTAGCGACTCTGGCCGCCGTTAGAATTAGCGAGAGCCCCGAAACCAGTCCCCCCGGTTTGGGGGCTTCTCCAGCTACTTGAAGAAAAACTGCCCCAGCTTCAATAAAAATGCGGTTATCCCCGCCGCCATCAGGGGGCCAACAGGCACTCCGCGCAGGAAGATAATTCCCATGATGGAGCCGATGACCAAACCCACAATTAGCTGCGGGTCAAACTTCAGCAGATCCAGTCCTTTGCCGTTCATCCAGGTAGCCAGTGCACCGCCAACCAAGGCAATGATTCCCGGCCAGGAGGTAAACACCGCCGTCACATCCTTGACGGAGATCCGCTCACTCGCAAACGGGACCAGCACGCCCATGGTAAGAAACAAAAGCCCAAGCTCCAAGCCCCGGCGTTCGATCGTAGGTAAATACCGCTCCAGATGAATCAGCTTTACCACCAGGAGGATGCAGGCGGCTGTGGTAATAATGTTGGAACGGCCCACCATGCCGATGACGATTAAAGCCAGAAGCAGCAGATTGCCATTCATTCGGGTATTCCCCTTGTCCTAGGATTCTCGTTGGTTGATTGTATGCTGTCTATGAGAAGTTAGAACAAGCTGTTTTCATTATGCTTCGACGCCGGGTTCACCTTCTGCCTCGGCAAGAGGAACCAGGAGGCCGTTTTGCCAAACCGGCACCAGATTATAGCGGTTGGTCCTTCCGCAGAATTCCAGATCACGGGCAAAGCCCATACCGGTAAGGCGTTTGCCGTTGGTAGAGCCGGCCAGCACCTCCGCCAGCCGGTCCTTTGCCTGCCTCCAGGTCGCCAGCATGGCGTGGGTCAGGTCGCAGAGGACAAGGTCTTGTCCAGCCAATTGCAGCAGCTCCTCCGCAATCAGCCCGGCGCATAAGCCGTCCTCCAGGGAAAACCGGTTATGGGTTCCGGAACAGACTAGGGTGATATCCCGGTTCATGCCAAATAGAGCACGGGCGGATGCTGAGGCGTTAAGAAGTGATCCGGCCAACACGGTGTGGGCTTTCCCCAAAGCAGAATGCATAGCCCGGGTGCCGTTGGTGGTGGTTAGAATAATCCGCTTCCCCGATAGATCGACTGCCAGGTAATCCAAAGGGGAGTTGCCCAGATGGAAGCCGGCAGGACGTTTCCCCTTGCGCTCTCCAGCCAGCAGATCACCGCCACCGGCAGCCGATTTGGCCTCCTCCAGAGTCAGAACCGGCAAAAAACCGGCGCAGCCGCAGGCTAAACCCGTGACCATGCAGCTCGTTGCCCGGAACACGTCTATAATGAGAACCGTTTTACCGTAGAAATCCGTTTCCGCCGCTTCCCCGGCATGAGCCAATGTTTCGATCCGCATGCCGCCCTCATTTCCCCCGCAGGAAGAAGCTGTCGGACCGCAGCCCCCGCCTCAGCGCTTCCAGAGAGATCACGTCCTGGGGAGCAATATTCCCCAAATTCACTTCCGGTCCCAAAAGCTCCATCAGCCGCACCTGCTGGTTTTTTTGCGGCGCCTCCCACAAGAGCAGATGGGGGCTGGGTATTCCCTTCAGCACCGCCTGCACCTCGTCGTCCCGGCATTGGCCGGACTCGTCGAAGATTCCCACTCCCACGCCCGATTCCCGGGCTTCCACCGTCACCAGCTCCGCGCCGGCCTCCAGGTCGGAGAGAACCGTCTCAATCAGCTCATCGGTTTCAATCCGCGAGCCCCAGCATTTTTTCCCGTATTCCGTGTACACCGACAGACCCAGGCGGCAGCCCTCCCGGATCAATCGGGTGCGCAGTGCCCGGTCCAGCTGGATGGTACCGTCGGAAACCTCTACGGCGGTAAACCCCAGGTTGGCAATTTGCTCCATAAAATGCTCCTCCAGCCCGGCGGCAACGGCTGCTTCCAGGAAAGTGCCGCCGGGCATAACGGGAACACCCGAAAGCGCGGCCAGACGGATTTTTTTGGCCAGAACCTCCTCCGGATAGAGGGCGGCGGTACCGAAGCCCAGCTTGATCAGATCGATATGCGCTTCCGCCGTTTCCAGCAGATCGGCAAAGGCATGGGAGCCCAGGCCCTTGTCGATGACCATGGTAATCCCGCTGGTCCGGGGTTTGCTCTGGCGCTTGCCGGCGGGATTCACCAGCTCCTGTTGCCAGAACGGTTGAGATGTGACTTCCATTGATGACAGCTCCTTAGCAAACAGTGTAGGCATATAGACCATCATATGCAGAGGCAGGAGGGGAGTGCGAAAATTGGCATGGCCCCGGTTATTTCACAGTCTTAAGCTGCATAAGGTTAAGAGAAGCCGGCCTTGTCCTTCGATGACTCTCACAATCTAGCAATGGCTGCGGCAATCGTACGAGGAGGGATTACAAAAAATGCTGGATAAATTTGTGATGGGTATGGCAGGCCTGCGGGTGCTCTCCGGCAGCATCGAGCTCATTGCCGCCGTGCTGATGCTCCGGTTTATGCAGGTGGAAAAAGCGCTTCTGATCAACTCCGGCCTGGCTGTGGTCGGCCCTTTGATCCTTCTGGCCACCACCACCATCGGTCTGGTGGGAATGGCAGACAAGCTCTCCTTCGGCAAGCTGTTCTGGATTTTGCTTGGGGTATCCTGCATCTTTTTCGGCATTCTAAAAAAGTAACGGGGAGTCATATTTATGAGGGTCAAGCATATAGATGTGATAGACAACAAGATTGTCCAGCCTTCCGAAGCGCCGCAGAGGCTGTTTGCCGAGTCGGTGCTGCCGCTTTTGCCCACGGGGCTCTCCCAGGCGGCGGCGGGGCTGCCCGGCAGCGTACAAGCCCGGATTGAGGAGATCCGCATCCGGGAGGGAAGGCCGCTGGAGGTGATCTACGGCGGCCAGTATGGATTTGTCGGCCCGGACGGCTCTGTCGGCCGGGAACCGGGAGCGGCGCACACGGTCAGCCGTGAGGATTGCGCCCAGCTTCTGGAGCGGCTGACCCGCCACTCCCTGTATTCCTTCGAGGAGGAGCTCAAACGGGGCTTTATTACCGTGGAGGGCGGACACCGGGTTGGGCTGGCAGGCAGAACCGTTCTGGAGGACGGCCGGGTGCGGATGATCCGGGATGTCAGCGGCTTTAATATCCGGATCGCCCGGGAGGTGCCGGGCTGCGGACGGGCTGTGCTGCCCTCCATTCTGGATGCGGCCGGGCGGACGGTCCACCATACGCTGGTGATCTCGCCGCCCGGTCATGGCAAAACCACCATGATCCGTGATCTGGCCCGGCTCATCAGCGAGGGGGAGTGGCCCGACTCCGGCTACGGCGGAGGGCGGAAGGTAGGCGTTGTGGACGAACGGTCGGAAATTGCAGCCTGTGTCCGGGGAGTGCCCCGCTTCCGACTTGGACCCCGGACGGATGTGCTGGACGGATGCCCCAAGGCGGAAGGGATGATGATGCTGATCCGCTCCATGTCACCGGAGGTGCTGGTGGTGGACGAAATTGGCAGACCCGAGGATGCGGTGGCCGTTCACGAAGCGGTCCATGCGGGAATCCGGGTCATAGCCACCGCCCACGGCGCCGGCCGGGAGGATGTGCTGTCCCGGCCGGTGCTCCGGGAGCTTACTGCCTCCGGCGTGTTCAAACGGCTGGTGATTCTGCAGGGCAGAGGCGCCTCCGTCCGGGTGGAAAGCTTATCCGGAGCAGGACACCCCCCTGGGGGAGGGATGTAGGGATGCTGAAACTGGCAGGCGCCATGTGCGTCATTTTCGCCGGGACCATGCTGGGCTTTTACCAGGCGCTCCAGCTGTCCACCCGGACCCGGCAGATTCGGCAGGTGATGCAGGGGCTTCAGCGGCTGGAGACGGAGATTACCTACAGCTTCACTCCGCTATCCCAGGCCCTGCGCCAGGTGGCGGATAGTCTTGCCGGTCCGGTCGCACATCTCTTCCGCCGGACTGCGGAAGGGCTGGAGGAGCAGGAAACGGCAACGGTGCAGGAAAGCTGGCGGCTGGCGGTGGAGGAGTGCTGGTCCAGGACGGCCATGAAGCGGCCGGAGCGGGATGCGGTGCTGCAGCTGGGGGCGGTTCTCGGCAAAAGCGACAGGTCCGACCAGGCCAAGCATCTGCGGATGACGGTGAGTCTCCTGACGGCGGAGGAAGCAGAGGCTGCCGAAGAAAATAGGCGCTACGGAAAAATGTGGAGAAGCCTGGGGCTGCTCTCCGGCGTCCTGATCGTCATTTTGATGTATTGAAAGCTCGGAAGCTTAGCTTATACGGGAGGCCAGCCATGAATGTGGATGTGAACGCAATCTTTCAAATCGCCGGCATCGGTATTGTCATCGCCATGATCCATACGGTGCTGAAGCAGATGGGCAAGGAAGACATGGCGCATTGGGTGACGCTGATCGGCTTCGTGGTGGTGCTGTTTATGGTAGTCGGCATGCTCTCCGAGCTGTTCCAGGAAATCAAAACCATTTTCCTTTTCCAGTAGGTGAGGGCCCGTGGAAATTATACAGATCGTTTCACTGGGATTGGCAGTTACGGTGCTGGCGCTAATCTTGAAAGAGCAGAAGCCCATCTTCGCCTTTCTTCTGGTCACCGTAACCGGCATTGTCATCTTCCTGTTTCTCTTGGGGAAGATATCAGCGGTTATCCGGGTGCTGGAGCAGCTGGCCGACCGCTCCGGCGTCAACCATGTATTTTTTACCACCATCCTGAAAATCATCGGGGTGGCCTATATCGCCGAATTCGGCGCCCAGATTGTCCGGGATGCAGGCCAGGATTCCATCGCCTCCAAGATTGAGCTGACCGGTAAAATTCTGATTATGGTCATGGCAATTCCCATCGTTTCCGTCATCATCGATACAGTGCTCAAGCTCATGCCCGCCTGATGCGGGTGCCAACGCTCCTTTTGTACCACATTTACGGCCCTATGTTGGGAGTTGTACCTATGAAACGCATCGTCTTCCTTGCGGTTTGCTTTGCGCTTTTCCTGCTCTTGTCACCTCCGGCTCACGCAAGCGCAGGCGGTAATCCGGCCGATGCCATCATCACGGATCAGGCGGAGAGGCTGCCTACCGGCCAGGTGGAGCAATACTGGTCGCAGATGATGAAGGAGTACGGGGCGTATTTTCCCTCCGGGGAAACCCCGAAGTTTAAGGATCTGGTGGCATCGGGCAACCAAGCCTTCAGCTTCAAAAGCATTCTCAGCGCTATCCTGAAGTTTTTCTTCCACGAGGTGCTGCAGAATGGCCGGCTGTTGGCCAGCATCGTCATCCTGACGGTGTTTAGCATGATCCTGGAATCCCTGCAGAGCGCCTTCGAGCGCCAGTCGGTCAGCAAAATCGGCTATGCCATCTGTTATATGGTGCTGATTGTCATCGCCATCAACAGCTTCAATATTGCCATCGATTATGCCAAAACGGCAATCGGCTCGATGATCAACTTTATGATCGCCATCATTCCGCTCTTGCTCACACTGATGGCCTCCATGGGGAATGTGACCTCGGTTACCATGATGCATCCCCTGATTGTGTTCATGATCAATACCATGGGTTCGGTTATCTACTACGTGGTGTTTCCACTCCTGTTCTTTTCGGTAGTGCTGCACATTGCCAGCTCCCTGTCGGAGAAGTACAAGGTCACCCAATTGGCCAAGCTGCTGCAAAAAGGCGGTGTGGTGGTGCTGGGCGTCATGTCCACCATCTTCCTGGGTTTACTGTCGGTGCGGGGCATCTCCGGCTCTGTGGCCGACGGGATAGGCATCCGGACGGCCAAGTATATAACCAGCAATTTTGTTCCCGTCGTCGGAAAGATGTTCTCCGATGCCTCCGATACGGTTATCGGGGCGTCGCTACTGGTGAAGAACGCCATCGGGCTGGCGGGAGTCGTCATTCTGGTCAGCATGTGCGCGTTCCCCGCCATCAAAATTTTGACCATGGCCGTGATCTATCATGTTTCGGCCGCCGTGCTTCAGCCCTTGGGCGACAGTCCGATTGTCAAAACCCTGTCCACCATCGGCAAAAGTCTGGTGTACGTATTCGCCGCCCTGGCGGCGGTAGGATTTCTGTTCTTCCTGGCCATCACCATTCTGATTGCCGCCAGCAACGTGTCCGTGATGGTCCGTTAACAAGGAGGCCTGCCTATGATTGCCTGGATTCGCGAATGGCTGACCCAGGTTATCCTGATTATCCTGCTGGCGTCTTTTGCGGAGCTCCTGCTGCCGTCCCAAGCCATGCAGCGTTATGTCCGGGTGGTAGTCAGCCTGTTCCTGCTGCTCACTCTCCTGACGCCGGTATTCGAGCTGTTTTCCCGGCAGTGGGATGCGGAGCAAGTGCTGGCTGAGGCCCAAACAGCCGGCCTCAAGAACGGGGCACGGGGGGCGCCCGACAAGGCCCAGTCGGTATTGGCTCCGCTGGCGGCGGTGCTGGACGATGCCGAGAAGCTGAAATCGGAGCAGGCCAAGGAAGCCCAACGGCTGGCGGAGGAGAAGCTTGGCCAGGAGATGAAAGCGGGACTTGCCCGCTCTACGGGAATTCAGGCCCAGGAGCTAGCGGTTACCCTGGAAATGGATAAAACAGGATCGCCGGTCATCGGCTCGGTCCGTGTGGTCCTATCACATAAAGAAGAAACCCCTCCGCCGGAAGCGGAGGAGAAAAGCAAGGTGAAGCCGGTCACCGTGGAGGCTGTGAAACCCGTGACGGTTACCATGGGCCATGCGGCGGGAGCCACGTCTGCAACTCCCAAGTCCGGAGCGGAAGGAACCGCCGAAGCGAATGAAGCCCGGGCCCAGTGCGTCCGCTATATGGAGAAGGAATGGCAGGTGCCGCGGGAGCGGCTGGCCGTCACTTTTGCCGAAAGGTAGCATACACATTCCGTTTGACGTTAGCAGGAGGTGAACAACAATGGCATCTTGGCTCAAAAAACTGGAGGATATGCTGTCCGGCGGACCCGGAGGCGGCAAACGGGTAAAAACCTTCCGCTGGCTCCTGCTCATCGGCCTGGCGGGCATTGCGCTGATGATTCTCAATTCCTTTTCTTCCTTCCATATCAAGGAGGTCATTCCCATCCAGTCGGGAAGTGCTCCTCCTGACGAAAGTAAACCTGCCTTCGGATCAGGCGCCCGGATGGAAACCAGCTTTCGGGATTACGAGCAGGCTTACGAAGCCAAGCTGCGGGATATTCTGACGAAAATCGCGGGAGTAGGCGAGGTGGAGGTGATGGTGACCATCGATTCCACCGAGGAGCTCCAGGTGGAGAAGAATACCAAGGAAACCCAGCAGTCCACCAATGAAAAGGGGGCCAACGGTGAAACCCGCTTCATTTCTGAAACCAGCCGCTCTGCGGACGCTGTCATCATGAACCAATCCGGGGGGAACAACCCCTTGGTGGTGAAAACCACCAAGCCCAAAATCAGAGGTGTGGTCATCGTAGCCAAGGGGGCGGAAAACGCCACCGTCAAGAGGCTGATTACTGAAGCAGTGGAAAGGGGCCTGGAGGTGCCGGCCCACCGGATTTCCGTAGTACCCCGCAAGCAGTAGCGGCGTTTATTCTGAACGCCGCCCGCGCCAGGGGATGACATAGAAGAAACCAAAAACCAAGGAGGCTGCAACATATGAATACGAAAAGACAAACAATTTGGCTGGTGTCCATGCTGAGTCTGATGGTGGTGCTGTCTGCGTACTATTTGTTTACCGAGGACGTTGACAAATTGAACTCCGTTACGGAGAAGACGGCCCAGCAGGAAATCAAGGTTACCACGGAAGAGAAAACACCCGAAGCGGCGGATAAAGCGGTTGGCGGCGTAACCACCGACAAGGCGCAAACCACCGATAAAGCCCAGACCACTGATAAAGCCCAGACCACTGATAAAGCCCAAACCGCTGACAAGGCGCAAACCGTCACCAAAACGGAAACCACGGACGCCAAGGTGCTGGAGAAGGTGGCCAGCAAGGCGGTATCCGGCTCCGATTATTTCGCTGATCTGGTGATCAAGCGCAATGAGGATCTCGGCAAAAAAGTGGAGAACCTGGCCAACATTATCTCCGATACCAAAAAATCCGCGGATGAAATTGCCAAAGCCAGCGATGACTTTGACCGGATCCAAACCATGCAGGCCAAAGTGGAAAGCCTGGAGGATCTTCTGGGCCAAACCTACAGCAACGCCATCGTCTTGGATGAAGGGGACAAATACAAGGCTGTGGTCCAGGTGGCCAGCAAGCTGGATGCCAAACAGGCCCAAGGCATTATCGACCTGATGATCAAGGAGCTGGGGGTTTCCAAGGAAGCTGTCTCCGTGCAATACCTGAAGTGATGTGCCATGCTGCAGGGAGGGCCGTAACGGGCTCTCCCTCCGGCATAACCGCTGGCAGCCGCCCTTAGCTTATCGTCAGGACATTTGTCGGTTCTTCCATAATCGTGACGGGATTCTAGGACTAGGTTATAAAACAGTCTTGTAGTGGCGGACGAGTGTGTTATAATTACTTTCGTCGCACGCTTGTTTTATTTCCGTTTCCTTGTGGCACCTGCATGAACCATAGCCGTTGGCCGCCATGAGCGGCAAACGCGGTAGACGCTTGTCCATGCCGGTATATGCCGGCCAATAAACGCTTAGGAGTGGGTACGGCGCATGTTCAAATTAAGCGAAATCAAGGAATTGATCCGCCTCGTAGACCAGTCGAATCTGCAGGAGCTGGAGATTCAAAATGAAGGATATAAGCTGTACCTGAAAAAACCGGGAGTAACCGAATCCCTTTTGGTCACCCATACCCCATCGTATCAGGCGGCTCCGGCCCATGTTCCTGTACAGGCCGAGCCGGTCAAGAGCGAGCCGGTACGGGAGGAGCCTTCAGCCAAGCAGGAGGAGGACGGCCAGCTTCACCGGGTGGTTTCACCGATGGTGGGTACATATTATCACGCTCCGACGCCGGATGCGGCTCCCTTCGTGAAGGCGGGAGACCGGGTGACGGAGAAAACGGTGGTCTGCATTGTGGAAGCCATGAAGCTCATGAACGAGATTGAAGCGGAGGTCAAGGGCGAGATCGTGCAGGTGCTGGTAGAGAATGGCCAACTGGTGGAATACGGCCAGCCGTTGTTCTTGGTCCGCGTCTGACGGGAAGGCAACGGGAGCGAAAAGTATTTTATTTCGGGAGGATCATTCAGATCATGGCGTTTCAAAAAATACTAATTGCCAACCGGGGCGAGATTGCGGTCCGGATCATCCGCGCCTGCAAGGAGATGAATATCTATACGGTCGCCGTATATTCGGAAGCCGACAGAGATTCCCTCCATGTCCGGCTGGCGGACGAAGCCTATTGCATCGGTCCTACCCTGTCCAAGGACAGCTACTTGAACTTTACCAATCTCATGAGCGTTGCCACGCTGACAGAGACTGATGCCATTCACCCCGGCTACGGGTTCCTGGCGGAAAACGCGGATTTCGCAGAAATCTGCGAGCGCTGCAACATTACCTTTATCGGACCGTCCCCGGAGGCCATCAGCAAGATGGGAGACAAGGCCGTGGCCAAGGATACCATGAAAAAAGCGGGTGTCCCTGTTATCCCCGGCTCCGACGGGCTGGTGGAGGATCCCCAGGAAGCGTTGATGATCGCCAGGGATATCGGTTACCCGGTTATTATTAAAGCTACCGCCGGCGGCGGCGGCAAGGGCATCCGGATCGCCCACGATGAGGAATCCCTGCTCCAGCAGATTACCACCGCCCAGCAGGAGGCACAAAAGGCCTTCGGCAATGCCGGGGTATATCTGGAGAAATTCCTCACCGGCATGAAGCATGTGGAAATTCAAATTATCGCCGACAAACACGGCAACGCCGTCCATTTGGGCGAACGGGACTGCTCCGTGCAGCGCCGCCGCCAGAAGCTGGTGGAGGAGGCGCCTTGCTCCGTCATCACCCCCGAGGTCCGGGAGAAAATGGGCGAGGCTGCCGTACGCGCCGCTTTAGCGGTGAATTACTCCGGCGCCGGAACCCTGGAATTCCTGCTGGGACCGGATGGCAACTTCTACTTTATGGAAATGAATACCCGGATTCAGGTGGAGCACCCCGTTACCGAAATGGTGACAGGTGTAGACCTGATCAAGGAAATGATCCGTGTGGCCGAAGGCCATCCCCTGAGCTTCCGGCAGGAGGATGTCCAAATCAAGGGCTGGGCCATCGAGTGCCGGATCAATGCAGAGGACCCGGAGCGGAACTTCATGCCGTCCCCAGGCCAAATCTCCTTCTATCTGCCGCCCGGCGGTCTGGGTGTGCGGGTGGACAGCTCCGCTTATCCCGGCTACGTGATTTCCCCCTATTACGATTCCATGATCGCCAAGCTGATCGTGTGGGGAGATACCCGGGAGGACGCCATCGCACGGATGAGTCGGGCCTTGTCCGAGTTTGCTATAGACGGCGTACAGACCACCATTCCTTTCCATATGAAGCTGATGCGGCATCCTACCTTCCTGAAGGGGGACTTCGATATCAAGTTCCTGGAGGAAGTGGACGTGTACAACTCGTAACGTCTTCCCATTCATAAAAAATCTAGGGTTTGTCAACTTTCGGTCCAAATGGTATAGTAATGTATTAGGACGTCCAACAATGCTTGGGAGGTGTACATATGAGCACCATAGCTCCAGATTATGAGAAGACGGACATGGGGAACATCCAGATTGCCCCTGAGGTCATTGAAATTATCGCCGGTTTGGCTACCATCGAGGTGGAAGGGGTAGCAGGCATGAGCGGAGGCTTCGCCAGCGGCGTTGCCGAGCTTCTGGGACGCAAAAACCTTTCCAAGGGTGTGAAGGTAGAGGTTGGGCAGAGAGAAGCGGCCATCGATGTTTCCATTATCATTGAGTACGGACAGCGGATTCCATCAATCGCTTCCGATATTCAACGGAATGTGAAGCAGGCCATCGAGTCCATGACCGGCCTGGATGTCATTGAAGTGAATGTCCATATCCACGGCGTTCAGTTCAAAACTCCGGAACGGGTTGTTGAAGAGGATGCGACCTCCGTTATTAAATTGAAATAACGGTTTGCACTTACGCCCCCTAGCCATAGGGGGCTTGCTTCACGAAAGGGGACCCGCTTGGGAGTGGTCCGACATGGAAGGGGACAAGCTTAATGGCCAAGATTATCGACCGCCTTCTTTTGTTTATTTTCAGCCTTGCCGTCATGGTAGCCGCTTGCGCCATGTTGGCCGGGGCATTCAATTGGATTCCGCTGGAGGAAACCCAGGCGTTTGCCGAGCGGATTTATACGGAAACCGGTCCGGCTATCGCCTTTATCAGCGTGTGTGCCGTCCTGCTGCTTATCGCTCTGCGCCTGTTTTATATTTCCGTGCGCAGTTCCAGAGAGCAGGCTCCCTCCATCGACCAGCGCAATGAATGGGGAGACATCCGCATTTCCATTGAAACGGTAGAGAACCTGGCTCTGAAGGCCGCCTCCCGTTCCCGCGGCGTCAAGGATTTGCGGGCCCGCATCCGGGTGGGCAGCGCAGGCATTGAGGTGACCATTCGCAGTATGGTGGACGGGGAAAGCTCCATTCCGGCTTTGACCGAGGAGATGCAATCCGCCGTCAAGCAGCATATCGAAGAGATCACCGGGATTCCGGTGGCAGGCGTTTCCGTATTTATTGCCAATATCGTCCAATCTGCGCCCACCTTCAAAAGCCGGGTTGAATAGAGGTGAAGCCGGATATGTGGAAGGACCTGTGGGAGCTCCACCGGGGCAAGCTGCTGGGAGCGGCTTTCGGCTTTTTCTTGGGCTTCCTTTATTTGTTCGTTGGCTTTTGGGACATGCTCATTTTTGCTTTCATCGTCTTTATCGGTTATTATATTGGGAAAAAGATGGATCAAGGGGAACGGCTGTTTCAGGTGGACCACCTATGGCGCTGGCTTTCCGAAAGATGGAAGATGTTTAGGTAAACCGGTTGCTTCACCATAACTTATCCGGCCGCCGGCTGGAGCGTGTTTGCATACACGGCTTGGACTAAGTTATATCCATGTATAATCCTGTGGAACGGCACCGTCTCACGCTGGAGTGCCCTTTCATGGGGTTTTGTTTTGTATCGAATAGGGGGTTGAAGTCGTCCGATGAGACGCAGATTAGCCAGAGAGCTCGCTGTACAGAGCCTGTATCAGTTGCGAATGAATGAAGTGGATATGGACCATGCCATCCGCATGGTCATTGAAGAAGCGTTGCAGGAGAACGAAGCCGAGCTTCGCCAGAAGAATGAGGATATTGTGCCCAGTGACGTGAAGGAGCTGGTGGCAGGAACAGAAGAGAACCTGGCCGCCATTGACAATTTGCTCACCGATTATCTGAAGGGCTGGTCCATGGACCGCTTATCCAAGGTAGACCGGGAAATTCTGCGTATGGGCGTGTACGAAATGGTGTTCCGCGAGGATGTTCCGCCGAAGGTAGTGGTCAACGAAGCCATCGAAATGTCCAAGAACTTCGGCACCGAGGAATCCGGCAAGTTCGTTAACGGTGTACTCGGCAAGATGATCACCCAACTGGAAGGCATCAAGGAAAAGCTGTAAGAGTTTGAATGCCGGACAGGCTTCTTTGGCAGCTTCTGGTCCGGTAACCGCCGGAGCAGGGAAACTTCTAACGGCTGTGAGAGACCTTATGTGCTCCTAATCGGGATCATACGAAATCTGACGGCGCTCACTTCCGTTAGATTTTAAGAAGCACGTTTTGCCGCCCGATAAGGGCTCTGACCGCCGTTAGCCGCAATGGTCTGCTGCCAGGCGCCGTCCAGAATCATAAATAAAGAATATATGGGGGGAGTTACATGTCGGCTCAAGTGATTAACGGCAAGGAATTGGTACAATCCGTCCGCGAGCACTTCAGGCTTGAGGTGGAGGAACTGGCCAAACGGCAGGTTCAGCCCGGACTGGCGGTGGTGCTGTTGGGCAATGATCCGGCTTCGGCCGTTTATGTGCGCAACAAAGCCAAGGCCTGTGAAACAGCCGGCATCTATTCCGAGGTGCACCGTCTGCCGGAGGATACCGGTGAAGAGGAGCTTCTGGCGCTGGTGGAACGTCTGAACGGCGACAAGAAGATCAATGGGATTCTCGTCCAGCTGCCGCTGCCCCGCCATATTAACGAAGACCGGATTATCGACGCCATCCATCCGGACAAGGATGTGGATTGCTTCCATCCGATTAATGTGGGCAATCTGATGATCGGCAAACCCGGCTTTCTGCCTTGTACGCCTGCAGGTGTCATCGAGGTGCTGAAGCGGATGAATGTGGAGATTGCCGGCAAACATGCGGTGGTTGTGGGACGCAGCAACATTGTGGGTAAACCCATGGCCATGCTGCTGCTCCGGGAGCATGCCACCGTGACCGTTTGCCATTCCCGCACCCCCGATATGGAGAAGATTACCTCCCAGGCGGACATCTTGGTGGCGGCCGTAGGGCGGCCCCAGATGATCAAAGCCAAACACCTGAAGCCCGGAGCTATTGTCATTGATGTGGGCATTAACCGCCTTCCTGACGGCAAGCTGGTGGGGGATGTAGATTTTGAGGATGTGCTGGAAACAGCCGGAATGATCACCCCTGTTCCTGGGTGTGTCGGACCGATGACCATCTCGATGCTGCTGGCCAACACCATTGTTTCGGCCAGGCGGGCCGCAGGATTGGAGTAAAGGCCATGATGCCCGATAAGGGGCCGGAGCAGGCCATTACCGTCAAAGAGCTGACCCGTTACATCAAGGCGCGGCTGGAGCAGGATACCCGGTTATCGGATGTTTGGGTCCGTGGGGAAATCTCCAACTTTACCCGGCATTCCAGCGGCCATATGTATTTTACCCTGAAGGACGCGGACAGCCGGGTCAAGGCCATCATGTTCGCTTCCTACAATCAGCGGCTGCCCTTCATCCCTAAGGACGGAACCAAGGTGCTGGCCAAAGGCGGCATTTCCGTTTATGAGCGGGACGGCCAATATCAGATGTATGTCACCCAGATGCAGCCGGACGGCGTAGGCAGCCTTTATCTGGCCTACGAGCAGCTGAAGCAGCGTCTGGAGGCGGAGGGGCTTTTTGCCGTACACCGCAAAAAACCGATCCCCCGGTTCCCTAGAGCCATCGGAGTGGTCACCTCCCCCACGGGGGCGGCGGTCCGGGATATTATCATTACCCTGCAGCGCCGGTTTCCGGCCATCCCCGTACAGCTCTATCCGGTGCTGGTGCAGGGGACACAGGCGGCTCCCTCCATTGTGAAGGCCATTCGCCGGCTGAATGAGGCAGGAGAAGTGGATCTGCTTATTGTGGGCAGAGGCGGGGGCAGCCTGGAAGAGTTGTGGGCTTTCAATGAAGAAGAGGTTGCCCGGGCGATCCATGCTTCGCTGATTCCGGTGATTTCCGCCGTGGGGCATGAGACGGATTTTACCATTGCCGATTTTGTGGCGGACCTGCGGGCGGCCACTCCTACCGCTGCAGCTGAGCTGGCCGTCCCTCATCACATGGAGCTGCGCCAGCAGCTTGCGGTGGAGCAGGAGCGGATGCGCAGAGCCCTGCAGCGCAGGCTGCAGGAAATCCGGGAGCGCCTGGCGAGGGCCCAGCGTTCCCCGTATTTGCTCAATCCGCGCAAGCAGCTGCTGGAGCCGGTGGAACGGCTGGACCGCCTGACGGAGCAGCTGGGCTACCGCATCAACAAGCGGCTTGCCAAAGCGCGGGAGGCCAAAATGGGCTTGGCCCACCGGCTGGCCCGGCATGACCCCGGCGAGCAGGTGATTTATGCCCGGCGCCAAAGCGATGCGTTAAGCCGCCGTCTGGCAGCCGCCATGCAGTCGCTGATGAAGGACAAGCAAGCCGGCTTTGATGCTGCACTTAAGCAATTGGATGCGCTGAGCCCACTGAAGGTTATGCAGCGCGGCTACAGCCTGGTATATAACGAGAACGAAACCGCACTTGTAAAATCAATTCATCAAATACAGCCGGGAGATCTGGTCAAGGTCCGTCTGGCCGACGGCCGACTGGACTGCCATGTATGGGCCATGGAGGAGAATGCGGATGGATAAGGAAATCATTTCCGCCGGCTGGGCCGGTGAATCGGAGCTGAGCTTTGAAGCGGCAATGGAACGTTTGGAGACTATTGTCGGCAGATTGGAGAACGGCGATGTTCCTCTGGAGCAGGCCATTGAGCTGTTCCAGCAGGGAATGAAGCTCTCCCATCTCTGCGGCAAGAAGCTGGAGCAGGTGGAGCGCAAAATCGAGATTCTGGTGGAGGAAAATGGCACCCTTGCCAAGAAGCCGTTTGCCGCCGCCACGGATGAAGGGTGAGTGGTGAGGCTATGAACCCTTTTGCAGCTCTAAAGCTGGTCACGATCAGGGACTATATCGGGCACTGGCAGGCTGTGACCGAAGAACAGCTTGCCTCTTGTCTGCCGGAGGAATGGCAGGTGCCGGACAAGCTGCGGGAATCTATGCATTATTCGCTGATGGCCGGAGGCAAGCGCCTGCGGCC
>JAEWMH010000154.1 GCA_023393235.1 Bacillota bacterium | reverse complement strand
CCATAAAGGACATCTCATATTTGATGGTGGCCAGCGTATTCCAATCCGGAACCTCGATCAGACGGAGGGAGGATGCCGCAATCACAATGACCATCGAGACGGCCGTTCCCAACAGGCAGGTTAAGGTGGAGAAGCGCAGGGTGGACCATCCGCGGAAGCTGCTGCCCCCGAGCGAATATAGCACCCATCCCACAACCCCGGTGAAGATCAGCAGCACAGGGAACACATGCCGGGACGCCTCCGTGAAAAAGGAAAGGCTGCCGTTTGTGATTACCAGCAATGCGCCGGTTAACGCGATGCCTATGCTGAGGAGTGTTTTGGTATCGGGTTTCTTTTTGGTTTTGCCCCATAGCAGGAGTATTGAAATTAGCGGCATCAGCACTTCCATGATGGAGGCTGTAATGGTCCCTGCTTCCCCCATCAGATGCTGTCCGGAGAACACCAGGAAATTATACACCGTAAAGGCCATTGTTCCGCAAAAAAGCAGCTTTCCCCCATTTCCCTCCAAACGGAAGGCGGCTTTCCCTTCCTTAAACAAAAGCAAACCCGAGAGAATGACCGTGACCATCAGGTAGCGGATAAAGGAAAAGTAAAAAGGATCTATGTACTGCAGCGCACGGTGTGCTACCGGGAACATGGCGCCCCACGACACGCTGGCTGTCAGGCAAAGCAAGGAGCCCAACACCACTTTGTTTTTGAACAACACCCTCATCTCCCATGCTGTGTAAAATCGTATAAACGTTATCATAAGGGAGGAGGAAGCCGGGAGTAAAATGATTGAAAATGGAACTTATCATCATTTATAATGATACTTATTCTAATGTGGAGAAGAAGTTATGGAGCTGAATGATTTGCGGATTTTTAAAACGGTTGCAGAATTGGGGAGTGTGAGCCAGGCTGCAGCGGAGTTAAGCTATGTCCAGTCCAATGTCACGGCGAGAATTAAGCAGCTGGAAAAGGAGCTGCAGACGGAGCTGTTTTACCGGCATAAACGGGGTATGGTGCTCAATGCCGAGGGGAAACGGCTGATGGTGTATGCGGAGGACATATTGGGGAAAGCGGAGGAGATCAAACATGCCTTTGGGACGGACCGCCCTGCAGGCATCCTGAATATCGGGATTGTGGAAACGGTGATCAAGCTGCCCGGTATTTTATCCTCCTATCTGGAGAAACATCCCCAAGTGGAGCTGTCCCTGACGGTGGGGGTGACGGAGCAGTTGGTTCAGGACGTGGCGGGGATGAAGCTGGACGGCGCTTTTGTGACCGGCCCTGTGAAGCATCCGCTGATCGAGTATCAGGAGGTGTTCCGGGAGGAGCTTATCCTTGTGGCCAAAAGCGACGTGTTTTCATTGGAGGATGTCACCCAAAAGCCGCTGCTGCTGTTCAATAAAGGCTGCGGGTACAGGGAACGGTTGGAACGCTGGCTGAAGGATGAGGGGGTGATCCCGCGGCAAATCATGCAGCTAGGCTCCTTCGAAACCATCATCGGCAGCATTGCCGCCGGAATCGGCATCACCATTGTACCGCGGTCCTCGGTCCGCAGGCAGCTGGATGAAGGGACCCTGCATGGATTTGCGATTCCGAAGCCATATAACGAGATTACCACCATCTTCATCCGGCGGAAGGATTCTTATTTATCCAACACGCTGCGTTCGTTTATGGAGGAATTGCAGAGCGCCGGGGTGTAAGCGATGCTCCTAACGGCTTATGCCGCCTCCTAAACCATAAATTTCCAATTAAAACCAATGTTATCCTGCGAAAATGCATCTATTCTGCTGGAATTCCGCCTCTCCGTGCATCCTAAATGTAAAAGTGCAGCTATTTTCGGCGGTGGGGTACAGCTTGCACCCATCTGACGGAAATAACTGCACTTTTGCAGGATAAACCGTAAAAACGAAGGTTTGTTTGCCCAATAGATGCACTTTTGCATTTCGGGGGAGGTTGGGAGTAACGTTACCGGGGGACATCCCTATACCTATAGGACACTTCCACCATTCATGGACATGCTCGAGAGATTCGTTAGAGCTTCTGCCCGGCTTCCGAGTCTCAGTCTCCGGACTCCGTTATCCGGCAGCCCCTCATTCGGGTGCCCCGTCGCCTTGGCCCTTGCCATAGAGCTGGCGCATGATGGCGCGCCCCGTGGGGGTTTGGGCCAAGCCGCCCTTGGCGGTCTCCCGGTGGCCGTCGGGCATGGCGGAACCCACCTCCAGCATCACCTGAACTACCTCGTCGGAGGGGATGACGCTCCTAACACCGGCCAGGGCCATGTCGGCGGCAGCCAGTGCAGTGACGGCGCCGAAGCCGTTGCGCACGATGCAGGGGATCTCCACCAGGCCGCCTACGGGATCGCAGATGAGGCCCAGAGAATTCTTCAGCGCCAGGCCCACCGCGTGGATGGCCTGCTCCGGGGTGCCGCCCCGCAGCTCTGTCAGGGCTCCCGCCGCCATGCCGATGGCGGAGCCCACCTCCGCCTGGCAGCCGCCTTCGGCGCCGGAGATGAAGGAGTTGTTGGCGATCACGAAGCCGATGGCCCCGGAGGCGAACAACGCATACGTCATCGCTTCGTCATCGTAGCCGAACCGCTCCTGGGTGCTGACGAACACACCCGGGATGATTCCGCAGGAGCCTGCGGTGGGGGTGGCCACAATGCGGCCCATGGACGCATTCACCTCGGACACCGCCAGGGCGTAGGCCATGGCCCGCCCCGCATCCCCGCCGAGATTGGAGGAGGCCCCCGGCCCGGCTCCATGCTCCATCACCTTGCGGGCATCCCCGCCGGTGAGCCCGCTGCGGGAGCGGGTATCCTCCGTCAGTCCCCGCTCTACCGCTTCCTTCATGATGCCGTAATAATCCGCCATCTGGCGGTATACCGCCTCTTCCGCTATGCCGGATTCCGCGGCCTGCTCCCGCAGCATCATCCGCCCGATGGAGAGATGCTCCTCCGTACACAGCTTTGCCAATTGCTCCAAGGTTGAGAAGCGCATTCCATCACCCGTTCCCGTTTCGTAAATTGACCACACCGATCCGGCTTATATCAGCCAGCCCGGACAGCTGTTCCAGCACCTGGGGCTCTGCCCGCTCATCCATCTCTACAACCGTCAGCGCATCACCGCTCCGCGATTTCCGGTTTACATTCATATGCCCGATATTAATCCCCCGGTCACTAAGCAGCCGCGAGATATCCGCCACCATCCCCCGTTGGTCCCGGTGGAACACCAAGAGCGTGGGATAGTCCGCAGTAAATCGGACATCGAAGCCGTTTACCCGGGAGATTTCGATATTGCCGCCCCCGATAGACGCGCCTGTTAGCGTATCCTCCCGGCCGTCGGCGCTTTGCACCCGGATGGATACCGTATTGGGATGCCCCGCAGGCAGCATAGCCGTCCGGAAGCGGACCTCCATCCCGGCCTGCTCCGCCAAGGCCACCGCGTCGCGGATACGGGCATCGTCCGTATCATAATCAAGCAGGCCGCCAATCAGTGCCAGGTCCGTGCCGTGGCCCTTGTAGGTGGCGGCGAAGGAGCCGTACAGCGTCAGCTCCGCCAGCACCGGTTGGGCGCCATGAAGCCGTCTGGCTACACGCCCCAGCCGGGCGGCGCCTGCCGTATGCGAGCTGGAGGGACCCACCATGCTGGGCCCGATAATCGAAAACACATCTTTAAACCGCACGGTCCGTTCCCCATTTCCTGTCCATAACCAATGTGTTGGATTCAATCCCATTATACAGTGTACGCAACATGTTCGTAAAAGGGCGGGGATCAGGCGGTTTGTGCAGAAAAATCGGACCATCCAAAGCTTGTTTATTCGTGGAAACTATCCTATATTTAGGGCGGGGTGAGAGAATGTTCGAACAAATAAAATTGTTGATTGTTGGCGGGGACAACCGCCAGCTGGAGGTGATCCGCCGCCTTGCCGGGACGGGTGCCGCCATATACATAGCCGGATTTGATCAGTGGGCGGATTCAGGCCTTGAACATATACACCGGGTGCAGCTTTCGGAAGCTGTGTTCCGGGAATGCTCCGCGGTGGTTCTGCCTGGCGTGGGAATCGGCGCTGCCGGCGAGGTGGACGCTCCCTATTCCTTGGAGGAATTGACCCTCACAACCAATATGCTTGCTGCCATACCGTCCGGGGGACTGGTGATTACAGGCAGCGTGAATTCTTATCTCCGGGAGGCCTGCAGCCAATACCGCCTCAGGCTGGCGGAGGTATATGCCAGAGATGATGTGGCCATCCTCAATTCCATTCCCACTGCGGAGGGGGCGGTCATGCTGGCGATCCAGCATACGGACATTACGCTTCACGGGGCGTCGGTTATTGTACTTGGGCTGGGGCGGGTTGGGATGACCCTGGCCCGGACCCTCAAGAATCTCGGCGCCGCAGTCAGAGTGGGCATACGGGAAGCAGAGCTTCACGCCCGCGCCGTCGAAATGGGGCTTCAGCCCTTCCATGTGAACGGGCTGCCGGAAGAGGCGGCTAGCGCCGACATTCTGTTTAATACGATTCCGGCAATGGTGGTTACCGCTGGGGTCATTGGCAATATGCCGCCTGCCTCCCTGATCGTGGACCTTGCCTCCAAACCGGGAGGAACGGACTTCCATGCCGCGGAGGCTGCCGGTGTCAAAGCCATTCCGGCGCTGGGATTGCCCGGCAAGGTAGCCCCCAGAACGGCAGGCCGGATCTTGGGAGATGCCATTGTTGGAATATTAAAGGAAGAGCTGCACAGCCTGCAGCGCCGGTAACGTCCATTAGCCAATCAAGAGGAAGCTCTTGGTTGGCTGTTTTTTTCACAAATGCATGTACAAGCCAAAAATTGGGAATGGTAGAGGGGTAGTAGTGCATTTTGGAGAATAGGTGGTTGTTCGTATGGATTATCAAGAGGGGCTCAGTCGGGTGAGTGATGCCAACTCCAAGATTGTGGAGGCAAACAGCGAGATTGCGGATGTTATTTTCAGTGTGTACATTTATCATTGGAATTGGTATTTGGCAGTATTCCTGATCATTGCCCCGTGGGTGATCTGGGCCATTTTCAGGAACCGGGAAAGCACCGCAAGATTGCTGATGGCCGCTCTGTTTATAATGATTTTCTCTGCTGTACTGGATACAGTCGGGATCGAAAATGGCTTATGGGCTTATCCGGTGAAGGCTATTCCTTCTCCAACCCTAAGCTTTTCTTACCGGTTATCCGTCCTGCCGGTGCTTGCCATGCTGCTGATCCAATATAAGCCCCACATCAGCCCGATTCTGAAGGCGATTTTTTATGCCGGAATCAGCGCTTATGTCGGCTTGCCCCTAATGTCCATGGTCGATCTATACAAAAAACTGAATTGGGCGTACACCTATTCCTTTTTCCTTCTCATGATCATGTACTTTATTGCCTATTGGTTGACCCAGCTAAAAAGCTTTAAGCCCATAACGCCCGGACCCGACAAGGGGGAGCCCGAATTTCATCTGGTGCGCAGACGGGAAAAGGCGCGCTGATACATCACCTGGAGCACGCAAGGAAAGAGGCCCTCAAGAGAGGAGCCTCTTTTTTTTAGAGATTCCGTTCCAAAAGCGTCCCCAGCTGCTCAGCCAGTACCTGGTATGAGAAGGGCTTTTCATTCATAAACCACCACTCCACTACCCCCACGTAAGCCGCCGCCGTAAACCGGACCAGAACTTCCTCCCGGATGCCTTCATTCTTCCCGCGGGATACATCCAGCTCGCAGCGGAATTCCTCAATGAGAAAATCCAGGAACCGGTTGCGGAAATAAGGGGCGCCTTTGCTGGCCAGCATCAACGAGAAGAAGGAATACTGCGCATCGAAATATTGGCAGAACACCAGTGTGGCTTCCGTCCACTCCAGCCGGCAGGAGGATTCACAGAGCTCCCGGAGGCGGTCCATGTGCTCTCCGATCAGCTTGTCCAGAAGATCATATTTGTCCAGATAGTGCAGGTAAATGGTTCCGCGATTCACATTGGCCCTATCCGAAATATCCTGGATGGTGATATCATCCAGATGTTTTTCGCCCATCAGGGAGATTAAAGCGGTTTTGATCGCCTCCTGGGATTTGAGAATCCGCCGGTCCACTTTCGCCGATTTCATCATTTCAACGGCACCACACTTTCAATCATCATCTATTGCACAATCCGGGAAGAATTGTTCATTATTGAACGAAAGCGGCTGATTTAACCATTGCAATCGTATCTGATATTTTTATAATAATAAACATGTGTCCATTAATCAATGAGTATCCAATTATTCCGCAGCAAAATAAGGAGGCCATACCATGTGCAAAACCCATGTTTTATCTGTAGCCAGCGCCAAAGCGCCTTTCGAGAAAACAGTAATTGAACGCAGAGCCTTGCGGCCTCATGACGTCCTCATCGATATTCAATTCAGCGGCATCTGCCATTCTGATATCCACAGCGCTCACGGGGAGTGGGGCGGAGGGATTTTCCCTATGGTGCCCGGCCATGAAATCGCCGGAGTTGTTTCGGCAGTGGGCCCGGAGGTGACGAAGTTTGCGGTTGGCGACCGTGTGGGTGTGGGATGTTTTGTGGATTCCTGCGGGGAATGTGAATACTGCCTGCAGGGGGAGGAGCAATACTGTACCAAAGGTGTGGTTTCCACCTATAATGCCTTGGACTATGACGGCAACCCCACCTATGGCGGCTACAGCCAAAAGATTGTGGTGACCGAAGGGTTTGTGGCGCGGATTCCAGACGCCCTCTCCCTGGATGCCGCCAGCCCGCTTTTGTGCGCGGGCATTACCACCTATTCCCCTCTCCGCCATTGGAAAGCGGGTCCCGGTAAAAAAGTCGCCATCGTGGGAGTGGGCGGCCTGGGCCATCTGGCCATCCAATTCGCCCATGCCATGGGCGCCGAGGTAACCGTGCTCAGCCGGTCCCGGGATAAGGAAGCGGAGGCGCGGTTCCTCAGGGCAGATCATTATTATGCCACTGGGGAGGAAGGCACCTTCGCAGCTCTGGCCAATAAGTTCGACCTGATCCTGAACACGGTATCGGCTAACCTGGATGTGGATGCCTACCTGTCCATGCTGCGGATTGACGGCACGCTGGTGAACGTCGGAGCGCCGGGCAAGCCGGACCAGTATCATGTATTTTCGCTGATCATGGGACGCAAGAGCCTGGCCGGTTCGCTGGTGGGCGGAATCCGCGAAACCCAGGAGATGCTGGATTTTGCTGCGGCTCATGGCATCGCCCCGATGATTGAGGTCATCCGGGCCGATCAAGTGGACGAGGCTTATGAGCGGGTTCTCGCAAGCGATGTGCGGTACCGCTTCGTTATTGATATGGCTACCTTGTAAAATAAGCATGAAAAAACTCCTGCGGCATTACGCGCGGGAGTTTTTTTATTCTGCCGGCTGTTACTGGCGGAGGCTTCACACAAGCTCCGTTCCGAGCCCCATTTCCCTGGCCCTGCGTGCGAAATAAACCGCTATTGCGATATCGAACACACCCATGCCCATGGGGCAGAAAAGGACCGGCTCTGTTGGGGCAAAATCCCGAAGGCCGCCGCGGCAGATAACGTCGGCGAGGGAGCGGGTGCCGGAGCGGGTAAGCCCCTGCTCCAGATGGAGCCGTTCGATATCCGTATTCTCCCGGCAGACTTCTTCCCAATCATCGACGATGATAGCTTTTACCGCGGCCAGAGCCACCGGTTGGTAATCCCGCAGGGACACATTCAGGAGAAGGCTGCCTCTTACAGGGGAAAGATGGATATACCGGTGATCGGAAACCGTGCAGGTCATGAAGATATCCGAGCTCCGGTACACCTCCTCCCAGGTTCTTGATACTTTGGTTTTATTCCGGAAGTGGGCTGGGACGTCGGCCTCCGTCAGATCAACCTCCCGGAGATCATAAATCCGCACACGTCCGATCCGGTCCCCATAGAGCGCTAAGGCCATTTCATAATGGAGCCTGCCTACAGGCCCCCACCCTACAATCCCCAGCTCAATCTGCGCAAGCGGCCGCTCCTCCAGGAAAGCCCGCATCATAAGCCCGCTGACGGCGGCGGTTCTGACGATGCTGGTCAAGGGCGAATTCAGAATGGCGGCGGGTTCGCCTGTATGCGCATGATTCAGCACCATCACACTGTGGGCGCGGGGCAGCCCGTGGTTGATATTGTCCGGGAAGCTAGCGATCCACTTGATGCCGGCCGCCTGGACCGTTCCTCCTACATAAGCGGGCATGGCGATAATCCGGTTCCGCGGATTTCCGTACCGCAGATAAGGCTTGATGGGCTGGGCATAATCCCCTGCATTGGCAATATGCACCGCAGCCTCTACGGACTCCAGAAGAGCAGGCCAGTCAAGACCCATGAGCCGGATATCCCGGTCGTTCAGATACAGCATACCCTTCCTCCTTCCGGCATAACACCGGTGCTGGTTCAGCGGATGGTTCACTCTCCGGGAAGCCTGCCAAACTGGCTTTGGACCCACGTGTCCGAAAAAACGGTGTCCAGGTAACGCTCCCCCTTGTCATGGATGATGACGGCACATATAGCCCCCGGCGGCAGCTGTGGCTCCAGCCTCCTGACGGCTGCAAGGACACCCCCTGAGGAGGGACCGGCCAGAATGCCTTCCTTCTGCGCCAGCACCCGGCAGCTCTCCACCATCTCCCAGTCGGAGACATGAACGATGTGGTCTGCCAAATCCGGTCCGCAAAAGGGCGGCACAATGCCCGCACCCAGCCCGGGGAACCTCCGCTTCTCCTGATTGCCGCCGAATATCGCGCTGCCCTCTGCGTCCACGGCCACTATCCGCGTGGTTAGCTTGTGATCCCGGACATATTCGGCCAGGCCCCGGATGGTTCCGCAGGTGCTCACGCTGCAGAACAGATAGTCCACCTTGTGAAGCTTCTCCGCGATTTCCTTCATGGTGGTATGGTAGTGGGCCAGGTAGTTATTGACGTTGGCATATTGGTTCGGCCAATAGCTGCCCGGTATGGTCCCAAGCAGCTGCTCCACACGGTGCAGCCGGGCGGGCAGGAATTCTCCGGTGACCGGATCGGGATCGGACACATAGCTGATTTCCGCACCAAGGGCCTGCATGATCTTGAGGTTGGCCTCCGTTGTTCTCGGATCGATGACGCTGATGAAGCGCAGCTCCAGACAGCGGCAAATCATCGCCAGGCTGATGGCCATGTTGCCTGAGCTGGACTCGATAATCACGCTTCCTCTGCCGATCCGGCCTTCCTTCCAGGCCTCCTGAAGCATCCGCAGGGCGGGACGGTCCTTGGCGCTGCCTCCCGGATTCAACAGCTCCAGCTTGCCGTAGACGGTGATTCCGCTCTCCGGGAACAGGCGGCTGAGCTTAACCAGAGGCGTATTGCCGATGGTGGAAAGGAAACCTGTGCTAAACTCCTTCGGCTCCGGGGGGATAACAGCCGCCCCGTAATACAGCTTCTTGTTTTTGACCTGAGTCCGCTCCGGCGGTTCATCCTGATCTACAGCAGTAACCTCAATATCGTCCAGCAGGCGGTTTTGGATCATCAGGCCGATCTCCGGGATACGTTCCCGGATGTCCCTGCGGATGGCGGGAATGGCCTCGTACAGCGGGGATCTGCTCCGGATTTGGACCCGGAGGGCATTCTCCTGCACATGGACCCGGACAACCGCATCCTGAACATGCCGGTAAACCGCCTGCTCAATATCGTACAGGCTGATTTTCTCCCCGTGCTTCAGCTCCTTGCCCACTCTTTTGACAATGGACTGGAAGCTCTGTCTCTCCACGCCGTTCACGGTTACGGTCCGCAGGTCCCTGACCACATCGTAGGTGACAAAACGGAGAGCAGGCAGCTCCCGGCGGACGAAGGAGGTGACTGCAAGAATATGCTCATCCGCTCCCAGGGGGTCCAGCTCCAGGGCCAGCTCATCTGCTCCGATGCCTTCGGCATAAATTCCGTCTGCAAACAGATATCTGCCGGCCTCATGGGAGTAATACGCCATCGTCCCCATTTCAATGGAGCCGTAGGTGTCGGTGATATGGCTTTCCTGAAGCCCGAACAGACGGGCCATGTTCTGCTGCCATTGGGGGGTGGCGACTTCACCCACCAGAATGATCCGGCGGATGCCGAAGGCGCGGGGATCCGGAGCAGCATGGACGATATGGTCCAGAATAGAGGGCATGGTATACAGCAAATCCGGCTGGAAGGCCAGCAGCTGCTCAATATGCTCCTCCACCGGGAGTTCGAAGGGGATGGCGCGCCCCTCCAGCCCGAGACGCCGGAATATGTCCAGAGCTGTGCTTGCAGCGTGGCCCGTTCCCATGTCGGCGAGAGCTTTGGTGCATCCGCTTCCGGCGATCAGCTCACCGAACAGCTTGGTTTTGATCTCCACATAGTTCCGGTCATCCTCTTCCGAATAAAAGATGGATTTCCGGCGGCCTGAGCTTGTACCGGATGTCCGGTAAACGGCTAAGGCGGGATCTGGGGTCCTGTTATAATAATGGCCCTCAAGAACCTCTGCGGACATTAAGGGAAGGTCCTGCAGGGTAACATTTGTTTTGTTGGCTCCGGGCAGATTTTTGTACCAGGGAAAGACCTCAGTAACCTCCTGCAGCTTCTCCTGTAATTTGTCTAGCGGTAGCATAGCCGCCTCCGTTCGCTGCCTGATGCAGCCGCATAAGTTGAATGTCACCCATAATTTATGATGATTTGGCCGGGGGTGTTCTCGGATTGGGCGGATTGCCCAGGCAAAAGCCGTGCCGCCGCCGTACTATAATCGTAGAAGCACAGGAACGAAGGGGTAACCAATGGAGGGGAAAGCAATGAAGGGGAAGGCGGTAAGCCGCATATCCAACAAACTGACGAAAACCCGGGTGCTGGTAAAAAATCCGGAGCTGAACAAGCATATTCCGGCTACACGGAGGATGGACAAGACCAGTCTGCTGGGCATGATGGAGAAGTATGGCATGGTGTATATCAAACCCTGCTGCGGCTCTTTGGGCAAGGGGGTCATCCGGGTTGAACGGTTGTCCGCCGGTGGGGAAGCAGGGGGGAGAGGTGAGAAGAGGAACCGGAGCGCTTCTGAGCAGAAGGAGCGTTACCGGTATCAGGCAGGCACCCGGATAAGCAGCTTTACCAGCTACAACAAGTTGTACCATGCCCTGGCCGGGGAGACGTTGGGTAAGCCGTATCTTGTGCAGAAGGGGATAAGGCTGCTTACGTATGAGAGCCGCCCCTTCGATATCCGGGTTATGGTACAGAAAAATCCCAAGGGACGGTGGGAGGCGACGGGGATCGCCGGGCGGGTGGCCCATCCCCGCAAGGTGGTGACCAATGGCAGCCAAGGCGGAACGATTTATCCGGTGGAGACATTATTGGAGCCGTACAGCTCAGCACCCAAAAGGACAGCCTTGATCGACGCCATGAACCGGTTGGGGGAGAAGGCGGCTGTACAGCTGAACGGGACTTACCCCGGTCTCCGGGAGATCGGAGTGGATATTGCTTTGGATAAGGGCCTGCACCCGTGGATTCTGGAGGTGAACACCTACCCGGATCCCTGCCCCTTCACCAAACTCCCGGACGACCGTATGCTCCGCCGCATCGTCCGGTACGGCAAGGCGTACGGCCGGATTTATTGCTTGAAGTGTACGAAGGCAAAGCGGGGAATGGGGTAATATGGGCTTGAGGAGGCTCCTGCGTATGGTGCGCAGGGGCCTTTTGCTGTGATCGGGGAAAGCGGTGCGGCGGCATGGATGACTATAGCTAATCTTTACCGACGCGGCTAGGCCAAAGATAGTATGATGGGATACAGATGCACCCATATTGGAAAAAAGAGGATTGAGTATGAATGCCACCATCCATTTAACCGACCACGATACGAACTTTATCATCCATAATTTGTACCCTTTATACCTGCATGATCTGTCCGAAATCTGGGACTGGACGCCGAATGTGTACGGGGTGTTTGAGGACGGCCCCACGCTGACCCTGCAGGAGCAGAATCAGGAATTTGCCGTCTGGTGGGAGCATCCCGGTGTGCTTTATCCGTATTTGATCCGGGCGGACGGGATTCCGGCAGGGTTTGCCCTGGTGGCTACTCCGCCGTATGCGCCTCCTGGCATTGAGTTTTATTTACATGAATTTTTTGTGCTGCGGTCCTTCCGGGGCAAGGGCATTGCCAAATCCGCTGCCATGCAGGTGTTTGATGCCCATGCAGGTGCTTGGGAGCTGCAAACCAATCCTACCGAGGCCAATCAGCGGGCGCAGGCTTTTTGGAGAAAAACCCTGCAGAGCTACACCGCCGGTGCCTTCCGCACCCACGTGGGTGAAAGCGGGAAGGACGGGGTAAAGTGGATTTTCCGCTTCCAAAATGGGGGAGGAGCTTGATCCGCTCGGCAGCCTGCGCTTTTTAACGGGAACATGAAGGGAGAAGATGCTGTTATGAGTCGGGATTATGAACAAGTGGCGGAGAAGTTTTGGAGCTTGCCGCAGAAGCCGGGGGAAGAGGTCAACCGGGACCGGCTGTTTTTGGATGACCAGATTCTGCACGCCCATTTGGAACGGGAAATCGAAAGCCGGCTGGATGGGGTGACAACGGTGCTGGATGCAGGGGGAGGAACAGGGCGATTCTCCGTGTGGCTGGCACAGAAGGGGCTGCAGGTGACCCATCTGGATATCTCTCTGCCCATGCTGGAGAAGGCCCGGGAACGGGCGGAGGAAGCCGGGGTGGCCGGGAGGATTGAATTTGTGCACGGACGTTTGACGGAGCTGGCTTCATACCGGGAAGGCCAATTCGATCTGGTGATTTCGCTGGATGCGCCCATCTCGTATACCTATCCCAAGCATGAAGAGGTCATCCGCGAGCTGATCCGTGTGTCCGCCAAGTCGGTGGTATTCTGCGTCGCCAGCCGTCTGGGCGGGTATCCGGGCCGTTTCGGCCCTGCGTCGAAGAAGCCTTTTCTGGCGGATGAGCAGGACCCGGATTCGGCTATGCGCTGGTATGTCCGGGAGTGGGCCCAGCGGGAGCAGTGGCAGCCGGATTTCGGAGGGGCGGACGCGCTGCTGGAGACGGGTTTGTTTGACGATCCGGATCAGGTATATGCGCAAATGGAGCGGGGCGGCACACCTTGGCCGGTGACATATTCGTTCCGTCCGGAGGAGATGAAGACGCTGTTTGCGGCCGCCGGACTCCGGGAGGTGTGGCTGGCGGGACCGGGCGCGCTGGCCCGGACCTTGCCGGGGGAGGCGTTGCGGAGGCTGATGGATGCGCCGGAGTACCGGGCGGCTTTCCTGGAGCGCTGCTACCGTTTCGACTCCGAGCCGTCGGTATGCGGCATGGGCTATTGCAGCCTGGTGGCATCAGGCTCCAAGGGGTAATGAGGGAGGCCGCCTCCGCTGAGTTTGAATGTAAGCGCCAAAAAATGTATGCTATTTTGTTTTTTGAAGAGGATTTCCCCTGAATAGCGACAAAAAATGTATGCTATCGCCCATTTTTCGGGGGATTTTGGCTCCGCAGAGATGAATAGCAGACATTTTATGTATGTTATTTCACAGATTTCGCCTCATTTTGGAGAATAGCATACATTTGCTGCCCGCTATCATTTCGGAGGGACGGTTGGTGTGCTTCTCGGCTGTTGCAGCCAGCTTACAGCAATGCCTCGGCAATCAGCTTATCGAACCGGCGGATGTCCACGCCTTTTTGCAGCTTCACCTTGATATGACCGGCCCGGGTCCACAGCTCCACCTCGGAGTTGAAGTCCAGCCGCCCGGCATTTTCCGTGGACCACATGTTGATGGAGGAGTAAGGCAGAGAGTAAATTTCCACCTTCTTGCCGGTTAAACCTTGGGCATCCCGGACAATCAGACGTTTGTTGGTAAACACAGCGCTGTCCCGAAGGGTTTTGTAAGCAGCGATGGGCACCTCTCCGTTCACCAGCAGTTCGTTCACATCAGCGGGAATGGGGCATTCGGCGATCAGGGTCCATTGCAGAATGGTTGCGGATTCGGACATGTAAAGGCCTCCTAAATGAATGTTATTACCCAAACTATATACTCAAAACCGGTATCCGATGACTGGCCATTTTGCGCTCCGTTCCCCTGAGGGAGAGTTCACCGGTCATGTAACTGGTACCTTTTACGGCGCAGAAGAGGAGCGGGTTTCAATTAGGGGAACTAAAAAAGCCCGGGTCAGCCTTTCCAAGGCAACCCGGGTTCTTGGTGCTGCTTATGCATTCCGCCACCATCGGGTAGACGGCTGCGGCGTGCCTCCCAACAGCACCGGCTCCCCGATCCGTGGGGTCACCATGGGAACTCCCTGCTTTTCCGCTGCGGCAACGGCACGTTCCACCGGTTCGGTCCAGGCATGCAGGGATAGGGTGAACGCCCCCCAGTGGATGGGCAGCAGCAGCCTGCCGCCTACTTCCTGATGGGCCTGAACGGTCTGCTCCGGCAGCATATGGATGGCTTCCCACCGTTCGTTGTATTGCCCGCATTCCATCAGGGTCAGATCAAACGGGCCGTACCGCTGCCCGATCTCCGCAAAATGAGGCCCATAGCCGCTGTCTCCGCTGAAGAAAATCTTATCCTGCCCGCCCTGGATCACCCAGGAACACCACAGTGTAGTAT
>JAEWMH010000125.1 GCA_023393235.1 Bacillota bacterium | reverse complement strand
CCTCCATGCTCCGGCGCTTCAGAGTCATATGAATGCCCCGCTCAATCTTTTCCAGCAGACCGCGGTCCTTGGCTGCCACCAGCGTAATGGCCGTGCCGCTTTGTTTGGCCCGGCCGGTGCGGCCGATACGGTGGATATACCATTCCGGGTCAAGGGGAATATCGTAGTTGAACACGTGGGTGACCCCTTCCACGTCCAAACCCCGGGCGGCCACATCCGTCGCCACCAGATATTGCAGATCAGCTTTGCGGAAGCGCTCCATAACCTGCTCCCGCTTGGACTGGGTCAGGTCACCGTGCAGCTCGTCCACATTGAAGCCCTTATCTTTCATGGCTTCCGTCAGCTTGCTGGCGCGGAGCTTGGTGCGGCAGAAAATCACCGCCAGGAACGGCTGGTAAACCTCCAGCATGCGGAACAAAGTAGCTTGCTTGGCGCGGTCCGTAGTTTCCACCACAAATTGGCGGATTTCCTCCAGCGTCACCTGCTTGCCCTGAATCCGCACATCCTGCGGCTGCTTCATATAGTTCCGGGCCAAGGCCTTCACTTGGTCAGGCATAGTGGCGGAGAACAGCATGGTTTGTCTCGCGTTGGGAAGACGCCGGATAATCGCCTCCACATCTGTCAGGAAGCCCATGTGGAGCATTTGGTCCGCTTCGTCAAGCACCAGCTTGCGCACCCGGCCCAGGTCGATGTTGCCCCGGCGCATATGATCCACCAGACGGCCCGGCGTACACACCACAATAGCCGGATTGCCCTTCATCTTGCGGCTTTGGGCTTCCACATCCTGCCCGCCGTATACGGCTAAGATATGGGCGCCTGCCAGAGGAGCCAGCTTTTTCAGCTCAGCGGTAATCTGCAGGGCCAGCTCCCGGGTAGGGGTAATAATCAGCCCCTGGACATGGGGATACTCCGCGTCGAAATCCGCCAGAAGCGGCAGCGCAAACGCAAGGGTTTTACCCGTGCCGGTCTGGGCCTGGGCAATCAGATCCTTGCCGGTGAGCAGAATCGGAATAGCCGCTTCCTGAATGGGAGTGGGCGTCACAATTCCCTCTTCCCGGAGCTTCTTAATATAGGGTTGGGAAATTCCCAATGATGCAAAAGGCATTTCGCTCATGTACACGTTCCTTTTCGATTAATATCGGTCATAATGTTCTGCAGGTGGGGCATTCCCTCCGGCTGCCAATCGAAGGCCTTGAAGGAAATAAACTGCATGCCTCCATCCGTAAAAAAGAAAGCAATCCGCCGCACCTGAAGCAGTGCTGTTGCCAGTGTAGCCTGCTTCTGCCCGGTTTCGTCGGTAATCACGGCATGGAACCGGACCACCGCATCGGGATAGGTCAGCTCCAATCCGATACGCAGATCAGGAACCCCTTTTTGATTCGGAGTGTCCATCAGCTGTACGGAAATATCCGTATGGGACATCAGCCCGTCCCGTTCCGGACCCAGCAGTGCCGCCTGGGGCTCCCCCGCCTTAACCAGAAACATCATTTCCGTCCGGCCGTTCTGGGACAAGATTGCCGGAATCAGCCTGTCCTGGGGCAGTTCATGCCCATTGGGGAAAAATTTATCCAAATACGCCTGTTCGGGATGTGACATATTCAACCTCCTGAAGCCGGCAGCGATTGCTTCGCCGCATCAATCAGACTGTAATAGGCATCGTCGTCCTCTTCCAGCCAATCCTCCACCTCGAGGATCTGATCCTCATCTCCGGGCTGGTTCAGAAAGAAAAGACCATAGCTCCACTCTTTCCCTTTTTTGCTTTGCAGCACAATTTCATACGGCTCCTTGTGGCCTTCCACTTCAAACGCCACCTTGCCGACATATCCATCCGCTTCGGTCAATTCCATGCGGGCATTCAATACCTTCAACTCCATGAGCGGTTCCCCCTGTAACATCTCTCGTCCTTTACAATACCTTGACCGCATCCAAAAAGCAACAAAGGCGCCTCCAAAAGCAAAAACCCGCACCGCACAGCATCAAGCCGGCCGGAACGGGATGGAATAACGGAACAACGATCAAGATTACATAGGTTCAAGCTCTGCGGGGTCCTTCGCTTTTTCCTTCGCCAAAACCAGAGTCAAAAACCCGCATAGACAGAAGAAGCTGGCTGCCAGAATAATAGCTTCGATGGGAAGCACTCCATTCAATCCTGTCCCCAGCAAAGGTCCGATGGTGCCCCGGATGCCGAACAGCATCAGATGCAGTCCGAACACAACCCCCTCCTTGCCCGGAGCCAGGCGGAACACATAGGCCAGACAGCCCAGATCCCATGTAGCATCGGCAAAACCCTGCAGCCCGCTGGCCATAAGCACGGCAGGATAGGTCCCGAATACGCCGTACAGAAGCGTACACATCACGTGGCAGCCAATACAGATGATCATTGCCCGTTTGGGGCCGAACCGGTCAATCACCCTGCCCATAAAGAAATACGCCAGGAGCAAAAGGGCAAAGTAGCAGATCCGCACAATCCCGATGTCCATATTGGACAGCTCCAGACGCTGCACTTGGATGATATTATACAACGGGTTGGCCAGCATATTGCCGAAGCCGGAGAAGGTGGTGGCGATCAGAAACAACACCAGCGGGCGGTTATTCCGCAGAACGGTGAACTGGTCCCGGAAGCGAACCCTTTTGCGGGCTGCAGCCAAGGGGTCAGGCAGACGCTCTTCCTTCACCATGCTGAAAATTACCATTGATACCGATCCGGTTATGGCTGCGATCAGTAGCGGATAGAAGCTGCCCGCACGGTCAATCCAGATCCCCACGGTAAAAGCCAACGGGATCATCAGGAGCCCCATCGCTACCCGAACATAGCCCATAATCCGCCCCCGGATATCGGCAGGATAAATCTGTGTCATCAAGGTGGCATACGCCGGCGCCTGGATGCCCTGCAGAAACTGGTAGGCCATGGCGATGCCCACAAACACCCACGGAGAAGTAAACAAAGCCGGGATAAAAATCAGAAGACGTCCGATGATATTGGGGAAGGTAACAAAATACTTGGCCCTGCGCCGCTCCGCCATGCTGGCCCAGATAGGAGAAAACAGCAGCCCTACAGCCGGCGCCGCGCTTAAAAGCCCGACCTGAAAGTCCGTTGCCCCTCCGCGGATGGCAATGGGAATGTAGAACTGATTGAATACCACGTTAAAAAGACTGAAAAGGGCTGCTGCGATAAAATCCCACTGAAAATTGGTTCTGGCCTGCCGGGACATGCGCAAGCCGAGAATCTGTACTGTTGGTATAGCCTCCATAAAACAACTCCTGGTCGCAAATTCTTGATCACCCATAAGAATCGCACAACTGGCGGGATATTTGCAACCATTATAACCGGGCTTTTCCCCTTTGAAACAAAACCGCCATTTTCTCCGTATGAACCTGAATTTGACAGCGGCGGCGTTTCCGGCCTATTCTAGGATGTGTAGGCAGATCCTTAGGGTTCATCCAATTTCAGCAAGCCAAAAAGGAGTCATCATGCAGGAGTCGACCTCTTCCTTTGTCCCCATTCAAGAAACGGTGGCGTTCCGGATGTACCGGACCTCGCGCCTGATCCGCCATCTTCATTATATAACCTTCCAGCAAAGCGGCTTTGACCTGACGCCGGAGCAATGGTTTATCCTCAATAAATTGGCAGTCAAAAGCCCCCAGTCCCAAACGGAACTGGGAGACAGCATCATGGACGACCGCCCGAACATGACGCGGATCTTGTTGACCATGGAAAAGAAAAATCTCATCTCCCGCCGTGCCGACCATACGGACAAGCGCAAAAGCGAGGTGCATCTTAGTGAGGAAGGACGCCGGGTCCTGGAGGCCTGCCTGCCCTCCGCCGTCCATGTGCGGGACAAGCTGCGGCATGCTATAGATGAAGAGGACATGCACGCCTTCTGGAGGGTTATGGATGCCCTGGACCGGAACATGCAGACCTTGTTTGAAGAAGAGGATAGGACCAACCGGCAGCCAGACGCCGAGTAATAGAAAAAGAAACCCAAAGCCATCCGAATGACCTGGGTTTCCCGGTATTCAAGGGCGCGCGGCGCCCTTTTTTTAGTTGAGCTATACATCCGCCTTGCGCAGTGTATCTGCGGGTGAACCGCGCAGCGCCGAGCGGGCAGGTGAAAGCTGAAACAAAACCGCCAGCAGCATCATCACGAGCATGACGCCTCCGAGGAGCCCCCACTGAAATTGGACCGGAATCGCCGATTCCCAAGGCCTAAGATCGCTTTGGAGCAGACGGATAAAACCTTGCGCACCCGTCAGGCCAATACCCCATCCGGCCAGCAGTCCCATCCCCCCCAACAGACTTCCCTCCAGCAAAAATGCCCGCCTCAGGAGCCGGGAAGGCACACCAGCGCTTCTCAGCATGGCAATTTCCCGCTGCCGTTCATGGATGGAACGCTTTTGCAGCACACCAAGGCCCAAAAGCCCGATGGCCGAGGATAAAGCGGCAAAGCCGATAAAACCGTCCACCAGCCGCTTATTGGCATTGTACTCCCTCCAGCTGTCCAGATAAGGAATGATCACCTTCCCCGCTCCGCCGGAGGTAAGCCTTTGGACAATTTGAGCATCCTGTTCCAGCTGCGTATGGTCAAACTTCAGAAGGAGCAATCCGGCATGGGTCTGATTTGCCCATGGATGGTGGTAATCCTGGAGCTTGCTCCAGACCTCCGGATGCACATAAGATGCCGCATAGGCATATTGGACGGCAACGCTGTCCGCAGTGTTGGGATCGGCGAAGCCCGCAATGGTAAACGTCAGGGTAAGATCGGGAGCCGCTCCTTCCGCAACCCGCTCGTTAAGGAAAAAACCGAGCTCTACTTTGTCCCCCGGTTTAAACAGCTTTTCCGGTTGCCAGTATGTTTCCGACTGGTTCCCGCCATAATCCCGGTAATGATTCGGCAAAACAATATAGCCGGGATCGGACATCACCTTGTTCCAAGCGGCTTCATCATCTGCAAATTCCGGCGCCCGGGCGGACAACGACCATTTCCCGTGGGTCAGCAGGTCAGGGCGGACGGGAATCATGGCCTGGCTATGCCGGCTGTTCCCGCCGGTCATCTGCGGTGCAACCACCAGCGGCTTCACGTCGGCAGAGTCTAAAACAAGCCGGTTCAGCACCTCATCCTCCTTGAGCAGCCGATCCACCGTTTCTTTTTCCGCTGCAGATTCATATGGGACAAAACCGTCGTAGCCTAATATCGTGCGCACACCTTGTTTGGGATCCATATTGCCCAAGATCAGTCCACCCAGCCCGGAGGTGAAGGTGATGGCCATCATACCCACGGCGAAGAGCAGCATAACGGTAAACGAGCGGCCCCGCCGTTGGCTGGCATACTTTACCGCAAGCAGTACGGACGGTCCTGCCTTGGAGCTTAGCCGTTTTCCGGCACCGATCAGGGAAGCCTGCACCAGCAGCACCAGTGCGGCTACCGCTAGCAGCCATATCCCGGCGTAACCCAGCACATTCAGCGGGTCGGCTTGACCCGGCTTCCATACCAGCGCCATATACACATGCAGCCCCACAATTCCCGCACAAGGCAGAACGATGGCCAAAAGCGCCCCCAACGCAGCACCGGGCCCCCGCCGGGAAACCCGGACCTCCCGGTTTCCGCCGCGCAGTGCCGACACGATGCTGCCTGACCCTGCACTCCGGCTGGCCGCCAGCACCAGTAACAGCTGATAGATGAGCACTGCTGCGACTCCTCCAACCAGCACCGGCACAGGCAAACCAGGATGTACCGGAATGCCTGATGCGCCAAGCTCCTGCGCCAGTTCCGTACCGTAGATAATCCGCACCATGGCGTAACCTCCCGCCAGTCCCATAAGGATCCCCGCTGCACCTGAGCCTATGCCCAATAACAGGGCTTCCGCTCGGAATAAGCCTTTCACCTGCCCGCGGTTTAGGCCGATAGCCCGCAGCACACCGTACAGCTCCGTCCGGGATTCCGCCAACATCAGAACGATCTGCCTCATCAAAAAGGCACTGGAGAAAACGGCAGTCATGCTGATGATCAGGATCACCGCAACCAGATTGCTGTCCGCCATCCCTTCTGCGTTCAGTTTGATATACCGAATATCATACAAACCGGCTTGCTCCGGAATCACGCTCATTCCCTGAACACTATCCGACTTATTGATCCGGGTAGCCAGAATCAGATTGGCTTCCCGGGCCTGCACTCCCGCGATCAGCCGGGCATCATCGGCATGGAGCAGCAGGGTGCCACTTTGACGGGCGCCGTCTCCGCGGTAGCCGCTTAAGCCCGCCGGCGCCGGTGTCTCCCGGACCACATAGCCGTGGCGCTGCCCATCCTTTCCGGACACATAAAGGGCATCCCCTGCCTTGATTCCCAGTTGTTTGGCTGTTTGTTCGTCCAGGACCGCCTCTCCCTGCTTTAAGGGGGAGCTCCACAGCGGGGTGGCCGGATCAAAAGCAGCTGCCCCGTTCCAATCGAAGCCCAGCACCTGTGCTTGGGTCACAGACAGGGCGTCTGCGTTGGCCTCCTCCTGGGAATAAAGCGTAGCCGCAGCGGATACGGCCGGAAGGTAGCGGTACGGCAGTACGGACTGCGCTCCGCTTCCTGTAATTTTGGCTGCAGCTTCGGGAGTGAATACCGGCGTTTGGACCGGAACCAGAGCCCAATCCACCGGGCCAAAATGCGCCTTCAGCCAATTTTCCCCGCTTGTGCGGACAGAGCCGTAATGAAAAATCGACATGGTGATCAGCATCGCGCCGATGGCTCCCGCCAGCATACTGAGCAGGGTTTGGCGAAGGTGGCGGCGCAGATATAAGGCCCCCATACGCCACACCAGGCTATGGTTCAGCATGTTGGCTGCCCCCCATCCTCCACAATCCGGCCGTTAAACATCCGGATTTGCCGGGGCATGCGCCGGGCATGCCGCTCATCGTGGGTGACCAGCAGCACGGTCATGGCGTATTGGCGGTTCAGCATTTCCAATAGGCCGATAATCTGCTCGGCCGTCTCGGAATCCAAGGCACCTGTAGGCTCGTCCGCAAACAGAATGCCCGGCCGGCCCGCCACTGCTCTGGCAATGGCCACCCGCTGGTTCTGCCCGCCAGATAATTGGGACGGATAGGCTCCTGCTTTGTTGGACAGTCCCACCAGCTCCAGCGTCTCCCGGGAACGGGCCTCCGCCTCCTTCCGGGTCATTCCCGCTGCCAGCAAGGGCAGCCGGATGTTCTCCTCCGCACTCAGCACCGGCACCAGATGATAGGACTGAAACACAAAGCCCATTTTGCGCAGCCGGACCTCGGCCAGCGCCTTTTCGTCCAGCGCATTGATAACCTGGCCTTCCAACCGGATGGTTCCGCTGTCCGGGGTTTCCAATCCGGCCAGAACATGCAGCAGGGTAGTTTTTCCGCAGCCGGAAGGTCCCGTCACCGCGGCCATCTCGCCTTTGCCCAGCTCCAAATTAATCTCGCGCAGGGCTTTGGCGGCCTCCCTGCCTGAACCGTAGGTTTTGTTGACTTGCTCTGCTTTTAACAATGAAAGCTCTCCTCTCCGCTCCCGCCCGGGGCAGGTGATGCCATCATCATACCAACCCCATGTGAAGCCATCGTCGAGAGATTGTGCAGAAGTTGTGCAGATTTATGTAGAGAGGGCGGGCCACGTTCATTCCAGTCGATTTACACTCGCTGGATCATTTGGATTCCAACTCTAACGGTACATAGTAAACCTAATTCTCAACAAATGGTTTGCTTCCGACTGTAACGGAACTCAGAGGACCTTACACGCATTTTTTTGGCTTTTTCTAGCGGTAACGGAACTCACCGGCTCTTAGAAGGGTTTGCTAGAGCCCAACCACCGGGTTTTCCGCGTTTTAGAGTCTTATAGTTCCGTAAGAATCCCAGAAGGATGCAAATAACACTTTAAGGCCCGTATAGTTCCGTTACAGCACACCTCAATCTTCAGCAGATAACTTCAACAGCGCCCCACTCAACGCTACCCTTAACAGACCAATCCTGCTAAGCGTGCTAACCGGATTATTTCACAGATATCGGTTTGATTTTTCTCCAAGTCGAATTACTCCCGCAAAAAAGACTCCTACTCCCGGAACAGCGGCAGCTTTACTGTGAAGACGGCCCCTTCCCCAAAACGGCTGGTTACAGAAGCAGTGCCCCCATGGGTTTCGGCAATTCCTTTGACAACCGCCAGGCCCAGTCCGATTCCCCGCGGCGCCGGACTTCCGTCCGCATAAGTCCGTTTGCGGTAATAACGCTGGAACAGCTGCTCTGCCTCCTCCGCCACCAAACCCCATCCGTCATCCCGGACAGTAATGACCCATTCTCCAGCCGCTGAAGCAACACGAAGGTCGATGCAGCTTCGCGCATGGCGCAGAGCATTGCCCAGCAGGTTAAGCAACAGTTGGCGAATACGCCGCTCATCCGCGTATACCTTGATGCTGGAGTCCAAGCTGAGCACGAGAGCGATTCTCTTCTCCTCTGCCTCCGGCTCCAGCAATTCGGCTATGGAGGCAGCGGTTGCCGCAGGATCGAACCAGCTTTTGTCCAACTGCAGGGTGCCGTTTTCCGCCAGGGAAAGGTCCTGGAGGTCCTGCACCAGCCGGCTCATGGCGGCTATCTGCTCCGACAGGACGGCCAGCCGCTCCGGAGGCAGCGGCCGGTTTTCGTACAAGGCATTGTCCATGGCCACCCGTAGCACAGATAACGGAGTACGGAGCTCATGGGCCACCTCGGCCACCATCGTCTGCCTGGCCGTCTGCAGTTGACTTACCAGCTTGCCGACTTCCGCTATACTGCCGGCAAGCCGCACTTCCTCCGGCAGCAGATCCTTCGCTGCCGTACCGCTTCCGGACCGGGAGGCCGCCGTAATACCGGCCGGCCGGTCCGCCCAATGCGCCAGCCGCTGCCGCCAGCGCCGGTGCTGCACCCACAGGGCCGGGCCCGCCAGCAGCGCCGCGGCGGCCCCGGCCCCTACAGAGCGGAGCCACACGGCCGGCGCCTGCCCGGCCGCGGTCTCCGCTCTGACCGTGCCGGCCGGGGCGCCGCCGGCCACAAAAGCCTTGGCTGCCGCATACCGCGGGGCAGCCTCCAACCCCGAATAAGCGGCTATAGTTGCGCCCGTCCCGTCTGTGACGGTCAGCCGGAAGCCGCTTGGAAGCGGATAGGCTCCGGCATCCTGGCGGAGCTGCACCTCCAACCCCTGCGGGCTCACGCCGGCATCCAGAGCCAGACTCACGTACCGGCTCCAATACAGGGCCAGCCGCTCCGCTTCATCCTCGCCATCGGCGGGTTCGGAGAACAGCGCCGCCGTCAACAAGGCGGTCAGGATACCGATAACCGCCAACAGCAACGGAATCCGGACACGCTCCGGAAGCTGACCTTTCGTTTTTCTCATAAGTCCGCTCCCGTTTTCTCATCCGAACCGGGATTAAACTTATACCCCACTCCATAAATCGTCTGGATGAATTCGGGATGGGCTATATCATCCCCCAGCTTTCGGCGCAGATTGCGGATGTGGCTGTCAATGGTGCGCTCATAGCCAACATATGTATCCCCCAGTGCCTCCTCCATCAGGTGGGCCCGGGTAAAAACTCTCCCCGGTCGCCGGGCCAGCCGCTCCAGCAGTGCAAACTCCGTGCGGGTCAGTTCCAGCAGCTCCCCGTCCAGCAGTGCCTGGTACTGCTCCGGGCGGACCGTCAGCCGTCCTCTTCGCAGGACAGGATCAGTTTGTGCAGGAACAGCCTCCGCCTCGCCTCCGTTGCGGTTGACTCCCCCTCTACCGGACCGCCGCAGCACCGCCTTCATCCGCGCCAGCAGCTCCCGGAGACTGAAAGGCTTCTGGATATAATCATCCGCCCCCAGCTCCAAAGCCAGCACCCGGTCGAACTCGTCCCCTTTGGCGGTTAACATCAACAGCGGCAGCTGCCACTCCCGGTCATTGCGCCGGCACAGGTCCAGCCCTGTCTCACGCCCGGCCAAGGTCCAATCCACCAGCAGCAAATCCGGTTTTTCCTGCGTGACAAGGGCCGGCACCTCCTCGGCGCTGCGGGCTTCAGACACCCGGCAGCCCTCCCCGCGCAAAAACCGCCCTCCTTCCGCCAGCAGTTCCTCCTCATCCTCAACCCAAAGTATATGCATAGTAGTCCTCCCTCCTCGAATAGCAGCTTCTATATAGGAAAATGAAACAGGCTGCTGAAATCTTGAACTTAGCCCTATCACTAACGAGCACCCAGTCCTGAACATCAGCCAACGGACTCCACAGCCGTTATTTAGCCAAAATCGTCTTTCCCCAAAATGTAACGGACAGCACAGCGCTTATTTGCCGCCATTTACTCATAAAGTACCCTTCCAAAGGAAAATAGCGATTCCTGCTTCCGTTAGGTTTCCAAAAGGGGCAAATACGCCGAAATAAAGGCGCTCACTTCCGTTAAAAAATCGGCGGTACAGTAACTCCGCAAAAATGGTACTCCAATCCCCCGCCTCTCCCTCGAAAATTGTTGCTATAGCATCATATTTATGTTGCCTTAGCAACATTCATATGCTACATTATTAGCAATAACAGCCAGCGTAAAATAAAACCACCCATCCTGTTTACTTACCCTTAGGAGTGATTATTCCATGGAATTCCGTTTTGCATCCCGCATGTCCCAGTTTACGTCCTCCGCCGTGCGGGATATTCTCAAGCTGACCCAAGGCCGGGACATTATCTCCTTCTCTGGCGGACTGCCCGCTGAGGAGCTGTTCCCTGCCGAAGAGCTAAAAAACGCCTTCTCCCGCGTATTCGCAGACCGGCGCGTGATGCAATACGGGTTGACGGAGGGTTTGCCGGAGCTCCGCCTGCTCCTGTCCCAACGTCTCTCCCGGAAGTGGATTCAAGCCGGACCCGACCACCTGCTCATCACCTCCGGCTCCCAGCAAAGCATCGATTTGACTGCGCGGATTCTTCTGGAGCCCGGCGATCTGGTGATTACCGAGAATCCCACCTATCTGGCTGCGCTCCAGGTCTTCCAAAGCTCCGGCGCCCGCATACTGGGTTTGGACACGGATGAAAACGGCATCCGCCCGGATCTGCTGGAGGCCGCCCTGCGCGACCATCGACCCAAACTGCTGTACGTCATCCCCACCTTCGCTAATCCCACCGGAGCCATCTGGAGCCTAGAGCGCCGCCAGGAGGTTTTGGCCCTTTGCACCCGCTATGAAACCATGATCCTCGAGGACGACCCTTACGGGGAGCTAAGCTTTGAAGCTGAAGCGCTGCCCCCTTCCATCAAGGCTCTGGCCGATGCGGCCGGCTTCCCGGGTGTGATCTACACCAGCACCTTCTCCAAAACGGTGGTTCCCGCCTTGCGCATCGGCTGGGCGGCAGCGGATGAGGCTGTGATCCGGCAGCTGGCCAAAGCCAAACAAACCGCCGATCTTCACTCCTCTTGTCTGGATCAGGCGGCTTTGGCGGAGCTTTTGAAGACCTTCGACCTGGATGGGCATATCCGGCGCATCCGCTTGGAATACGCCGCACGGATGCAGGTAATGCTGGAGATTTTGCGCACCGATCCTGCCTTTGGTGAAATTACGGTCCGCACGCCTAAGGGCGGCATGTTTCTGTGGCTGGAATTGCCCGGGGAAGTGGATATGGGGGCGCTGCTCCGCCTAGCCGTGGAGGAGGGCGTCGCATTTGTTCCGGGGACGGGCTTCCATACGGACGGGCGGGGCAGCCGGACCATCCGCTTGAACTTCAGTCATTCCGCACCTGAGGTCATCCGGGAAGGTATGCTGCGGCTCAAGCGGGCATATATCCGCTGCCGGAGCTCATCCGGAACCGAAGCAGCTACCATAAGCTGACACACATGCACGCATTTATACGGAAGCAACCGCCGCCAAATCCTCCTCTTCCAGCCGTACCGCTTCCTTGGGAAGGGCATCCAACTTAAACAAGGGGATCAGCTCGTTGGCAGATATAGGCTCGAAACGGTCCAACAGGCCATACGCATGAGCGATGAGCCCGATGACCGTTTCGGGCCTGGTTTGTTTTTGCCGCATATCCGCAAGCGTTATGCCACCATGGCGTTTAGACAGGCGGCTGCCGTCCGGCCCCAACAGCAATGGCACATGGGCAAACCGGGGAACCTGCCACCCTAATGCCTGATACAGCCAAATTTGCCGTGGCGTAGAGTCCAGGAGATCGTATCCGCGCAGCACATGCGTGATGTCCATGGCCGCATCATCGGCCACTACCGCCAGCTGATACGCAAGAATGCCGTCCGCCCGTTTGACAATGAAATCCCCTCCCGCTCCTGCTGGAACCTGCTGTACCCCAACCGCTTCATCCACAAATACCATCGGCTCCGCCGGTATCTCAAACCGGATGGATGGAGTTTTTCGCGCTGCTTTTTCGGCCAGCTCTTCCGGGCTTGCTTTCCTGCATAATCCCGGATAAGCCGGTCCCTCGGAAGCCAGCCCATGGGGTGCGCTGGCGATGGCCGCCAGCTCCGCCCGGCTGCAATAACACGGGTAGGTCCGCCCCAGCTTGCCAAGTGCGTTCAATACTTCCGCATAAACCCCAAGCCTCTGGCTCTGTATGTAAGGGCCGTAAGGCCCGCCTGTATCCGGCCCCTCCTCCCAATCCAAACCAAGCCACCGCAGATCCTCCGGAATCCGCTCAGCAAACTCCAGTTTCGAACGGGGCCCGTCGATATCTTCTATACGCAGAACAAATTCGCCGTCCAGGGCGCGTATTTGCAGCCAAGCCAGAAGTGCGGCAGCCGCATTCCCCAGGTGCAGAAGTCCGGACGGTGTAGGCGCAAACCTTCCTCTGACCATAATCGAATTCAGCCTCCCCCGTGAAAGCCGCCAGGCCCTCCGCCGATGGGATCAAGACCCGACCAGGACACAACAGCCCGGAACATCCGCTCGTCCAAGGGCAGAATAAAATCGCAGGATGCCAAATTCCGCATGCCGCTGCGGTTATGAAGAACGGCCTGCCTCACCATAATCCGGTAATGCCGCGAGCCCGGCGCCACACTGACCAGCCCGGCATGCTCCGGCCATTCGGGGAGATGCCGAAGAGGCTTTAAGCCGTAAGGCTCGGCAGGAAGAATACTGAGGATATCCGCCAGCTGCAAATAATAGTTGGTATGGGGCTTTTGAATGATAAACTCCCGGGTGGTGACGGTATAGCCATAACCCTGTTTTTTGTGGGAGAGCTTTATCTCCCCCTCCATCGCCGGGATGGCAATAAAATCGCGGTTCAAGGGCCCTACCCCTTTCATATGTTGACGTCTTGCTGCTTATTGTTTTAGGATAGCATGTTTTCCGGACAGGTGCTACCGGCCTGCCTCCACTCCCACTGCTGTGCCTCAACGCCAAAAAGACTGCCTTCATCAGGCAGTCCTGTTGTTTGCCGCCGTTATGGCGGCTCTTTTTAACCCTTAATCGAACCCGCATTCATCTGCATGAAGGATTTGTTGGCGAGAATGTAGACCACCAGCATGGGGAGAATGGACAGACAGGCGCCGGCCATCATGAGATGGATCTGCATAGCGGCGGAGGAGCCGTACCGCAGGTTGGCAAGGCCAACCGTGAGTGTCTGCATTTGGGGATTGGTCATCGTAAACACCAACGGCAGGATATATTCATTCCACGCATGGCGGAAGGCGAACAGCCCCGATACCCCTAACCCCGGCGTCAGCAGCGGGAAAATAATGACGAAGAAGCTGCGGGTAAAGGTTGACCCGTCGATCATGGCCGCTTCATCCAGCTCCTTCGGGATGGACTTCAGGAAGCTCAGCAGGATGAAGAAGGTGCTGGCGTGGGCACTGACCAGAATCAGCACAACCCCCCACAGGGTTTTGTTCAGATGCAGCAAGACCATCAGGTCAAACTGGGGGCGCAGCACAACGGCGCCGACAGAGATGAACATGGTGGCGGCCTGCATGCCTACATAGAGGGATTTGCCGCGAAATTCCCGCCGGTCCACCACATAAGCGCCCATGGCGGCCACCAGCAGAGTGCCGACGGTGGAGGCGACGCTCAGGAACACACTGTTCCAGGTATAACGGGCAAAGTTGGTTTGCTGCCAAGCCTCCACATAGTTATGGAATTGCCAATGCTGGGGCAGCAGTCCGCCGCCGCCCATCAGCTCGGCATTGGTTTTCAGCGAGCCGAAAATCGTCATTAAGACGGGAAATAAAGTCAACAGCACTGTAGCCAGCAAAAACGCCCATTTGATCAGATGGCCCAGCAGCCGGAACGCTCCGGGAACCTTCGGAGCCGAGTTTTGCTTCGCATTCATAATAACCCGCTCCCTTCTAGAACACGTTGTTCATTTTTTTGCTGAGATAGGAATAAAGCATGGTGATCGCCCCTACGATTATGGCAGTAGCAAAAGCAACAGCGCTGCCGTAGCCGATCTGCTGGGTGACCACGGAGCCGGTGGATACCGGGAAGAGCAGCTTATACAAGTACAGGTACATAACCTCGGTTTTGCCGATGGGACCGCCTTCCGTCATGACCATGATGCTTTCATAGCCTTTAAGGGATGCAATAATGGCCAGCATGATAATCATCTGCATCACCGGACCCAGCATGGGTACAGTAATGTACCAGAACTTCTGCGGCCCGTTGGCGCCGTCGATGGAGGCACTTTCGTACAGGTCTGCGGGGATATTCTGCAGTCCGGCCAGGAACAACAGCATGTAGTTGCCCACCGCTCCCCAAACGGCGAGAATAATCACCGTAATCATGGCGAACTTGGGGCCAAGCCAATCTACAGGCGCATCGATCACATGGTATTTCAGCAGCAGCTGGTTGACCATGCCGTTGTAGGAATTAAAGATGATATAGAACACCACAGAAATAACTGCGGTACTGATGACTGTGGGCATGAAATAGATTGCCCGGAGCAGATTGCGGCCGCGGAGCTTGCCGTTTAGGATAACCGCCAGCAGCAGCGAAAGCGGGATGGTAATAATCAGCTTGCCCCCTGCATACACAAAGGTGTTTTTTACGGATTGCCAAAACTCCATATCGCGGAAGAGGCGCTGGAAATTATCAAAACCGACGAACAGCGCGTCGCCGTACCCTGCATAATCGTAAAACATAAACCGCAGCACCCAGAACAGCGGGTAGATGCCGAGAACCAGTGTCAGGATGACGCTTGGGAAAAGAAACAAGGTGTTTTCCCGGAGCCGGGTCCATTTGGACATCTTCTTTTCCTCCTTCAATACCGAATGTGGGTGCAAAAAAGGAGCGTTCGTCCACAAGTGCGCCGACCGCCCCTTTTTGAACCGTTACCTCTTGATTTTTCTGTCTGGAATGGTTTATTTACCTTGCAGCTTAGCCGGATCGAAGGACGGGTTCGGGCTGACCTTCACCTCACCCTTTTCGGTGGCCTTGGTCAATGCGGTGTTGTACCGTGTGTTCAGGTCCTTGGTGATGGCACCCAGATCCCCGCCGGTCAGCATGTACTTGAAGAAGGTGTCCGCATAGTTAGCGCCTTCCGGAGTGACGTTGGGGGATACCGGCCACATGGAATCGTATTTGCCTACCAGGAAGCCGTCCATACCGGGGATTTCCGGTTTTTTGGCCTTGGCGGCAATGCTGGGCACCACGGCGATGCCGAAGCCCTTTTCATGATAGGTGGTCAGGATTTCATCGCCGTACATATACTTCATGAATGCCCAGGCGGCATCCTTGTTAGGCGATTTGCTGGTAATCCCCAGCCAAGTGCCCGCGGATACGATCTCCGAGGTGCCTTTGATGGTGCCATCCAATGTCGGTGCAAGGGCTCCGCCCCATTTGATTTTTGTCGGGAATTGATCGGTGTACACACCCGGCTCCGTGGAGAAGCTCAGGTACATGCCGATTTTGCCTGCGGCGAACTGGGCGCGCATGGGATCGATATCCAGTGTCGCGGCGCCGGGCAGAATGCTGCCGTTGTCGTTCATTTGCTTGAAGTATTTCATAACCTCCGCATACGGTCCGAAATCGAACTGGGCGGTTTTGATATCATAACCGAGGCCCTGGTAGCCGCTCAGGGAAAGAATTTCCCGGACGGAACGGTCAAAGGCGCTTTTCGGGCTTTTAAAGTTCAGCGCGAAGCCGTAGATGCCGTCCTTCTTGCCCATTTCGGTAATTTTCTTGGCGTCATCCACCATTTCCTGCAGGGAAACGGGAGGTTTGGGAATGCCGGCTTTTTCGAACAGCTCCTGATTGTAAACCAGGCGCAGCGTCAGCCCCGTATTGGGAAGGGATACCAGCTTGCCGTCGAAGATATTAACCTTGTCGATCAACAGCTCCTTAAATTTGGCCTTAAGGTCGTCCGTCATGTAGGAATCCAAGGGGGCGAGATAGCCTTTTTTGTAAAAGGTTTCGGCATTGCCGCTTTTCAGGCGGAGCAAGTCCGGCGCTTGGTTACCGGCGAAGGCCACGTCCACGCTTTGGCCGAAGTTTTCCGAGAGTACGGTCATCTCCACCTCAATATTATCCTTGTTGGTGGAATTGAACTTGGTGATCAGTTCCTTAATGTATTCCTGGTCATGCCGGTCATCCGTCCAATATTTGATCACTTTCTTAGGTCCTGCTGTAGGAGCGGTGCTGGCTGCCGAATCCTTGGTGTCGTTTCCTCCGCATCCGGCCAATCCTCCTGCCGCCAAGGCCACGCCGAGGCTTAAGCCGATGGCTTTCTTCCACATGTGCATATCCCCTTTTTTTGTCGAATGGCGTTCTTTACATCTTGATTATACGGCCCTGCCGGTCAGAAAGGAGTGGGGTAAACCTACTGTGCAGGGATACGATTCCACTGTCGTCGCGGAGCGGGAATATTCATGGTGAAATGACTGGGAGGGAAGGAGTGACTTGAGGGCGAGTTTTTTGGCGGCCTTGAAACTTTACCATTCCAATCCAAATCAAGGCCGCCAAAACGTGTTTGAGCCTCCAAGGCACTCCTTTCCCGGTAAGGAATGGAACACCTTGAATATTCGCATTCCGGTAGGCAACTCCCCTACAGGCTTTCCCGCCCCTCCGCTCCCTCCGGGTGATAGCTTTCGCGGAACTCCGAGGGGGTTTTGCCGGTATTCTTCTTGAACACCTCGCTGAAATAACGCCGCTCCTCATAGCCCAATGCGTTGGCCACCTCCTGGACCTGGGAGCCCCCGATTAGCATTTCCTTGGCCTTGGCGATGCGCTCGGCCGTCACGAATTGGGTAACGGTCAATCCCGTCACCTTCTTGAACAAGCCGGAATAATAACTGGGACTCAAGTGGACCCAGGCAGCACATTCGCTGACCCGCACCTCCCGGTCCAGATGGTTTTTGATAAAGTCCACACTCTTATAAATCAAGGCCTGGCCTTCCGACACATGATGCCGTCTTACCAGCTCGGCCCCTTCCCTGCACAACGTCTGGATCAGCTGCTCCAATCCCGCCAGCGGTATTTCCGGCCGCCGGGTTTTATAGCTGTTGATAAGAGGCTGCAGCTCCGGCAGCGGCACCAGCTCATAAAAGGTTCTGATGGCGGCTGCAGCCAGCTCCTCATATAGGCTCTGTACATAATCCGGATGAGGTTTGGGTGTCATGTGCTGCAGGGAATCAGCCATCTCCGCCAGCAGGTCGGCGGCCCGGTCACCGTTGCCGGAGCGGAGCATCAGCAGAAGCTCGTCCTTTTGCTCCAGCGCCAGAGGTGCTTGCCGGTCCGTGCGGGGCATCTGGGAATATCCCAATGCACCGTTGCCGTCGGTAAACATATGGCAGGCCAGGGCCTGTACCGCCTGGAGATAGGAATCCGGCAGACCGCCGACATCCTTCACATACCCGCCTACCCCCACTGAAACGGTAAATTTGGTAAAACGCTCAATATTTTTGCATATAGTTTCCGCCCATGAAGCCGGGTTGTCCTCCGAACCGATGTTCAGCACCGCAGTGAACCGGTTCATGCTGGAACGGAACACAATACACTTCGTATATTCCCGCAGCGTTTCCACTGCAATATTCTGCAGAGAGAAGCGCATAAGCTCCACCTCGTTCACGGACATATCTGCGAAGCGCTCCTGTACCCGGTCAATCTCCAGAGCCATTACACAGAGGCCGGCCGGGTCCAACGGGATGTTCAGAAACTCCCAGCGGCGGGCCGTCCGCTCCCAGTTGGTGCGGTGCCGCACCAACAGCCCCAGATACTCCTGCTGCAGGAGCGGGATGCTTTCCCGCAGCTTGCCCTCCATTTCTTGGACGGACAAGAGCCGCGAACGCTCCTCCTCAATCTGCTCCTTTGCCCGGCGGACAGTACCCAGAATGTCCTCCTCCGTAAACGGCTTCACCACAAAATCAAAGGCGCCCAACGAAACGGCTTCCTTGGCATATTCAAAATCCGTATAGCCGCTGATCAGAATCACCTTGCAGGCTACCTGCAGCTCCAGAATGGACCGGAGCATGGTCAGCCCGTCCATCCGCGGCATCCGGATATCCGTGATAACAATATCCGGCTTCTTATCCTTGATCAGCTCCAGCCCGTCCTCCCCGTTGGCCGCCGTGCCGGCGAAGCGGATGCCCTCTGCCTCCCATTCCATCGCCTTCAGGCCTTCCACTACAGTACGGGTGTCATCCACCACACAAATGCTGATGTCCTTCCATTTAAACATCGCTTCCTGCCCCCTTGAACGGTATAGACATACAAATAACGGTACCGCGGTCGGGATGGCTCTCCACATGGAAGCGCGCTCTCCCGCCATAATACAGCTGCAGGCGCTGGATCAGATTGCCGATGGCGTATCCCTTGCCCTGCTCCTCCCGAAGCATGGCCCGGACAGCATCCTCCTCCATACCGCAGCCGTTATCCTCCACCCGGATACTCCAGCTTTCGGCAGATTGGTCCGAATCCAACTCGATGCTGATGCGCCCTCCGTTCTCCATACTGGAGAAGCCGTGAAGAATGCTGTTTTCCACCAGCGGCTGGAGAATGATCCGCGGTACCGTCAGCTCCGGCAAGGATGGATCCTTGACCTGGATGCTGTATTCGAACAAATGTTCATAACAGGAGGCTTGCAGCTCCAGATACAGCCGGACATGCTCCAGCTCCTTCTCCAGAGTGGTGATTTCCTTGCCTTTGTTCAACCCCAGCTGGAATAGCCGCGACAAGGAGACAACCATGGTTTGGGACTGGTCCACCTGCTTAAGCTTCAGCTTCCAATAGATCACATTCAGGGTGTTATAAAGAAAATGGGGGTCCATCTGGGCGGACAGCGCTTTGATTTCCGTGCTCCGTTTGCCTGCCTCCGCCTCCTTAACCTCATCGATGAGCACCACGATCTGGTCAAGCATCCGGTTGAAGCGGAAGCCCACCTGAGCCAGATCATCCTCCTGCCGGCTTTCGAAACGGGCGGTCAGATCATTACTTTCCACCCGCTTCATCACTTTTTGGAGCTTATGCAGGGGAGTGAGGAGATACCGGGTGAACGCTCCCGAAACAAACAGGGTGACCAGGAAGCTGGCCAGAGTAATGAGCAGAATCATCCATTTGACATAAATCATATCCTTCAGCACATAATCCTTGGATTGAATGGCCAGGATGGTCCAGTCATTCACATGAAGGCGGGCATAATTAAGCAGATAGGTGCTCCCGCTTTTGTCGAAGGAGGTATAGCCGTTAACGCCGCTGCGGGTAATCCCCCCCACCAGCTCGCTTTGGGCTGTCTCCGTCACCAGCGGATCGGTTTCGCCGTAGATCAGCGCCGCATCCTCATTCATTAGAAAACGGAGGGAGCCGCTGTTCCCCGACTCCGGTCCCACCAGCTTGCGCAGCCCGTCCTCCCGGATATTGACTACCACGTAGACATCCTTGAGGGGGAAGTCGGCAATAGGCTCCAGCACAAGGGAAATCACCCGCTGCTTTCCGTAAAACAGCGGATCCTCATGGCCCTCAATCCAAACCGTCCGTTTTTGGCTCTCCACCCGCTTATACATATCCGTATCCCGAAAATCCGCTTGCCTGTTGCGGTTCATGGACAAGGGATAGAATTCCCCCATAGGAGTAGAGACGAAGATGCCCTGAATCAGGGGTTCGGCAATCCGCGCTTGGGAGAATACATTGTCCAGATTGGTCCAGTGGGTATAATATTCGCTGTCATTGCCCAGAGAAACATCCTTCAGCATACTTTGGAATTGCTGGCTGATCATGAAGGTCATCATCACCACGGTGAGCTTGCTGAGCTTTTCATCCACCGTTTGGGCGGTTTTGGCCACCGCATCCTGGGTCAGCTTCAACGCGTTGTCCTCCAGAATGCCAGATGTGATGGAATAAGAGAAATATCCGGTCATCAGAATGGACAGCAGAGTAACGGTCATAAAGGCAGCAATCAGTTTATTGCGGAAGGGAGCTTTGCTAATCATTTTCATACAGGAATCCTCCGCTCGGAAATGTTGTCTTTTGTCGGAATGAGGCGTATATCCTGATTATGGGGTGGACGCGAGGGAAATACAACGTTTTCACGCGCAGGGCTCCCAGTATGAGTATAAGCCTAAACAGGCCAGAGAAAACGGCGGCGATTCCACTTTTAAGGGATACTTTTTTACGGTGTTCGGCGCGCATAAAAAAGACCCTTTTACCGGAGTAAAAGGGCCGTCTTATCGTTATGGTATTAAGATCCGCTTTAATATTTGGGCGGGAACAGATTGAACAGGCTGGTCGGCGTGTCCAACCACACATCCGAATTGTCTTCCTTCAGAATGCGCTGGATCTCATCACGGGCTCCTGCACGCTTTTCCAGGTTCCGGATCTCTTCCGGTGCTGCTTCCTTTTCCTTCACAAACAGGTTCATCATGGCGATTCCCTCCTTGTTGGTGGAAAACGATATCATTGCATGTCACATATATGTTTTCTATAACCATTATAACATATATTTATCTGATTGCAACGGGTCACTTTTCCAGGATCGCCTGGTGACGCGAGAGCTCCTTCTGAAGCAAATCCATATCCGGTTTGGCAAGCTCCATCCTGCCGTCTGCCGCCAGCGCCGCGGAGGTTCCCGCCGCATCCCCCAGCATTATCAGGTTGGGATACACTCTCATGGCCGACCAGGAATAGGAATCAATATTCGCCGCATATCCGGGCAGCAGGAGGTTGTCCACATAAGGGGTCTGCAGCACCTCATAAGGAACGTACCAAGGTTCATGCAGCGGATTGGTCAACGCCTCATGCTTTTGATAAGTGTTGGAATCGAAATTATAGAAGCCAACCCCGATCCGCCTGTCATAAAAATCCTGTCCGCCCTTCATGACATCCGCTTCCGTTAAGGCATGGGCTTTGCCGGCTCCCGGTTTATTAAGGGCATGGATGGGTTCCCGCAGATAGAGGATCTCCCCGGCAGCCGGCTCACCGTTCTCGAGCACCGGCTCCACATTGGCAAAACCCGGCAGCTTGCGGATCATCTCCCAATACTCGGGATTTTTAAGCTCCTGCAGCGCCAGCTCCCGGGCTTCCTCCGGATCCAGCTCCGGTGAATCGGGATACAGTCCATTATCCAGCTCCCGGTCCCGCCACATCTTCCGCCCGTCCACCTTATAAATAATCATATGATTCATCCAAAAAGGGGTTTTGGAGGTGTCCGCCCCCACATGGGAATAGCCGTCCTCTCCGGCATTGTAGGCTTTCAGCCGGAAATAAGGGCTGTTCTTGTCATACGCCAGAATGTCCGGGATGGTGTACACCTCCCGCCCTCCCCAAAACTGAAAGGAGCCTCTGGTGGAATAAGCCACCCCGTTAGCCATTTTGTTGGGAGCGATAGCCGCGTAAGCATCCACTCCCTTCACCTTATACATGAGGGTGGCCACCATTTGCAGCTGGTCCTTGCCCGTATCCTCCCGGCCGGTGGTGTAATCCGCTCCGGTAAGTCTCAGCAGCCGCCCGGTTTCGGAGGCATCGATGAATATCTTAGCCTGCACCGATGCAGCTGTGCCGCTAAACCGGTACCGGCCATCCTGGGGATCCTTGCGGATTTTGCGGAAGTGGAGTTCTTTCAGCGATGTGGAGTTATCATGGAAATCCGCCTGAATGATATCTGTCTCATACAGAATCCGGATACGCCCGGAGGTTTGGGTTTCGCGCTCAAAATAGCTCTCCATCTCCGACGGCGCAAATACTGCCCCCAACGCTTTCACAAACCTATACAAAGAGCCTCCCTGGGAGCCTGTGTAATCCTCAGGCAGTCCCGGTGGAAGGCTGGATGGTTTATGGTAATTCAGGTCAAACAGGTTCTGCCTGCCGGCAGTCATGATGGATCCCAATTGGCGCTCCGGCACAATCATCAGCACATCCGCCCGGGGGCTGGATGCCACAGCCGTCAACGCGGCGGATACCGCTTGCGGGCCGCCTCCATAGATCACAATCTCATAAGTCACCCCCCGGACCGAGGCGGTGGAAAACAAACCGAACAAGGAGATGATCATGAATGCGGACGCTTTGCGGAGCATAAAGGCTGGCTACCTCCAATTGAAATCTTAGTTGTGTGTTTGAAGTCAGCTACAGGTTTTCAGCTTGCCGGATATGGGTCAGCAGCGCCTCGCAGCCTGCATCCACCATTTCGTAAACCTCCTGGAAATTGCCGGTGTAATACGGGTCGGGCACATCCGTATGCTCCCGTCCCTCCACGTAATCCATCAAAGGCAGCACCCGGGCAGCATGACCCCCCGGTGCAAACTGCTTTAGATCCGCCACATTGGCGGCATCCATGGGGACGATATACTGGTGCAGGCCAAAGTCCTGCCCATTCACCTGACGGGCGGCAATCCCCATGTCGGAAATGCCGAATTCCTTCAGAATTCCGCGGGTCCCTTCATGAGGAGGTTTGCCGGTATGCCAATTGCCGGTTCCGGCGGAGTCGACACGGATTTTGTCCGCAAGGCCCGCCTTCTCCACCTTGTGGCGGAATACGGCCTCGGCCATGGGGGAACGGCAGATGTTGCCCAGACAAACGAACAATACCTGTATCAAGGGTTACTCCTCCTTGGTAGGCAGTGATAATTGCTCTAATGTTTTGATCGTATGGGAAATCAGCTCCGGAAGGTCGTCAATTACCGCTTCCGTAAATGTTCTTCCGAACAAAAGCCGGACGGTATGGCTGACCGTTTCTTTCCCGAAGCCATAGGTTTGAGTCACTTGCTGCTCCAGCTGGTATTGCCCGCCCCACACTGCTTTTACCGCCTCATCGGCCTGTGCGCAGACCAGCTGCGGATTTGTTTCCTCCGCTCCTCTGGCTTCGGCGAGGGTGGCGGCAAAGGATACTGTGAGCGAGCAGCCCGCCTCTGCCTTAGGCTGTTCTAAAATCTCCGCCGCTATGTTGCGAAGGGAGGATGAAAGCTCCACCCACGCCGTGTAGCGGCTTGGGGCAGGTTTGGTGCGGAAGGCAATCCGAAAAGTGCGGGAGAGGGAAGCAAGGTCTACCAGGTCCTCCCGGGCTGCCACCTGGATGGCGCCGGTCAGATCCCGGTCGTACACCTCCCCCTCCAGCACAACCTTTACATTATCGAATACAGTGGGATCAAACATCAGGAATACAGCTTCTCCCGCTGGCTTTTCACATCATCATTTTCCAGATATTCATCGAATGTGGTCATCATCTTGTCGATCATGCCGTTAGGAGTAATCTCAATGATCCGGTTGGCGATGGTTTGAATGAACTGGTGGTCATGGGAAACGAACAGCATGGTGCCGTCGAAGTCCACCAGACCGTTATTCAGTGCGGTAATGGATTCCAGATCCAAGTGGTTGGTGGGTTCGTCAAGAATCAGAACGTTGGCCGCCTGCAGCATCATACGGGACAGCATACAGCGCACCTTTTCACCCCCGGAGAGCACGTTGGCTTTCTTGACGGCTTCTTCACCGGAGAACAGCATCCGTCCCAGGAAGCCGCGGATAAACCCTTCGTCCTGTTCCTTGGAATATTGGCGCAGCCAATCCACCAGTGTCAGGTCACAGCCGTCGAAGTATTCGGAGTTATCCTTCGGGAAATAAGCCTGGGAGGTGGTGACGCCCCAGCTGAAAGTGCCTGCATCTGCCTCAAGCTCACCCATAATGATCTGGAACAATGTGGTTTTGGAAAGACCGTGAGGGCCTACAAAAGCAATCTTGTCTCCCTTGTTCACAGTAAAGCTGATATTGTCCAGCACCTTCTCGTCGCCGATGGTTTTAGTGAGGCCTTCGACTGCCAACAGCTGCTTGCCCGCTTCCCGCTCCGCCTTGAAGTGGCAGTACGGATACTTCCGGTTCGATGGACGGATGTCATCCAGGGTCAGCTTTTCCAGCTGCTTCTTCCGGGAGGTGGCTTGTTTGGACTTAGAGGCGTTGGCGCTGAAGCGGCGGATAAACTCCTCCAGCTCCTTGCGCTTCTCCTCCACCTTCTTGTTCTTGTCGGACATGAGCTTCTGGGCCAGCTGGCTGGACTCGTACCAGAAGTCGTAGTTGCCCACGTACATTTGGATTTTGCCAAAGTCAATATCGGCGATATGGGTACAAACCTGGTTCAGGAAGTGACGGTCATGGGATACCACGATAACGGTGCCGTCAAATTTGGCCAGGAAGTTTTCCAGCCAGGTAATGGATTCCAGGTTCAAATGGTTTGTCGGTTCGTCCAAAAGAAGGATGTGCGGGGTGCCGAACAGGGCCTGGGCCAACAGGACACGGACCTTCTCATTGCCGTCCAGCTCACGCATCAGCAGGTCATGCTTATCCTTGCCGATGCCTAAGCCCATTAGCAGTTCAGCCGCGTCGGATTCCGCTTCCCAGCCGTTCAGCTCGGCAAAATCGCCCTCCAGCTCTGCTGCACGCATACCGTCCTCGTCGGAGAAGTTCTCCTTCATATAGATAGCGTCCTTCTCCACCATAATCTCATAAAGCTTGGTGTGGCCCATAATAACCGTCTTCAGAACCTGAACATCATCGTATTCGTAATGGTTCTGCTTCAGGACAGCCATACGCTCGCCGGGACCGATGGATACTTCACCGGTGCTGGGTTCGATCTCGCCGGAGAGAATTTTCAGGAAGGTGGACTTGCCTGCACCGTTGGCGCCGATAAGACCATAACAGTTCCCGGGTGTAAACTTGATATTAACCTCATCAAACAGCGCGCGGCTGCCATATCTAAGCGATACATTGCTTACTGTAATCATCCGTCTGTAACCGCCTTTTCATCCATGAAGGAATAGTCATATATTCAAAAGTTTATTGTAGCACAAAATGAGCCTGAAAAAAAGAAATTTTACGGATTAGGGTGTGTCTTCAAACTCCGAGGGGAGCAGATTTAGCTGGATTTTCGTTCCAGGCAAGGCACTTTGGTGCAGGCGTACTGGAGGGTACGTCAAGCCAAAGTAACGCAGCAAGGAGCGAAAAGACGGTGAAAGCTGCCCTCAAGCGGGTTTGAAGACAGGCCCTAGCCGCGTTTTTCCCGGTCTATAGCCTCCACTAGTTCAGATAGCTCCGTCCAGCGGGTCATAGCTTCATCCAGCTCCACTTCTTTATCCGATTGGGCCTGGAACAGCTCCTGCACCTTCACGGAATCGCTGCCGGACGCTGCCAGCTCCCGGCGGATGCGCTCCAAGTCCTCCTCCAGCCCGGCGATCCGTTCCTCGATCCCGTCCCACTCCTTCTGGTCCTTGTAGGAGAGCTTGCGGGCACGGCTTTGGGAGGACGGGGCTCCGGCTGGAGATGCGGCAGCTGTTTGTGCCGTGCTTTTGGGTGCCGGTACGTTCGATTCCTCACGGCTAGAGGCTGCCTTATCCTTGCGGGTTTCGAGATACTCCGAATAGCTTCCCAGGAACGGATGCACCTCTCCCTCCCCCTCGAAGGCCAACAGCTTATCGGTCACCCGGTCCAGGAAATACCGGTCATGGGAGACAGCGATAACCGTACCGGGGAACTGCTCCAGATAATCCTCCAGAATGGTCAAGGTTTGGATGTCCAGGTCATTGGTGGGTTCGTCCAAAAGCAGTACATTAGGCTCCCCCAGCAGCGTGCGGAGGAGATACAGCCTGCGTTTCTCCCCGCCGGACAGACGGCCGATGTAGGTCCATTGCTGCTCCTGCGGGAACATAAACCGCTCCAGCATCTGGGAGGCGGAGACGGTAACGCCATCGTCCAGCTTGATGGTTTCGGCGGCGTCGCGGATATATTCCAGCACCCGCTTGTTGGGGTCCAGCTCCTCATTCTCCTGGGTATAATAAGCCATACGGACGGTGCTTCCCGTTTCGATGGTCCCGCCGTCAGGCTGAAGCTGTCCGGCCAGCATCTTGAGCAGGGTGGTTTTACCGCTGCCGTTAGGCCCGATAATTCCGATGCGGTCGCCAGGCTGAATCAGTGCGCTCAAGCCCTTCACCAGGGTTTTGGGCCCGTAGGTTTTGGAGACGTTCTCCAGCTCCAGCACCTTTTTGCCCAACCGGCTGGCCGTTACCTGGATCTCCATCGCTTCCTGGGGGGCATCCGGTGTTTGCTTCTGCAGGGCCTCAGCCCGATCAATTCTCGCCTTCTGCTTGGTGCTGCGGGCTTGTGCGCCGCGGCGCAGCCACTCCAGCTCCCGGCGGAGGAGGTTACGGCGTTTATCCTCAGAAGCCGCCTGCATCTCTTCGCGTTCCGCTTTTTTCTCCAGATAGACGGCGTAATTGCCCTCGTAAGGATAGATGCTGCCTTTGTACAGCTCCAGGATACGATTGGCTACCCGGTCCAGGAAATAACGGTCATGGGTTACCAGAAGCAGCGCGCCCCTATATTTGGACAACTGTCCCTCCAGCCATTCCGCGGTTTCATTGTCAATATGGTTGGTGGGCTCATCGAGGATCAGAAGGTCCGCCGGATGAATCAGTGCTGCAGCCAAGGCGACCCGTTTCTTTTGACCCCCGGAAAGCTCGTTGACATGCTGGGTATAATCGTGGATGCCCAAGCGGGACAGGATGGTTTTGGCTTGGGTTTCCGCCTCCCAGGCGGAGGAAGCGTCCATCGCCTGCTGGGCGGTGAACAGCCGTTTTTGCTTCTCCGGGTTTTCCGGATCTGCCCCCAAGGCGGCCAAGGCGGCTTCGTAATCGCGGATGATCCGCATGGCGGGCAGATCTCCCCTGAATATATAGTCCAAGACTGAGATGGATTCGGTAAACTCCGGGGTCTGGTCAAGGTAAGCAATCCGGAAACCGCCCGGTTGAATCACTTTTCCTGCATCCGGCGCTTCCAGACCGGCCAATATCCGCAGCAAGGAGGATTTGCCCGTACCGTTAACGCCGATGAGCCCGATCCGCTGGCGTTCGGCAACACTGAAGGATATCTGGTTGAACAGCACCTTCACGCCATAGGATTTGGTGAGATTTTCTGCTGTGAGGACATTCATTTAGGCAATCGGCTCCTTTTCCGGCTGATCCTCCGGCTCCAGCACATATGCGGCCAGAAGCGAGATGGTGTTCATGAGCGCATCCCGGTGGGTGCGCTCCATGGAGTGGGAAGCATGGACACCCGGCCCGATCAATGCGGCCTTGAGATTATTGCCCCCGCGCATAGCTGCTGACGCATCCGATCCGTATTGGGGATAGATGTCCACCGCAAACCGCAGACCATCCCGTTCGGCCAGCCGGATAAGACGGGTGGTCATGGCGTAATCGTAAGGCCCGGAGGAATCCTTGGCACAGATGGACACATCCTGCTCCGTGCAGCTGAGGTCATCCCCCATAGCGCCCATGTCAACGGCAATCAGTTCGCCCACATCGGAAGGCATATAAGCAGCACCATGGCCTACTTCTTCGTAAGAGGTAATCATCAGCTTCAGCGTCTTATGGGGTTTATTGCCTGTGCGGGCAAGCAGCTCCGCCAGTCCGAACAGACAGGCCACTCCCGCTTTGTCATCCAGATGCCGGGATTTGATGTAGCCGTTATCCAGCACACGGGTTCTGGGATCGAAGGAAATATAGTCCCCGTTCCGGATGCCCAGCTCCGTTACTTCAGTCTTGTTTGCCGCCGGCGCATCCAGCCGGACCTCCAGGTTCTCCTCCTCCCGCTTCTGGTCCCGGGAGTTCTTATAAACGTGGACAGAAGGTGCGGTAGTGAGAATGGTACCGGTATAGGTGGTGCCGCTGCGGGTATGGACCGTGCAATACTCTCCTTCAATCGAGTTCATCGCGTAGCCGCCCACGGGGGTAAACCGCAGGGTGCCTGAATTCTTCACGGAGCGGACCATGGCGCCAAGAGTATCCACATGGGCCGTAAGGGCAAGGGTGCCTGTTCCTTCTTCGCCGGGAATAGTAATAATGCAGGCTTGTTTAGGAGTACGTTCCACCGTCCAACCGAGCCTGGTCGCCTCCTTCTCCACCCGGAGCAGAACTTCGTGACAGAAGCCGCTGGGGCTGGGGATAGCCAGTAAATCCTGGAGCATGGCCAGCACATAATCGGTATCAATGTGGTTTATGTAGGGTTTCGTTATCATAAAATGTTATCCCGCCTCTCAAAAAGGTTCCCAGCTTCTCATTGTACACCAGATCGGCTCTAATTCCTACGGACAACAAAAACAGGAACCGAATAGCGGGATTCCCCCGTCCGGTTCCTGCTTGAGTGTATTCGTTTTATGGGAGATCAGGAAACTGCCTGGGCAGCAGCCGCTGCCTTCTTCTTCTTCAAGGCGGCAATCCCCTGCGCCGTAATTTTGGCCATGTAGTGGGAGCCCTCGGATTGGAACCGGATCAGCCGGTTTTCGGCCAAATATTCAAGGGCAAAGAATTTCTCGGGATTCATCTCTTCCCACGTTTTCGGAATCATGGCCTTACGGCCTTTTTCTACCAGATGAAAGGAATACAGCTCCTGCAATACTTCTTCACGGATTTTAGCGCGCTTTGCAGATGCCATGGTGGCTCACACTCCTTCAAGGGTCGGTTGTCTTATATTTCCAAATGGTTCGGTCTTGCGTTATTCAAATACCTTAATTAGGTATTAACCAGCTTCTGATCTTATGAAACACTTTTGCTAAAAAAAATTGAAACTGGCTTCTTTTGGGTTATTTTAATTAATATTTAATTTATAAACTTTATCGTTTACTAAGTATTATAAATACATAATAACAATTTCCTATCCCCCCGTCAAACATTAATTTGAAAGGAAATGAATGAAAAAAAGACGCCTCCCGGCTTTCCGGAAGACGTCTGGCGGTTATCGGACATAAGCATGCAAAACCTGACTCCAGCCCGTTTTTTCTGCGGTTAATCGACAATAAAATCAACAGCCACGGCTGCTTGCCGCACGGTTGCGATATAGCTGCTGACCTCCACATGATACGGATGCACCTGGTAGGCATTCATGTCATCCAGGCTTTCGAAGGTCGTAATTAAAGCTAAATCGTAAGAACGTTCCGAACGGACCACATCAATGCCAACCTCAATCTCCAGCAGCTGGGGCACCCGGCCTTTTAAGCTGAGCAGCTTCTCCTTCACTTCCTGAAGCTTGTCCGGGGCCGGATCGGCCAATTTGAACAGCACTACATGGCGCAGCATTCCACATCTCTCCTCTTGGGTTATCCTTAAGGGGGATTATACCACGCGGCTACCGGATGCGGAAGATCAAGTGGATTTGGGCTGCCGTTATCCTGTCCCCGTTTTTAAGGGGATAGGTCTCGTGAGGGACAAGGGATTCACCGTTAAGCTTTGTCCCGTTTTTGGAGCCCAGATCACAAAGCACCCACAGCTCCCCTTCACGCCTGATCTCGCCATGAATCCGGGATATGCCAGAGGCATTCAGCACACAGTCGGCTTCACCCGGGCTCCTTCCGAAGGAAAAACGGTTGCGGCTGACGGGAAGCGATGAGGCAACCGCTTCATTCTCCAGTAACTCGAGCAGCGCTTGGGGAGCGAGCAGCTCCGTTTCCGGGACCAGCAGCTCCGTCGGCGGCACAGCCGGTCCGCTCTGCTCGGACTCCTCCAGCAAAACAGTTAACGCCGGGTTCTCCCGGTACAGCCGGTTCCGCTCCTCTGTCCATTGGAAGGAACGTGCGGCGGCAGGGGTTTGGCTCTCCTTGTAATCCTCCGGCTGCTCCCGCGGAAACGGCTGGGCCTGTTGCGGCGTCCAGCTGTCCGGCTCCTCGTCCGGTTCCAGCAGAAGCTCTTCCTTTTCTGTACGCTTGCTCCATATATAAAGGGTAATGCCAGCTACCGTTACGATGCCCGCCGAACCCATCACAACAGGTGAAGGAAATACCGCGGCAGCACCCCATGCTACTACCATTAGCACAAGCGCCACCCGCAGGGCGGCAGCGGAAGATAGCCGCCATTGGGCAGGCTCGAAGCGCAGAGTATCCCCGTCGTCCGGCAGCTCTGCCCGCAGGCGCAGTTCCTCCGTTGCGCTTGTCGGCGAAGGTCTGTGCCATGGCGTATCCGCAGGATAGGACTCATCCGCCGCTGCTTGTTGGGAGGCGGCCGGCTGCCCGGCGGGAGAAAATTGCAGGGCAATCAGCAGCTGCTTAAAATCCTCCAGCTCGAACAGGGAGCTTTTAAGGCATTCCACCATCACGCTGCACTCTTCCAATGAAATATTGCCCCATTCTATTAATTGAAGCGTAAGCTGGTACAGCTCGTGGCGGAGCGACGGCTTTTGCTCCAGATGCCGCAGCGGCAAATAAACCATCTGGATATCCCGCGGTCCCTCACCGATGAGAATAAGCGAAGGGTGCAGGGCATATTTGCGTTCATCCAATAGGTACACCCGGCTGTCCGCCAAAGTGGTAACGATGGTCAGCAGCACCTCCATAAGAAGCTTCGCATCCACGCCGCCTGCTTGAAACCGGCTTTGCAGAGGCAGACCTACAGGAAGCCTGTAGCGGAGCTTGGCCTCCGCATTCATTTCCTCCACATCCAATGGCAGGATACGGGGAATGGAATGCCGCTCCAGCATCCGCAGATCCAGACGGGACAGTGCCGCCGCCGGAACCGGATTTCCCTTTTGGGTCAGCAGCCAATACCGGCCTTGTCCTTTTTCTGCTGTGAAGATCATATCCAGATAAGCTACAGCATCCATACAGGCGCTCCTTTGCTGCCGGCTTCCCACAAGGCGGTGCAGATTCCAGGAATAACCGCTGCCATAAACGGGAAGCGGAGAGTCAGCCGTTCATCCAGGGCCAGCTTCTGCCGGATAAATATAAACCCGGTAACGGCCAGCAGCATTCCCTTTCCGTTAGCGATCAGCCTCCTCTGGTATAGCAATATCCCGATACCGATGATCCCGGCCCATAATACGGAATTGGTGATAGCGGAAAATGTAAGCAAAGGCCCGCTAATGGCACCAATTGCCGCAAACAGCTTGACATCCCCGGCCCCCACCGCCTTAAACATATACAAAAGCAGCATAACGGCAAACCCTAGCCCCGCTCCTAAGAACGAACGGCCCAATCCTGTCAGCCCCCCTTCCCAAACATGCCCCAGCAGCCCCACACACAGCCCCGCCACAGAAAGCCAATTGGGGATTTTCCGGTGCCGCAGGTCCGTATAGCCCGCCGCCAGCGTCACTATGCCCAACATGCAAACAAAGATATCCATACTCTCATTCCTCTCCAACCCATGCGCGTTCCACAACGGTTTTCTCTATATAAAGGGTTTTATTCCAAAAGGGTACGGGAAGCTTGAGGGCATATCCCGCTGTAATGACCATATCCGCATCGCCCCCCTCTTCCAGGGACGGGAGCTTCACCGCCGCCACGGTAAGCTTGTCTGTCTTCAGCAGCCTCCCGTTGGCATAATGCCGGAGGACGGGTTCAAAGGCCTTGCACAAAAGCGGATCCATGATTTTGTTCACTGCCCCATTCGCCGCATCAATCCCGCGCTGCTCCAGGCTTTCCCGCTTGTTGACCTCCCACTGCACCAGTTGACCTACTATATCCGGAAACAGGGCTTCGTAATTCAACACCCATTCCTCCGCCTCGGACCATCCGGCACGGGACTCCAAAAGCTTGTCCGCCACTGCTCCCGCCCATTGGCCCGGCGCAGTGGATAGAGCCCGCTCCTTGGCCTCCCGGTACACCATTCGCACCGGCTCCCAGTGGGCAGCGGTGCTTTTGGCGGTTTCGGAGACGGCTGACCGTAAAGCAACCTCTACTGCCGCAATATGGATCAGGCTGGCCATAAACATCACAAAAACGATTATCGCCGGCAGCACAATTGCCGCCTCAACCGTAATGGAGCCCTCCGTTTGCTTAATCATAGGCGTATACGGCGGTTTGCCGGAAGCGGAACCGTCCTTCTTCCAAGTCCAGACTGACGGCCCCCGTTTTCCCGATAGCCCTCAGAACACCCGGTAAAAACCATACATTCACACTTCCCGAAGACATTCCTCGGACGTACGTGGTGGTTTGGGTAAGATCAATGCCTGTGTTCAGCTCCAGCAGAGCCTGCATCCGGATCAGCACAGAGGACTGGTTGGGATGCAGCAGGAGCATCACCCGCAGCATATCCTTGTAAGTCACCTTAAAGGCCCCCAGCTTCTGGAACAAGGAAACCGCCCCTCCTCCTGTTAAGGTCTGCATATCCTGGACCGCCCTGACAGCCCCTTCGGCTGCCGCCTTCAACAGAGCGGCCAATGGAGCAACCGCTCCTGCTGCACCGGCAGCCGGATCCATCAGCGCCTCGGCGGTGCGTATACCGAAAAACAACAGGAACATTTCGCCATAAGCGGCACTCAGATTCAAATCGCAGCTGTTAAAGCCGTACAACAGATACTCCGCTTCCTGCCGGACCAAGGGATGGCCTCCCGGATTGGAGCGGGCAGGGGTTCCCTGCTCCAGTGCCGCCTCCTCCACTCCCCAGGTGCGGTAGTTGAACTTATCCAACGCATATTCATTGATAAACAACTCATCCCGCAAACCGGTCAAAAGCCCGCTGAATTGGCTGATGATATCCAGCCCAAGGCCCATGGAGGCATCCGCTTCGGTGCCGGGCCGGTTAACCCCTGGCGAAGCCGCCGCCAGCTTGCTGTAGGCACTGTACTTCCCTGTAAGACTGTCCGGTCCGCCCAGCTTTGCATATAAAGCAATTTCTCCGTTTCCCGTGCTGCAGCCGGTAACAGCCTTGCGGATATCCGCCAAGGAACCCCCGATTTTTTTGCGCTGCTGCTCCTCTTCATTGCGGGCTGTCTGGTTTCTAGTTTGCCGTTCCTCTTCCAGCACCGCCCTACCGCTTTTGAATCCGGCCGAAAGCTCCAGCAGCCCTTGAAGCTCTTCGGCCACCTTACCCCACTGGGAGGTGTTCCACCACGCCTGCTCCGCCCACCGCAAAGCCAATCCATGCAGGGAGGCCGGAATGCGCGCAGCCTCCGTTTTGTAACGGGAAAAGTAGGCCATATCATAGGCCGATGAAAGCAGCAGCAACCCCTCCGACAAATGACTGTCTCCGGTCCCCCCCGACTTGTAGCGCTCCAGCTCGGCAAGCCATTTCGTCTGCTGTTCTTCCGCTTGGTCTAGGGCCGTGCACAAAACGCGGTAATCCGCATCCAGCTTTTGCTCTGTGGCGGCTACAAGCTGCTTGGAGGAAGCAAATAGGAGAGCGTATTCGGCCATATCAGCAAGAAGCTTCTTCAGTTCGGTAAGCCTGCCGGACTGCTCCGACAAAAGCCGGCTTGCTTCATTAAGCTCTGTTTGGACGGCGGACATGGCCTGCCCCAACGCCATAGCAGCTCCCGGCCCTTCCTTGCCGGTGAGTGAAGCCATAGCCAAGGACAGAGAATACATGTTTTGCTGAAGCTGCCGGATGCGTTCATTCAGGGATTGGATCATCCGCTCCGCATCGGATATCGCTGCCAATACCTGCTCCTCCGTCCGGTTCCCGATCTGCCCGGCCAAGGTTTCCAGCCGGCTCAGATTGCCATTCAGAGTGGCGCCTGCCGCATCCACATGGCCCAGCATGGCCTGCGTTTTCTCCCAGGCCTTGTCCAATGCCTCCTCACGCTTCCAATGAAGCTTTTCCAGCTCCCGCATGCTGTCCCCATACAGCTTGGCTTGGTTCATGGCTTGATCGGCTTTGGTTTTTTGGAACTTGTCCAGCAGCTCCGTAATGAATTCCACCGGCGCCTTCAGCTTCATCTCCTGGACAATCTGCCGCTCGAGTACATCCGGATTAGCCAGCGTGTACACCGGCTCGATTCCGCTGTTCACCCGGTCCAGCTGAAGATCCAGATAACGGTAACCTTCCCCTCCAGCCAAATTTCGGGTCAAGTAGTCCATATATAAAGGAACGCTGCCGCTTTCCGTCCACTTCAGCCCAAATAGGCCATAAGCGGCAAGGGAACGGTCATACCGGGACATCACCGAACGCAGCGCCGCCTTCAGCGCCAGCTCATTCTCCCGCTCTGCCAGCTGCAGCCGGATCAGATCGGCAAACAATGCCTGGAACAGAAAAACCGGCACCAGAACAATCATCATATACACCGATGCCGACCCGTTTGAATGCTTCCAAAACCTCCCCACTGCTTCACCCCGTCAGGCCTGCCGTCTATTGATGGTACACCACCATAATGCCGTTCTCCTCCAGCTCCCGCAGGAGGGCAGGCGTTGTATCGAATTTGCCTGTTTTTTTAACCAGGAAAAAATGCCAAACCACACCCTTCACCTTGCCGGAACGGATCAGCTCCGCATCCTTTTTGATTTGGAGCTTCGTATCCGTTTTATTCACCGTATATTTCGCTTCGTGGGCGAAGCCGTCCGTATCCAGCACATCAATAATCCGTTCACCGTATGGAGTCGAAATCGTTGTCCCTTTGGCATGAAGCAGCTGCTGCAGATATGCCTTGGCCTGGGCTTCGGATTGGATATCCGCAGGCTGGGTCTCTCCGGGCAGCAATTGCCGCAAAGCCTTGGAAGCATCCTCCGGCGTCGCAAACCGGCTTTTCAGCTTGGAGGCATAGGTGGTCACCAGCTCCACCGTCCGCAGAAATCCTACCGGATCGGCCACATAAGCCGCCGCCCCCTCCTGCAGCCGTCTGCCCTGGGGAGCCATAATATTCTGCACCCAGGATGCCCACTCCTGGGACCAAGCTGCCCGCACCTCACCCTCCAGAACGCGGTTAAAGTATGCACCTTCGCCGGATATGTAGACCCCCAAGCCTTGTGAGGAGCGGAGCAGCTTCCGGCCGGAAAGGGACTGGCCTGTTACTTGAAGATCCGGCAATGTAATTCCTGCTTGTCGGAAGCCGCTTACCGACGCGCGGAGCCATCCTAAACCCTCGGAGGCCATCCCTGCATACACATCATCCATATCCTGATACACAAATGCTCCTGTGACCGCATCCTTATGGGAATCCTTCCAGACGTACGCAGACCGCTCCGACCACTCATAGGCGGATTGGAGCAAATCCCCTTTTTGGTAAGCCAAAAAACCAAGTCCCAGCATAGCCAGCGTGAACCAGAACACCACCGGCATTAGCAGGGTGGATTCGATATGGAAGCTGCCTGCTTCACTTCGGCAAAACCGGCGTATACGAGTTACGGGAAACCCCCGGGGGGTTATCACGGTGACGGCGTATTGGGGACAATCGTTTTGGTATTTTGAATATCCGTATTCGTCTCGGTAAACAGCCGGTTTACCCAAGAAACAATCCATTTGCGGAAAGCAATCGCAATGATTACGATAATGGCCAGAATCAACAGCATTTCCAGCGTGCCCAAACCTTCCTCGTTGTTCCAAAACCGTTTTACATTACTCCATCCCTTTTTCATCCGGAACCCTCCTTAAAATTGTTATTGCATGGATAAAACCGCAGGGGCGGCGACAATCAGCATAACCGTGCAGAACAGCAGCACCATGGGAAACACCATCTTGGCAGAGGCTTCCTCTCCGATGGTCCGGGCCGCTGCCTTCCGCCGCTCCCACAGGGTATGGGACAGCTCCTCCAGAGAATAGGCGAAGTCGCTGCCTCCCCGATTGAAATTCATCAGCACATTGGTGGAAAACATGGACACCTCCAGCACACCGCAGGACCGGCTGAACTCCTCCATGGCGATTACAAAGGGCCGGTTGTCCTTAAGAGCCCGGGACAGCTTGACCCATTCCTTATATAAAGGATGAGCTTCGTCCGCTTGCTGGCAGGAGCGGTGGATCGCTTGGTGCAGCGTTTCGCCGGCATGGAGCAGCAGGGTGATTTTGTTCAGCAGCTCAGGCAGCTCCAGCACGATTCTCCGCCGTTTATGCTTCACCTGGTTGCCCAGGGACTTCACCCGGAAAATCACAAAAAACACCATCAACAGCATACAAAACGGGATCATAATTGCACCGCTGGCCACACTTAGGACCACCGATAAAACAGCTATTCCCAGCAGATATACTACAGTTTCCGCCGTAAAGCTGCGGCAAGCCTCTGCTGCCCGGTTGGCTCCATGCAAGGCCGCCATCCGTACATGAATCATTTCGAATAATAAGGGCCACCGTTCATAAATCCGCAGCCTCTCCAATCTGTCTCGTATCCAGACTTGCAGATTCCAGGCCTTCACAGCTTCATCTCCATTAGCTTCCCGGTCAGCCACCAGCACAGAAGCATGATGGCCAGACCGGCGGTCATGATGGCCGCACCGGCGGCATTGCCGTACAGCGGCTCCATATAATCCGGCGAGCTCCAATACAACAGGCCAATCACTCCCAGAGGGGCGGCGCCGAGGATTCTCGACTCAAAACGCCGCTGCGCCAATTGCACGGCGATTTCCTGATGGATTTCCATTTTGTCGCCGATCATCTGGGAGGTCCGCCGCATCACTTCCGCCATATTGCCGCCTGTGCGTTTGGCCGTGACGAACACATCCAGAAACTGCGTCAGCTCCTCCAGTCCGGAGCGGCGGCAAAAATCCTCCAACGCCCTTTCAATAGGTTCCCCGTTGGCAATCCTCCGGCTGATCCGGTGAAACTCCACAACAATGAAGGTTTGGGGATGGTTATACAAAAACCCCAGGTCGGAGGCAGCAGCGGCAAAGGCATTCTCGATGGATCTGCCTGCCGTAAGAGAGGTCACCAGCGCATGAAGCCCCTGCTTAAATTGCAGACGCAGCTCGTTCATTTGTTTCTGTATGCGCATCCTGCGGTATTGGCCAGGTATACCCCATGCGGCAAAAGCCAGCAGCAGCCCGGCGATAATAGAATGATAAAAGAGATAGCCGATGCTGAAGCAAGCTAATCCCCCGACTGCGAAGCATAGCGCATATTCGGTAACCGACAGCCTGTACTCGGTATAGAGGGTGCCTTCCGCAGGGCTGCTCCATCTTTGCCTTGCGGACCCGACTTTAGGTCTTCCTTTAGGTATGGCGAAGGGCAATTTCATGCTGTCCCCCTCCTGTCCGGCGGGGCCTCCAGCCCGGAATCCCGGAGCTTTTGCCGATTGGCCAACACGTGACCGGTGGGACAAAGGGCTCCATGCACTTTTTTATTCGCAACGTCGGCACTTGTGCCGGGTAATTCCTGGAACAGGAATAACGGAGCGGTTTCAATAGCTTCCCCGTTGATTCCTATCACCTCGGAGATTTCCACCACCCGCCTGCTGCCGTCACGCATCCGGCTGAGATGAACAAGAAGATCCAGAGCTGAAGCAATCTGGCTGCGGATGACCTGCACAGGCAAGGATGCCCCCATCAGCACCATGGTTTCCAGGCGGCTTAGCATATCCTTGCTGGAATTGCTGTGCCCGGTGCTTAAGGAGCCGTCATGGCCCGTATTCATGGCCTGAAGCATCTCCAGTGCTTCACCGCCTCTCACCTCACCCACGATAATCCGGTTGGGACGCATCCGAAGTGAAGCACGGATCAGGTCACGCATGCCGATTTGCCCTTTCCCCTCCGTATTGGCATTGCGCGTCTCCAGGGAAACCAGGTTCTCCACCTGCCTGATCTGCAGCTCCGCCGAGTCTTCGATGGTAATGATCCGTTCATCCCTTGGAATCCATCCCGACAAAGCATTCAGGAAGGTGGTTTTGCCCGACCCGGTACCGCCGCTGATAAAAATATTGTATTTGGCCTGGACAGCCAGCTTCAGGAAGTCGGCAGCTTTCGCAGAAATGGATGCTCTGTCCACCAGCTCCTCCATGGTCAACGGATGGTTGGGAAACTTGCGGATGGTAAGCGTCGGTCCCTTCAGCGCTACCGGAGGCAGTACCACATGGACCCGCGATCCGTCCGCCAAACGGGCATCCACAATAGGCTGACTTTCGTTCACTGTCCGGTTCACCTTGGAGACAATGGATTGAATCATGTCCTCCAGTCTGGATGGCTCGTCGAAGCCTCCCGTAAAGCTGTGAATTCTCCCGTCCTGCTCATAAAAAATTTCCGAATGGCTGTTCACCATAATTTCCGTAACGGCGGGATCATCCAATAGCGGCTGCAAAATGTCCAGCCCCCGGAAGGAGGAGAAAACTCGGCGGATCAGCCGGTCTTTCTTTCGAAAATGAAGGGGTAACTCTTGGGACAAAGCAAAAACCGCTTCTTTTATCCGTTTCGTCAAAAGCTCATCGGACAGACTCTGAGAGTAGTCTATGCTTGAGCCTATCTCCTGCCGCACCCGCCGGAATATGGCTTCCTCATCCATGACCCTTGGCACCTGCCCATCCGGCCGAGGATTGCATCGTAGTCATCAGCCATTTTTGCAGCCGGTGCTCGTATGGCGTGGAAGCCTCAAGCTGGCGGCAATCTCGGAGCAACCGCCACTCCTCCTGATGCGGCAGAACCTCCTCGATCCGGAGAACACCTCCTTGCAAATCCTGGGGCAGTCCGCCGCTCATGTTCAGAATGGCCGACAACCTGTCCTTGAGCTCCGGCATCTCTTCCAGCAGCCTGGGAAGCTGACGTTCCGCTTTTTCCCTGGCTATGCAGTTGTCGGGGATGAGCCAAGCGATGCGGTGGCAAGCGGACAACGTCCCCCATATACGGGGATGAAGACTGCTGTCCAAATCCACGATAATGACATTTACACCCAGGGTTTGCGAGGCAAGGCGGATTAGCTTGCGGGCATCTTCCTGTCCCAGTTCCTCCAGATCATCCAGGTTAGAGGCGCACGGCAGAAATCTGACCCTACGGTTGGCATCCTCTGCCAGC
>JAEWMH010000033.1 GCA_023393235.1 Bacillota bacterium | reverse complement strand
GTGTAGTGGACGATTATGTAAAGGATATTAACGACAGGGTCAATTGATGCGGGAGCGGCTTCCGGCAGACAACAGCGATTATAGGGGGACATGGTGGACCATGTCTTCTTATTCGTCCCATGAGCATGGTCTTGGGGCTGATTGCACCGATTATTTGCAAGCGCTTTCTATTTTGACGTGGGGAGTATTTAGTAATAAAGAGGGGATCCGAAGATGCCGTTGATAACGGAAGCCCAATTAATAGATGAAATCGACGGGTGGCTGAAAAAGCATCTTTCGGTTACGGTGCAGTCGGTCACCCGCATCAGACGCGGGCTGATGAATGAGAAGTGGATTGTGGAAACGGACAAGGGACGGCTGTTCATCAAGTGCTATCACCCGGAGCGGTACAAGGAGAGATGGCAGAATGCGGAGTTTCGCGCGGGCTTTGAGGATGCGCTGCAGCTCCAGCTCCTTTTCTATGAGTCGGGTGGACGGTGTCCCGGACCATTGGAGCTGGAGGGGCGCTGCATGCATCTCCTGCCTTGCGGAAGATACATGGCTGTCATGACCTGTTGTCCGGGGACGATGGTGCCTGCCGGCCAGATGGGTGAACGCCGGATGTACGCACTGGGAAGGGCGGCGGCGGATATGCACACCGTCTGGGATTCCGCGGCGGCAACAGGGGGAGGGGTAGCGATTCCACGGAAGGAACCTGCTTACCGGCTGTCCCGGGAGAGGATGGAGCAGACGTGGGAGACAAATTGGGATGCGGCCCGCGGCTCGACGGTGCACATCCGGAATGCCTTGCAATTACAGAAGGCAATCATTGATTCACTCCGGCAGGACGATCTGGCGCCCCCGGCCCCAGGCTGGGCTCATCTTGACCTGTGGGCGGACAACCTGCTTTTTGAAGGAGATGCGCTTACCGCAATCGTGGATTTTGACCGGGCACGTTATTCGTTCCCAGCAATGGACCTGGGAAGGGCTGTTTTGTCAGGCACTCTGAGCGGCGGCGGATTCCAGGGGGATGCAGTGGCCGCCTTCGCCGAAGGCTACTGCAGCACACGGCCGCTACCGCCGGGTTCGCTGGTGAAAGCGGTCAAGTATGTCTGGTGTGTGGAGACGTTTTGGTGGATCCAGCCGTCGATGGAAACGTCCAGCGTGGTCCCTGTGCGCTTCGCAGAGGAGATGATGGTCGCCGCGAGGAATTGGGAGCAGCTGGACGCTCTTCTGGAGGGCAGCTAACTGAGCGGATCGCGGATCAGAGGCAGGGTGCAGCAGTGGATCCCGCCCCCCAGCTTCTGGATCTCGGAGATGTTGACGGAAACCAGCTGGATGCCCTGGCGGGAGAGCAGCTCCATGGTGTAAGGGGCATCGTTTGCCATAAGCACCCTGCCGGGCGACAGGGCCAAGGCGTTGATAGCCAGCATGGGGTCTCTCGGGTCAACATGCAGCATTTCGATTTTGCGGCGGTGCAGCTCGTCCAGAAACCAGAACGGCAGCAGGGCAATGTTCACCAGCGCCTTCCGTTCATCAATCATGAGGAAGGCCTCGTCCAGGTGGATAATGGACGCAGGCAGATCAATGACAATAAGGTCAATCTGCTGCCAGGAGAGAATCTGCCGGACCTGCTCAATACCTTCTTGGTTGACCCGTTCCGAACGGCCGATCAGGGCGGTTTTGGGGTCCAGCATGATGAAGCTTCCGCCTTCCACCGTGCCTGTTCCCTGTACGCTGCCAAGAACCGGCATCCCGAGGTGCTGTAAGGTTTGTGCCGCCAGCCGGGATTCCCCATACCGGACATACAGGGCCAACCGCGACAGAATACACCCCCCTGGCACGATTAAGGCCATATCCCGGGTAAAGATGGATTCCGGCCATTGATCCGTGGAGCCCTCTATAAACACAACCTCAATGCCCTCCTTCTTGAGAGCGGCCACCAAGTCCTTGTGCTGGGACTGGACTAACGGAAAGTCAGGAGGGGACGGCTCCTCGCCTCCCGTCCGTTTACCTTTAATTTGGTTCAACAGAAGAGGACCGGATTCAATGAACTCATAGTGGCCGGCGAGTTTGGAGAGGGCTTTGTTGGGATGGTTGACCAATACCTGCCGGATGGTGCCCACCGGATTATCCATACCCCACTCCTTCCCCCAGATTGAGGTAAGCAGGAGCGGGTCATTGGCGCTTTCCTTTACAAGCTGGTACGAGAGGTACGGGTAGTCCATGGGCATATCGGAGATTCTCCTCCCCTAAGGCTAGCGTAAGAACGCCATTATTGTGGGCCGGTTTAGCAGAAATATGCAATTATGCGGCTTTTGGGCAAAGAATGGGCATAATGGATGCAACGACGGGGGCGAGAGAAGGAGCGGCGGACACGGAGATGGAGCATTCCTTTGTTATTTTGCCTGAAGAACAAGCGCCTCCAGGGGCGGAGCAGTGTGATCGCTGCGAGCTCTCCAAGCAGCGGACTCGTGTTATCTGGGGAGAGGGCAATCCGGAGGCCCCGCTGATGCTGGTGTTGGATAATCCCGGAGCCCGGGAGGACCGGGAGGGCAATTCCCTTCTCTGCGGAACCCGGGAAACCCTCCAGCTTGGTTTGCGTGAGGCGGGGATAGATACAAACGATGTGTATGTCAGCTATATGCTGAAATGCCGGCCATTACGTGCTTACAACAAACCGGAGGCCCGAGCGGCATGTTTTCCTCACCTCCAGCTGCAGCTTTTTGAGAAGAAGCCGCTGGTGTTATTCGGATTTGGGAATGTAGTGGCGGAGGCCATGCTTCCAGGTCAGGAGAACGCCAGTGTTAAAGAATTGCGGGGCAGCTGGCATGAGCTTCAAGGCATTCCTATCAGCTTTACCTATCACCCGCTGGCTGTAAGAAGACGCCCCAATCTCTATCGGTTCTTCCTTGAGGATTTGAAGGCTCTGCAGGAGAAGTGGGAGGAGGTCCGCCGCCTCTGAAATCCTCCACCCTCACATGTCTATTTTCGCAGAACCTTTCCCCCAACAGCCCCCAGCTTAATTTCTCCATGTCCGCTCTGGTCAATAACCGCATCGCCTGTGATGCCGTCTATGTCCAGTGATCCGTCGCCGACGCTTACCCTCGCCGAGCCTGTGACTTGGGCAACTTGGATGTGTCCGTTTATATTATCGATGGCAACATCCGCTCCGATATTGCGGAGGATCATATCCCCGTCCCTGTTGGAGAGCGTTACCGGGCCTTTGGTATCCACGATCTCTATATCCCCGTTCACATTGTCCACCTTCAACGGAGCCGAGAGCCCCGTCACCTGAAGCTTGCCGTCCCGATGAGAGTCCAGTTGGACCGCCATTTGCTGCGGAACGCTGACCCTCAGATTCACCGTCCCGGAGCCCATAGCCAGCAGCTGTCCGGCAAAGGCAGCATCCAAATACGCGGTTGTGCCCTCTGCCCGCAGCTGCAGCTTTAATTTATCCATACTTATGCCCTTAGCCGTAATTGCTGCTTCAACGGCAATCTTGTCTGTATCCGCACCTTTGATTTCAATTTCTCCATTGCGGTTGTTGATGACCAGCTTTGTCAGCTGATTTGCCTCTAATTGGAGCTCCTGTGTAGACGTTGCGGCTTCGCCGTTGCCGCAGGCCGTGACCAACAGTAAGCATGCAACGATGATAAATCTCCATATCCGGTGCATTTGGATTCCTCTTTTCTATTAGGGTTGGGATGTAACGACGCCGCTGCTATGAGATATCCCTTCTTACGAATAACGTGTGGGATAGCAGATGCATGGCAGCCAGATGAAGCCCGATGAAAACCAGGGAAAAGCCCAGGGTCATCCCCTCCACAGACGGATCACCCAGAAAATAACCGGAAAGGTCGGTATGGGCAAAGATAAAATAACGGGTCCATGGCCACCCGTTCATCGCGATGGAAATCACGAAGCCTGCCACAGAGACGAACAGGGGAATGACAATGGCGAAGATGGTGCTTCGGAAGCCCGCCGATATCATAAAGGCCAAGGTCACTGTAATCAGCAAAAATGGAAGATGGAACAGGTAACCGCCGAGGATGGACAGCAGCATGGGCGTTTGCTGAACGGTATGGTCCCTCACATACATGTAACTGTCTCCGAGGCCGTCCCAGCCGAACATGATCCCGCCGAACAAGAGGGAGAGCAGCAGGCCAATGAGGGTCAACCCCAGTCCGAACAGGAGCGCGGCCAAATATTTGGCGGTATATATCTCTGTCCGGCTGGCTGAGCGAGTGAGCAGCAGCTTGATCGTACCGGAGACGAATTCCGCGGCAGCAATCTCTCCGGCAATAATGATGGAGATGAGGGATACGGCGAATACAATATTTCCGGCCAGATCCCCGGCGAAGCTCCAGGCATTCATCTCCGGGGGCACATTATGCTGCAGGTAATACTGGTTCAAAAGCCTGTTTTTCTCTGCCTGCCGTACCTCAATCGGCAGCGCCTCCGGATCACCGGCTTCCTCGGTCAGCCGGAGATTCTCCTGCTCCAGCTGTGTTCTCCAATCTGCCCCTGCGGGGCTGCCGTCGCCCGTGCGGACATTGATGATTTGGAGAATGACGAAGATAGCTATAAGGGCAATAAGCACCCAGGTGCGCTTTCTCTTATAGATTTTCATATTCTCATTCCGGATGTATTGAACGAGTCTCAATGTCCTTGCCCTCCTGTAATCTCCAGGTATTTGTCCTCCAGGGTCCGCTTCACGGTGTGAACCCCGTAGACATTAATGCCCGCATCCAATAGCTTGCGGTTGATTTCGGGAATCCGGTTTTGGGGCAGCCGGACGCGGAGCTGCTTGTGATCCGCTGTAATTTCCGCACCTGACAGGATGGCTTGCAGCACCTGCACCGCCAGATCCGGCCTGTCTACCTCAAACTGCACCAGCATCTGATCCTCCTGCACCAGCTCTGCCAGCCGGTGAACACCAATCAGCCTGCCTTGCTGGAGCACCGCGACCCGGTCGCACATCAGCTCCATTTCGAACATCAGATGGCTGGAAATAAGAATACCGACGTTTTCCTTGTGCGCCAGCTTCCGCAGGTGCTCCCGCAGCTCCCGGATTCCCGCCGGATCCAGCCCGTTGGTCGGTTCGTCCAGAATCAAGAGGTTTGGCTTATGCATCAAGGCCACTGCCAGGCCAAGACGCTGCCGCATGCCAAGTGAGTAGGTGCTGACCTTAGCCGAGATGCTCTGCTCAAGGCTTACAAGGGCAACAACCTCCTGCAGCCGCTCGGCCGTCACACCCGGACTCATTCTGGAGAAAAGTGTAAGATTGTCATAGCCGGACAGATAAGGGTATAAATCCGGCTGTTCCACAATAACGCCCACCTTTCCCATGGCCGCGGCAAACTGCTGCCGGGTGTCGAGCCCGTCGATGATCACCTGACCCTCCGTTTTGGCCATCAGACCGACGATCATGCGGATCGTCGTTGTTTTGCCGGCGCCGTTGGGACCGAGCAGTCCCATAATTTCTCCCTTTTCCATTTCCAATGAGACATGATCTACGAGAATCCTGCGGCCAATAACCTTGGTCAGATCCCGTATTTGAAGCAGCGGCACTGCAATCCCTCCCTTTTCCAAATGATTGTAGTAGGATATAATCTGCGTATTGCTTAGGCATATCCCTCTGCCCTAATCTAGCAAGCAGGCTGTCATTTTGAACAGTTACGGCATGTCATGGAATGGGTGTGACAATACAACAGCAGAATTGGAGTTGCTAGACGATGCGAACCAACGTTGTCCGGTGGGCTTGGCAGGACATATCCGTTTTGCTGCTCCGCCTCTTGTGGAGCACGGCGGTTATCATATTGATGTACCGGGACAAGCCGGATTTTCCGCTCCTGCTGGTGCTGCCGGCGGTGCTGCTGAGCGGTCTGATTCCCGCAATGGCAGGGAAGGATTTCAAGCGGCGTTATTTGGTGATGGAGTTTGTGCTTGCAGGCGGACTGTCTATTGGACTGGCGCATGAGTACGGGCTAACCAGGCTGTTTTTGCCTGCCGTGCTGATGCTTGCTTTTCATATCCGGGGAAGGGCGCATGGGGTGCTGCTTCCGCTTACGCTGCTGCTGTTCAGCTTCAGTGCCGGAACAGGGGTGCAGGCAGCCGTGTCCCATCCGCAGATCTGGCAGAGTCTATCGGACGGGCTGTTTGTATATGCAGCCGGTTACGGATTGCAGAAGGGTGCCAATTCGATTAATGGCATCCGGCAAAAGCTGGCGCTGGTCAACGAGCAGTATGCCATTCTGGAGCAGTATTCGGCACAGATTGAACGCATGACCCTGCTGGAGGAGCGTTACCGGATGGCAAGGGAGGTCCATGATACGATTGGACACAGCTATACCTCGATGATTCTTGCATTGGAAACCATGAGGCCGCATGTAGCTGCACAGGAAGGGACGAAGAAGCTGGAGGATGTGCTGGAGCTGGCCCGCAAGGGGCTGGAGGATGTGAGGAGGCAGGTTCATCAGATGGACCCGCTGGAGGAGTCGGTGCCGTTGGACCGGGCCTTAATGCAAATTGTAGAGCAATTCGAAGGGAGTACGGGTGTATCGCTGTCGTTCCGCACTATGGGCGAGCCTTATGCGGTATTGAAACAGGCCAAGCATACCCTGTGCCGGTCGCTTCAGGAGGCGCTTACCAATGCCAGCCGTCATGGACAGGCCAGTGCCATCCGGGTGGTACTGCAATATGATACCGCCCAGCTTATGCTGCAGATTCAGGACAATGGCAAAGGAACCGCACAGCTGCGCTACGGCTTCGGACTCACCGGAATGAAGGAGCGGCTTGCCGCCCTGCAGGGTAAGCTCTATATTGATTCACAGGAAAATGACGGTACACTGGTGACCTGCATCCTCCCCAATCCGAACCAGGAGGGGGAGCGGCGGATAGATATTGTGCTGGCCGATGACCAGCCGCTGGTCCGCGAAAGCCTGAAGCTGCTGCTTGGCGAGGAGCGGGACTTCCGGCTGCGCACAGCCGCCAATGGCAGGCAGGCACTGGAGCTGTGTCTTGTGGAACCCCCGGATATTGTCCTGATGGATATCCATATGCCGGAGATGGACGGGCTGGAGGCTACCAAGCAGATCAAGGAGAAATGGCCGGAGATTAAGGTGATCATCATTACAACCTTCGAGGAGATTCATTACGCGGCGGAATCGCTGCGGCTGGGGGCGGAGGGTTATCTGCTCAAGACGCTTCATCCCAAAGAGCTTGCGGCGACAATCCGCCTGGTTCATGGGGGCGGGACCTTAATTTCGCAGGAGGTGGCCCAACAGCTGTTTTCGGAACCTCAGCCTGGAGCTCCTCTGAATCCGTATGATTTGACGGGGAGGGAGCTGGAGGTGCTGAAGGGGCTGACGGAAGGACGGCGGAACAAACAAATCGCCCAGCAGCTGCATCTGTCGGAAGGAACCGTGCGGAATTATATATCCTCGATTTATCTAAAGTTGCAGGTCGGCGACCGTGAAGCTGCTGTTGAGAAGAGCATCCAGGAGCGTTTGGTGCAGTGACGGGTGTGGCCTGCATCCTCCATCAAAGCACAAAACAGCTAAAATAAAACTCGCCCGCCGAGTATTGGGAAACTGTGATAAATGTACTTGGGGAACTCTGGACCCGGCTTTATGATGGTATTGCTTTGGATTTCCCATCCTCTTATGACAGGAGAATTGTCGTATGTGTAATTGGATGAACGCCTCCTTAACGGATTAATTTAGGAGGCCAAGGTAATACCCTTTGCCTCCCATATAGGAGGAATAAGAAATGGAAAAAGGTATTATTATTTTGCTGAACGGTGTATCAAGCGCAGGGAAGACAACACTCACTAAGGTCCTGCAAAGCCAATTGGACGAACCGTTCTACCATATTTGCTGTGATGATTTTATGAATATGACCCCCAAGCAGGTCCTGCGCGACGATCTGGACAATCAGCTTCTGATTACCCAGGGCATCATGCATGAAACAGCTCAACTGTTTAGCGACAAGGGACTTCCTATCATTATTGATGATGTAATTCTGGACCTGCCCGATAAGAATGACTGGTTATTCGAATACGTCACTGTGTTTGCCGGTTACCCGGTGCTGTTTGTCCATGTGGAATGCCCAATCGAGGAATTGGAGCGCCGCGAGGTGTTTCGGGGGGACCGGACCATCGGCCAATCCCGGTGGCAGCTGGCCCATGCATACGCAGATATTCCCTACGACCTGACCGTAAACACCCACGTTCATACGACTGAAGAGTGTGCACTCCAGATCAAGAACATGCTCATTAAGCAGGAACAGTGGCGGGCATTTCGAGTATTAGGGGAGCATTTCGAAACAACTCCAAGACGATAAATTCAAACAAGGCTGCCTGTTTTATGGGCGGCCTTTTGCTGTTGAAAAAACTAATCCATCTGTCCTAATTTCCAGTTTTTATCGCTTTTTTATTTGTCGCATTTATTTCTGCCCTTTATAATACATCACTAAGACCGGAGAATTGGGCGGCTAAAGGCCGGACGATATCACCGGAATGTATATAAGACGGGAGAGTGCAATGATGAATATGGGAAGAGCTGTTCTGCAGACATTGGAATTCAGCCAGGAGCTGGATGTGCTGCACAAGCATATTTCGCATGAGGGACTGCCGGTGAAAAAGAGTGATTCCTTCGATAAGCAGGTGATGCTGCTGGAGCAGTATCTTGGCGAGGATGGTTTTCAATCTACATACACGAAAATGAAGAGAGTCAATATTCTGTCCGGTCTATTCGCCCTGCCTGTATTGCTGGTTATTGCAGCTGCCTTTATTTACGGGCGCTACATTAACCGGGGCTATGATGTTTTCGGATATTTTGTGGATCATCCGCTCTTATATCTTGTGCCCGCCGCGCTCATCGTGGTAACCCTGGTGCTGGCCGTGTTTCATTCGGCGCTGCGGCGGAAGGTTTACGGCCGTATCTATCCGGAGTTGAAAAGCAAGCTGCACGTAGTTGAGGTTTAGGCATCCCGCTCCGGTAATGGTATAATCAGGGGGATATCTCAATTCGGAGTGAGAGGAGCTTGCTTACATGGCACAATCGATTAAAGACAAAGTAGCAATTGTAACCGGAGGAGCAAGAGGCATCGGCAAGGCAACCGCCATTGCCCTGGCCAAGGAAGGTGTACACGTGGGGCTTCTGGCCCGTACCGAGGCGACGCTGAAGGAAGTAGCGGCAGAGCTCGAAGGGCTGGGTGTCAAAGTCGCCTATGCGGCCATTGATATTTCGTCCAAGGAGCAGGTGGACGCAGCGGTCGAAGCCTTAACTGCAAAGCTGGGACCGGCCGATATCCTGATCAACAATGCGGGCATTGCCACCTTCGGCACGGTGCTGGAGATGGACCCGGCGGAGTGGAAGGGTATGATCGATACCAATCTGATGGGCACCTATTATGTCACCCGTGCCGTATTGCCGCAATTGATCGCCAAGAACGGCGGAGACATCATTAATATCTCCTCCACCAACGGGTTAAACGGCGCAGCCACCTCCAGTGCATACAGCGCATCCAAATTCGCTGTGATTGGCTTCACGGAATCCCTCGCCCAGGAGGTACGCCGCAACAATATCCGGGTATCGGCGTTAACCCCCAGCACCATTGCTACGGACCTGGCCTTGGACCTGAGCCTGATTAAAGAAAATAATGATGATAAATACGTTCAGCCGGAGGATGTGGCGGAGTTTATTATCGACCAACTGAAAATCCACAAGCGGATGTATGTGAAGGCTGCTACCTTTATCGCAACCAACCCGTTCTAAAGCAAACCGTTCTATAAGAAGCCAACACCATATAACACCTGAGGGAGTGCATATAGTTCATGTCAAGCTTGCCGAATTGCCCAAAATGCCATTCAGAATACACATACGAGGACGGGAGTCTTTTGATCTGCCCGGAGTGTGCCCATGAATGGAGCTTGGAATCGGGCGCTGAGGACAGCGGCGATATAAAGATCGTGAAGGATGCCAATGGAAACATCCTGAATGACGGGGACTCCGTTACGGTCATCAAGGATCTGAAGGTGAAGGGCAGCTCATCTGTCCTGAAGATCGGAACCCGTGTGAAAAACATCCGGCTGGTGGATGGGGACCATAATATCGATTGCAAGATCGAGGGATTTGGGGCCATGAAGCTAAAGTCGGAGTTTGTGAAGAAGATTCTGTAAAGGCGAAACTAAAGAAGCGGAGAGCAGGCGATCATGCCATGGCTCTCCGCTTTTTGCGTGCAGCCCCTATAAGAGGCGGTTCCTTTGTTTTTTGCGCAGGGTCCGGGTATACCCGATAAAGGGAAACACCGTAAAGATCACACAAACCATCAGAACAAGGCTTGCACCGGAAGCCATCCCTACGTAGAAGCTTTGGTCAGCCTGGTTGAGCATGAATAAACAGCCCAGCAGCAAAGCCGTGAAGATAAGCGCCCACTTGCCCGACTGCCGCCTGTTGCTGCGGAGAATTTCTATTTCGGAATCCGCATCGCTAAAAATGGGGGAGGTGCCCGCTGCCGCTCTAAAAATCTGATAGCCGTGTTGGGCCACCACCGGCGTCCAGCCGCTGGCCTCGTAGAAGGACAGCATATCGGGGCCGATGCGTCTCTCCATATTCAATGCATAATCGTAATCCTGCGGCTGCCCCTCCTCGAAGCGGTACAGCAAGCCGGATAACCCGGCAAGATGCCACCCTTTCCGGCTCATTTCCTTCAGCATCCTCATATCCTTCTCCGGCGCTATCGCCAGCCCGTTGCATAACCGGTATTTAGCCATTTTAACGCCCTCCCGAATTCTGAATAAAATGCTGGTCTGCTATATCGATAATCTGTTTTCTGCGGTTGAAATTTTCCCGGAGGATATTCCGCCCTTCTTCCGTAACCTGATAAAGGATTTTGGAGTCGTCTCCGCTGATTTCCATGATCCACCTGGCCTGGTTCAGCTTCTTCAAGGTGGTATACATGGTGGCGGGACCAATCTCCACGCTGCCCAGGGTCATATCCTGAATGACCTGCATAATCTTATAGCCGTGTATGGGCTCCAGCGTGGCCAACAGGATCAGGAAGATACTATCTGTAAGCTCACCGGATTCGTAGGGACTTGTTCGGGCCACTGGATCGCCTCCTCTATATCAATGATGGATATAACAACATTGTATCCATCATTGATATAGTTGTCAAGATTAGCGCCAGGGGGCAAAGAAAAAGCCCCACCCACCTTAACGATGGATGGAGCTGAGACGGCATAACGCCGCCGCGGGAATGGTTATTGCCTTATTGTCCTTCTGCCAGTCGTTCTACACCGGCTTCAGTCAAGTGATAGGAGTGATTCAAGGAAGCTTCCTCGATATCCCCGAATGCCCAGTGGGCTAAAGCAACATCGGACCATGTGGGAACGGTCACGCCTGTCAATGGACCTCTGTTGAACACCCGGTTGAGTATGGTTACTGCCTCTGCACGGGTTAAGAGCTGTTCCGGACGGAAGGTGCCGTCCTCATACCCCTTCAAATATCCGGCCGATTGTACTTGGGCAATCAACTGGCTTGCCCAGTGTCCGTCCACATCTGCAAATCCGGCACCGCCCGTGCTGCTCAGCTTCTTGTAACGTGCGATTACCGCAGCCATTTCCGCCCGGGTGATGCCTGCTTCCGGCTTGAACTCCCCGGTCGGGTAACCATCCATCAGGGCATGATCCGTTGCAAAACGGATGGACGCACCTGCCCAATGGGTAGCCGCCACATCGCTATACCCTAACGCAGCTTCGCCGGCACCGGTTTTTCCGATCAACCGCTGCAGCATAGCTGCCATCTCTGCGCGTGTGACACGCTGCTCCGGCTTGAAGGTACCATCCTCATAACCATTCATATAGCGCTCATGAGAGTTTACGCCGGTTACCGGATTATGGCCCGGCTGGGCATTCTGCATGTCCACAATGGTAAAGGTGGAAAATTTGGTAATCCGGAAGGCCAAGCCATACATATTTTCCTTATAGCTCACGACCTCGGGCTTAACCAGTACACGTTCTCCGTCACTATGCTCAATGAATACGGCCAGCTTCGCCAGGAATTTCTCCCTTTGCTGTGCATCAGCCGGAACGGAGGTCTGCATCAGGGGAAGCGTAATCTTAACAGGGCGGCTGGTCATGTTTGTTTCGATGGTCATCGGGCGGCCCACTACTACAATGCTGCCATCGCCTAATGCTTCCCGGACTACTTCTTCCTTCTTTGCCCGTTCTTCTACCTGCTTGCGCTCCTCTTCCTTCTTAATAGGCACGATGTGGAAATACACATCACCATTGAGTCCCTGGAGAGAATCGTTGGGGATGGAGATCATGCCGTTGTTTGTGTACAGCTCCAGCCCTAACTTGCTGTCGGCAATCTTCTGCAGAGACTGGACCGGCAGCTCAACACGGACCTCAGATACCTCATCCTTCTGATCCGGAATAATGATCCGGGCGGCAGCAGAGCCTGCTTCTACCGTTTTCTGAGCAGATTCTGTTGCTTTGTCCGTTGTAAATGTTACATTATCCCGTTTGGTTCCATCGGACTTGGCGGTACGTGTAATTTCAGTTTGAGAAACATTGCCCTTGCCTGCTGCTTCCACATCCACATAAAGCTTCTCTGAGGTTGGTGCCGGAGCCGGACCGGATACCGGACCTGACGGGGACTCCGAGGTCTCCTCCGGCGGGGACTCCAGGGTGACTTCCAGCGTGTAGATGGTGTAGCTGCCGCCTGGGGCAGTTACTGTAATTGCCAGCGTATTTTTGCCTGCGTTCAACGGAACTTGTTGTACACCCTGATCACCAATGGCCTGATCATTGATCGTAACCGCAGCAGCCGGGTCCAACGGGATCGCCGTTACATCCAGACGGGTTACATCATACGGAAGCTGCAGGGTGTAGCTGGTTTCCTTCGGATCAAAGACCGGCTCCATCTCTCCATGCGAGGTGCTTAATGCTTTCAGCTCATTGGATACAACGTGCACCTGTCTGACGGCTTCAACAGCCGCATTATGGCTGCGGTCATAAACATTGTACTTAAGGGTATAGACACCCATTTCTCCGGCTGTAACAGAGCCGGTAACCGCTACTTCTTCAGTCAGATCTCCATCCGCATCATCGATAGCCGTATACCCGGGCTCCAGGAAGGCATCGTTTACCAACAGGTACAAGGGATTTTCACCAAACAGGGTGATAATCGGAGCTATTGCATCCCCAATAACGAAATCCACTTGTGCGGAATGTGACTTGGGGTCCGCCGTTCCATTGGTTGTTCCGTTGTCCGTAACCTCATAGGTGAAGCTTGCCGTGCCCAGAAAATCGGAATCCGGCACAAATTTGATTTGACCGTCGATGATGCTTACGGTACCGCCTGTTGCTTGGCTTACATCCGTGACAGTGAGCTCCTGCCCAGCCTCATTGGCCGGCCCGGTTAAATCGTTGGCGGTTAAGGCAGAGAAGGGAATGAGGATTTCCTTCGTGCCAAAAATCACCCGGTCCAGTGTATCGGCCTTCGCCACAGGAGCATCGTTTACTTCCGTTACCGTAATTACCGCGGCCACAGAGCTGCTTACACTTGTTCCCGTGGCATCGAGAGAGGCTTGGACATCAAACCCAAACCCTATTTCTCCGAAGGCGTCGGCCTCCGGCTTAAATTTCAGCCCTGCTGCACCCTCCGGCACCGTGATCAGCGATCCGTTATGCAGAAGTGTTGTGCCGTCATGTTTGTACAGGGTGCCCCCGGTTATATTCCCGATCAGGAAATGGGTAACCTCCGGACCATCGGCGGCATTCCTTGCAATCACCAAACCCGTACTGCTCAGGGTGTCCTCGGCTGTAGTTGTATCCGTTATGCTCGGAATATCCGCCACAGGCTTAATCACAAAGGATACGTTAGCGGTATCCGTCCTCGCATCCGGCAGACCGGCGGGGGTTCCATTATCTTGGACGGTATACCGGAAGCCTGCTGCCCCGTGGTAATTGGCATGGGGCGTAAATACAATATCTGATTCCACGATTTCAACCGTACCGCCAACTGCCTGATCAACGGAAAAAATGGTCAGCAGTTGATCGTTTTCATTATCCGCACCCTTCGTATCATTCCCAAGCAGCTGGGCGATAGGAATGATTTGAGCCCCGGCGTCCTCATTGATGTCCGCAAGTACATCATCTGCTGCCTGGGGAGTGTCGTTCACCTCGTGGACGGTGATGGATACCGGTACCGCCTCGCTCAGCCGGTTACCCTGTGTGCTTGGCGCCGCTTGAACCTGGAATCCGAACCCGTCCGCGCCGTGTGCGTTGGCATCAGGGGTAAACTTCAGCCCTGCACTGCCATCGGCTACGGTAATAAAGCTGCCTTCCGGAATGAGTGTTGCGCCGTCATTTTTGTAGAGCTTCCCGCCGGTAATTCCGCTGATTTTATAGTGGGTGGCAGCAGCTCCGCCTAAGGTGGCCGCGGTGATGACCAACCCGTCCGTGCTTTGGGTATCCTCATAGGTCACCGCAGGGGTTATAGCAGGTTGGGCTGCCCGCGCTTCAATCTGGAATCCGGCAACAGCCTGGCTCTCCAGGGGATCGGCGGCTCCGGCGGTTGTCCCATTATCCCGAATGGTATACCGGAACTGGGCAGGGCCTGCATAATTGGCATCGGGCGTAAAAATAACGGTAGTCCCTTCAATCCGCACCTCCCCGCCGGACAGCTTCTCCACTTGGATCAGTGTAAGCTCCTGGCTGCTTTCATTGGCAGCACCTTTGCTGTCATTGGCCAATAAATCGGCGATAGGGATAGTGACTTGGGCTGTATTCTCATCCATATCCGGCAATATATCATCCACTGCCACCGGTGCATCATTGACCTCCGTAACGGTGATCACAGCTGGTACAGCAGCACTTAACCCCGATCCATTGGATTCGAAGGCTGCTTGTACCTGAAAGGAGAAGGAATCGCCTGCAACACTGTTTGCATTCGGCGCCGGGGAAAACTTCAACCCGCTGTTGCCTTCCGCATAGGTAATAAAGTCACCGCTTTGAATAGGGGTAACACCATCATTTTTAAACAGATTGCCCCCAGTGATGGCCGTAATCTTAAAATATTCCACTTCCGCTCCGTCGGCATTATTTCGGTCAATCACCAGGCCGTCAGAGGACTGCACATCCTCCGCTGTGGTTGCGTTGGTGACGGTAGGAACGTTGGCCGGAGCGATCTGCTGCCATTGGGCATACGCCGTCATATCAGCGGTTACTTCTGTTCCCGCAGTAACGGGTTCTCCGGTTCCATTGCTTGCGGTATTCCAGCCCATAAACGTGTACCCTACTCTGGACGGGGCTGCCGGGAGTTCATCGATTATCTCCCCCGGCTGGAGGGTCTTCATCAATGGACTTGCATCCGTGTCGCCGCCATTCTTGTCGAAGGAGACGGTGTACACAATGGATAAGGTGACCGCTTTAAAGGCCGTGTCGGCTAAGTTGCCTTCTGAATCTCTCAGCTGCATAAATACCATTTTGAAGCCTTCGCCCTCTGTAAGGGTCCAAGCCTTGGTAGCAGCAAACGGCTCCCAATCGCTCCAGAGGCCATTATCGTGGGAGAAGCGCATTTCCATAGGGTCGGATTCCGGGTCGGCTCCGGTTACATGCAAGGTGACATTTCTGGAGCCGACGGTTTCGGAGCCATTATTAATGGTGAACGACCCTGTCGGCTTCTGATTTTCCGGTCCCGGGCTTCCAATCTGAAGGGAATCAATAATGAATCCTTGTTGACTGAAGCCCGAGATTTCGATGGTGTCAATATTATCAAAGTTCTCGCCCTCCCCCGAAGTCATCCAGGGGTTTATGGTCGTAGTGTCTGTGGAAAAAAGCTCATTTCCTTGGCCGCTCATTTGGTAGGTTCTTGTACCGACCACCGCTCCATCCCGTTTTACCTTCACGGTAAGCTTGGAAGTGGTGCTTTGGCTGGCATCCCTGACCTTGAGCTGCTTTAATCGAAACTCACTGTTATCCGTACTGCGGAGCCTTACGGTCTGCAGGGTTGCATTGTTTCCTGCTGTGAACCGGACCCATTTGTGCCCGTCATAACGGCCATCGGTAGCGAACAAATACCAAATATCCACCTGGGCATAGCCGGAGGAAACCGTCTCATAGGTTAGTCCTCCGGGGCCGTTCCAGCTGGCCAGATTGGTGCCGTTTGCCCGGTGGCAGCCTGTGCCTGCCGCTCCTGAACATAACGGAAGCGTCTCACCGATGATCTCATCCTCAAAATCAATGGTTACATTGCCGCTTGCAAAAGCGGGGGTAGATGGAATTGCGAATGTTGCAAGGATGGCTAACAATAAAAATCGGGTTAGCAGTTGTAGACCAAAGCTTTTTCTCATAGGGCGGTCCTCCTGGTGTGAAATGCTAGATTCATTCTAAATGGTGATAGTCGAATTTTGTAGTTTTATTCCGTTAAAACATCCAGAATGTAGAAGAATAAAGTCGATTTATGTAGAATTTATGCAGATGTTTATAAAGCTCATCCTATGGTAGGTTGGGATAAGCTTGGCATAGTGGAAGAAGGTGCAAATCCTGCCGTATTCTTTGGTAAGATAAGAGTATCGCCAGGGAATAATGGTATTGAAAAGGAGGCTGGACATGCCCTATATCGTTGATTTTAAACATGTGTCAACCGTCGGCTTGGAGTCCTCACCTGTAGCAGCGGCGCTGGCCGGAATGCGTGCCAATGAAGCCCGCTATTTTATGAACAAATACAAGCATGCATTCACCACTCTGCCTGTCAGCGAAAGCCAGGACAATCTGGATTACGTGAACCGGGTGCTAAAGGAAGAGCGCAATATCGAGTTTGCGGCCAAGCCGCTGGAAACCTCGCGTTTTCAGGTGGAGAACATCCAGTTTACCTATGTTTTCTATGAGGATGGGCTTGGGGTCAATGTAATGTATACAGTGGACGACCCTAAGAAGCGGGCGGTGGGCTTTAAGCTATCGGAGGGTATGGAGGTACCGGCAGAGCTGGAGGGCAAGTTTAAATTCGCCAGGCAGAAGTCCACGTTGGCCGGAACCATACGGGGTTCGTTTTTTGTGATAAAGGGACAATATTAAGGGCTGATTGGCAGAAATAACCCGTTGGTATCATGGAAGAAAAGGAGCGTGTGTATGGAAGGGGACTTACTCGAAATTCGTGGAAAACAGCTATATGTGGAAATCCACGGAGATGCGAATGCTCCTGCGCTTTTATACCTTCACGGCGGACCGGGGGAGAGCTGCTACGAATTTATGCTTCATCAATCGCTGCGGCTGTCAGAGAAGCTTCGTTTAATCGGCATGGATCAGCGCGGGGTCTGGCGTTCAGATGCACTCGAGGAAGAGGAAGCCTTGGGGCTTCAGGATTTGGTGGAGGATTGCGAGGAGCTTCGTAAGCAGTTGGGCATTCCGCGCTGGTCTGTGCTGGGGCATTCGTTTGGGGGCTTCTTAGGCTTGCTCTATGCCGGCTATTATCCGGATTCGGTAGAATGCCTTGTATTGGAGGGACCTTCCTTTGATTTCGATAAGTCCTTCCGCAACTGGCTGCAAAAAGCTGCGCCCTTCTACCAATCCATCGGGAAGTCTGAAAAAGCGCAAGAATGCCTGGCCGCTGCACATGGATCCCAGTCACCGGAGGAAACGCTGCAGGCTTTTATGGAGCTGGGCCAAGGCTTAGGCGGGCTAAGGATGAAGGTGTATACGCCGAATGACGGCAACAACTACAACAGAATGCTTTATTCGGACAGTCAGGTCAAAGAGTTCGGCAGAAGCAGCGGTATTCATTTCTCCAAATTAATCGCTGAAGGGCGGATATTTGACTCCTTGCTCCCCAAGCTGAAGGATTTAACGGTGCCAACGCTATTGATTAAGGGCAGGCATGATCCCGTTATTTGCGAGGAGCAGACACAAGCATTTGTGAGGGACGTAAAGAACGGGCAGCTGATCATTTATGAAGAGAGCGGCCATTTGCCTCATTTTGAAGAACCGGACAGATTTGCCGCGGATGTGATTCAATTTGTACTTCGGATTAGACAATAGAATCTATGATTCGTTTATGGGAGGGATCATTTTGCGGAAAATGATGTGGGTACTTCTGGTTTTATTCTCGTTTGCTTTTTACGTGTTCCATTCCACAACCGCCCAGGCTGCTCCGCAGGACCTGGATAAGAAGCAATTACCGGGGCTGCTCCTGCTTACGGAGACCCAAACCGCATTGTACGACGCTCCTGACGGGAATCAGATAGGAAGTGCAAAGCTGCAGGTAGCAAATGTGCTGGAGGCGGAGGAGGGATGGCGCGGTTATTTCAAACATGAGTCCCAGCCCTTGATTTGGTACAGGATTGAAACCGAAGAAGGGCAATTTTGGATTAGACCGAAGCAACCCGAGTATACCAGTGATTTTTACGAATGGATCCGGACCTCGGGGGAAGAGTTCTTATATGATGAACCTTCGGAGCAAGGAAAATCGGCCAATACCATTTCCCCGCAGCCGTTGAGAACCATCGGCACCTACAACGGATATTACCGCATCCAGACATGGTTGGGATACAAGTGGATCAAGCCGGTGCATGAGCTGCTTCCGTATTATATTCCTACCGATGAATGGGTCAGCGTGAATGAAACGATGCCGGTTTTCGATGCGCCGGAGGGAGATGCGGAGATTAGCGGGTATTTAAGTCCGGGGCAATCCGTGGTTGCCTTCGAGCGGATTAATCTGGATTGGTTCCATATCCGGACATGGCTGGGGGATAAGTGGATCAGTCATGACTATTTTCTGCCGAAGGACTTGCAGACGGGGGAGGAAAAGGTGGAATTACAGGAAAATACCCCTGTTTACGCGTTTCCCAACCGGGACGCCCAGGTATTGGGGACCCTTTCTCCCCAGATTGTGACGTCATTCGAACGCGGTAGCGGCTGGTATCATATCCGCAGCAGCTGGCTTGGCGATGTGTGGATCTATGCAAGCCCTCCTGCTGCGGACCCGGAAAAGTATGTCCCTCCGGCTGCTGTGGCAGATCAGCCTATCTCGGGTACATGGAGCTTCATTCAGTATGATCCGCAGTCCAATGCGCCGCGGGATTATCCGCTGTCCCCCTCCATTCGGCAGGCTCCTAATACAGGGAGCATTATCCCGTTCGGACAACCGGTTTCCCTTCAGTTTGCCTTAGCCAACGCAAGTGATGATCCGATTACCATAGCGAAGGATGAGCAGGTTACCATTGAAATCGAGAGAATAACCGGTTCCTACTTTAATCGCGCCTATGAGACGGTTTGGAGCGGGACGCTGCCGGTATCCCAAGCATTCAAAACCAAAATGTGGAGTGCGGAGGCCCTCATGGAGTGGGATGGAAAAGATTCGGACGGCAAGCCGGTTCCGTTCGGCGAATATACGGCCCGTGTGAAGCTGCCTTGGACCCTTCACTACAGCATTGAAGGCAAAGAAGGAGCACTGCTGCAAAAAGTGAAGTCCTCGATGTTTACAAAATGTTATTTTACCATCGGTGCCCCCTAAGCGTATGAAATAAATCGAGATCTGCCAGAGAAAGGCCATCCTGCAAAGGATGGCTTTATTTATGATAAAATGAAATCAACTATATTTCGTTTGGATGTTCCGGGAATGAAGGAGGGGTTATGATGCAATGGCAAGAAGTGAGGGAGTTATTTCCGAATCAATTTGTCTTGCTTTCCATAATTGATTACCACGAGGAGGAAGGGAAGAAAATTATAACGGAAGTGGCACCTGTCAGGACAATATCAGATAAAGATGCAAACCGGGAGTTCTTTAATGTTGGACCGCAGCAATTGGTGTATCATACCTCAAATGAGGAATGTATCATCCATCTACGTAACGATCCCCTAGTAAGAATGAGAAAAAAGATATGAGGCTGCATTACGATGGGAATTTGCTGACAGTGAAGCTTTCTGGGTAGCGTCAAGAAGTTTGTGTAAGCACATAGGGACATCCCTAAGGACATCAAAATCATTAACGAGTTTGAATATTCAGTTATTTAGAGAGTGTGGGAGGGAGTAGCCCAAGCGAAGGCGCGGGAGC
>JAEWMH010000197.1 GCA_023393235.1 Bacillota bacterium | reverse complement strand
GGGCCAACACCGATGACCGGGACGTGGTCAAATACCTGAAATACTTTACCTTCCTGAGCAAGGAAGAAATTGAGGCGCTGGCGGCCAAGGTGGAGAGCGAACCCCACAAGCGGGAGGCTCAAAAGGCGCTGGCTGAAGAAATGACCCGCTTCGTGCATGGCGAGGAGCTTCTGGCCCAGGCGCAGCGGATTACCGCCGCATTGTTCAGCGGTGACATCAAGTCTTTAAGTGCAGAGGAAATTGAGCTGGGCTTTAAGGAAATGCCCATCTTCGAAGGCGGCCGCGAGCCCAAGAATATTGTGGACTGGCTGGTGGATCTGGGGCTGGAGCCCTCCAAACGGCAGGCCCGCGAGGATGTTACCAAAGGCGCCGTTTCACTGAACGGGGACAAGATCACCGATCTGGCTCTGGAGGTATCGGAGGACATGGCCATCGGCGGCCGGTTCATTATTGTCCGTAAGGGCAAGAAGAACTACAGCCTTGTGAAGCTGTCCTAGGAGCGGGCACATGAATGGGCCAATGATCGTTACCCTGGCTACACTTGCCGCCGCTTCCGCTCTGTTCATCTCCGGCAAAATCCGCGCCGATCTGGTTGCGGTTGCCGCTCTGATCGTACTGATGCTCGCCGGTGTCCTGAAGCCTGAAGAGGCGTTGGCCGGTTTTTCCAATTCTGTGGTTGTCATGATGATCGGGCTGTTCGTGGTAGGCGGAGGGATCTTCCGCACCGGTCTGGCCAAGCTGGTAAGCCGCAAGCTGCTCCAGCTGGCCGGAACCAATGAGACTAAGCTGCTGTTAATGGTCATGCTGGCAACGGCGTCCATTGGCGCATTCGTCAGCAATACCGGTACGGTGGCGGTGATGATGCCGATTGTGGTAAGCCTGGCTTACAGCGCGGAAACCACACCGGGGCGGCTGTTGATGCCGTTGGCCTTTGCCAGCAGCCTAGGCGGTATGCTCACCTCCATCGGTACACCGCCCAATCTGGTGATACAAGAAGCCTTGAAGGCAGGCGGCTACGGGGAGCTGAAGTTCTTTTCCTTTGCGCCAACCGGGGCGATCTGCCTGGTGACGGGGATTCTGGCGATGCTTTACCTGCGGCGGTTCCTTCCCAAAAACGAGGGTGGTGCAGCGTCCAAGTCGCGGAAGCGATCGGCAGGTGAGCTGGAGCATGAGTACCGCCTGTCCGAGCATCTCCTCCGGGTCCAGGTAAAGAAGGATTCTCCTCTTCTGGACAAAACACTGCTGGAGCTGCGGATACCGGCGCGTTTTCAGCTTACGGTTCTTGAGATCCGCCGGAAGATATCGGCGCGCAATCAGTTTTTTAAGACCATCAACCAGGAGGTGGCCGGTCCGGAGAGCATCATCCAGGAGGCGGATGTCCTGTATGTGCTTGGCCCCCGGGAGGATGTGTCGGCCTTCGCGGAGGAATACGGGCTTGTGGTGTTGGACTCCGGGGAGCCGGAGATTTCCGGCGGAAGCCAAGGCGGCGCTTACGCCACCAGCGATATGGGGCTGGCTGAGGTGATGCTCACGCCTAAATCCCGGCTTATCGGCAAGCTGGTGAAGGAATCCGGCTTCCGGGAGAAATACCAGCTGAATGTGCTGGGCATCCAGCGCAAGGACCAGTACATCCTCCACCAGGTGAAGGAGGAGAAGATGCGCTTCGGCGATGCGCTGCTGGTGCAGGGCACGTGGGAGGACATCGCCCTTCTGGCTTCGACAGCCTCCGAGGTGATTGTGGTGGGCCAGCCTTTGGAGGAATCCCGCAAAATCACCATGGACCGCAAGGCGCCCATTGCCGCAGGCATTCTGCTGCTGCTGATTGTGCTGCTGGTAACAGAGTGGGTGCCTGCGGTAACGGCGGTGATGATTGCCGCGGTGCTCACCGTAGCTCTGGGATGTATCCGGGGGATGGAGGAGGCTTACCGGGCCATTAACTGGGAGAGTATCGTCCTCATCGGCGGTATGATCCCCATGTCCACGGCCATCGAAAAAACAGGGGCGGCGGAGCTGTTGTCCAGCGGGCTGGTGAACAGTCTGGGCCAGTTCGGGCCGATGGCGCTTTTGGCAGGGGTGTACATCACCACCTCCATTCTGACCATGTTTATCAGCAATACCGCCTGCGCCGTGCTGCTGGCGCCCATTGCTTTGGCTGCGGCCACCCAGTTCGGCGCTAATCCTCATGCGTATCTCTTCGCCGTATCCATCGGGGCCAGCATGTGCTTTGCGTCTCCGTTCTCTACCCCGCCCAATGCGCTGGTAATGTCGGCGGGCCGCTACAAGTTCAGCCACTACCTGAAGGTAGGGCTGCCCTTGCAAATATTGATGGGCATCGTGATGATTATCGCGCTGCCGCTGATTTATCCGTTCTAAAATGTTTGAAAATGTTGTTTGCAAATCCATGACAGGCGCCAGACGTCCTTCCGGGGACGTCTTTTTTTTGCGTGTGGGGGACGAGGGGGAGGAGGCTTGGAGGAGGGCGGTGTTTCGGAAGCGGAGGCTCTCTCACCATCGGGAAACTCAAATGAGGCCCGGCGCGATGTACAAGTCGCTGCCCGGTGTCGAGACCAAATGCAAAAGTGCATTTATTTCGGACGGATGGTGCCAAATGGAGGGGCTATCCTGCAAAAGTGCAGTTATTTGGAGTAAAAAGGCATTCTGAGGTCAGTTGGGCAGGAAATAACTGCACATTTGCATTTCGAGGGTAGGAGAGCCGCAGAATGGGAGAAAATAACTGCACTTTTGCATTTCAGCATCAGTTTATGTCCCGCGAATTACGTCAATGCTCCCAGAAAAGACGATTGCTATTGCAAATCGAACCATCACCAAATTGTTCATGCCTGGCGCCGTGGTCCGGAGTTGCCGCGCATGGCTCCTCCGGCATCTTTGTCCCCTCTGGCCCAGGCGACGCTCCGGCGGGATTTTCAAGCTATACCATGGTATGAACCCCATGGAGTACAAGGACAAATTTGCCTCAAGCTCAGTGGGCTGGCAGGACTTTTAGCGCAGAACGGGCGGTACTCTTGGGTACCATGTCCAGTTCGTTTCTCCCGCCCCATCCATATACTTATGTGGAGGAAGGAGGTGGGAACATGGCTAATCTGATTTTACCCCGTCAACCTCTTGTATCGTACACCCTGTATAATTACTTTATGACCGCTCCTGCCGGGGGCATCGCCCTGGCAGCGAATACCGCCTCTCAAATCGGGCCGGACACCGCAGGATTTTCCTGGGCGGACAATACCGGCGCTGCGGTCACCGAATTTGCGGTTGACCCGAGCACCCCAGTTGCAGGCCATCAGTATGGCATTGAATTTTATGTCGAAGGGCAGCTGCAGCAAAGAAACCTGGTTACGACGGTAACCAACGAAGCGCTGGCACTGACGTCCGCCACCGCCGGTACCATACCGGAGGGGGCACGTGTGACGTTGACGATTCTCGATTTCACCGTTTCGTAATCCGCTTCCGTTTTTTGCAGCAGCAGAGCTTCTTTTTCCTCCGGCGGGGCTTCGGGGAAGAAGAAGCTTTTTTCTTGTCTGAACGCGGTGCGGATAGGGACAGGGATGGGGGATAAATGGCGATAAATTCTGCGATAATATTGGCCCCTGCCGGCGGAAGGATGGAGGAACGGAAGCGGAGACGGCCGGTCCTCAGCCGGTAGGTGAGCGGTGATTGCAGGATGCCATCCACAAAGACATGTGCATAGGAGTAGGAACGTGGGGCGGGGAGGCGGCTGCGGAAGCCGGGAGCGGCATCCTTTATGCGGAACTCCCGCTTCCCACCGGTACTCCGGGCGTAATAAAACGTCACCTTGGCGCGAAGGGGCAAGTGTTTGGACAGCACCCGCGTTGGCTTCCGGCGCTTCCGTTTACGTGTGGGCATGATGCTCCCTCCTTCCGTTTACCGATGAGATTCCTCCCATACTAGTTAATGAGCACAGACCCGTTTTCGATACCGTGGTAAAGGCCTATCTTGCCCGGAGGGGGACAGTGCCAGCTTCACTTCGCATTAAAGGACCCAGGAGACCCAGGAGCCGCTATTCTGCAAAAAAACCGGTGTTTTGCACTTTTTACGGACACACGTTCCGTTAATAGGTGTAAAACAGCCGGTTTTGAGGTCGAATTGTGCAAATAAGGTCCCCTGTGTCCGCCAAATTAATAAAAGGCAGGTTTGGAGACAAATAGCGGAAGGTGGTCCGTAACAGGTTCCCAGATACAAGAATAGGCCTGATTTGGACGCCCTTCATTCATGTTCGATCCATTTACCACCGGGATGCCCGGTTTCTTGAACGGGTTCGATGGGGTAAATACAGGTCGCATTCGCAATACTGCCTGCTGCACTGGGTGTAGTCGATCCGTTCAAAGCTGAAGATTTCCTTCAGCTTCATCTCAACGGTAGCCATCCAGACCTCGAACACCTGATGCCAGATATGCTTTAAGGTCAGCGATGAAATCTCCTGAGGGTGATGTTGGCCGATATAAGTAAAAACACCGTACCGGTGGGCCTTGACCGCTTAAGCATATCTGCCGGGATAATGCTTGCAGCGCCGACGGCCAGCGAAGGCATATAGAATGTATAATCTGCTGCTGGCTCAGGCACACGGGTTAAGCCGATGTAAACATCCTTTTCCAAGGGATGCTGAATCCGCTGCCGGTGGTGCAGAAAAAAGTCCACTCCCAGCCTGTTGGAGGTTTGGTTCAGGTGGTTATCCCGGATATTTACTTGGTAATCCAGGCCTGCCACCGAAAAGGCGGGCAGTACGGCGGTTTTCCGGTGGAACACAATCCCCTCTGAGGCACGCCTCAGAAAATCCCCGTTGAAGCGGTCCAGAACCTGGAGAGGAACGGGGCGGTTCCGCCATCGGGCGGAAGTCACGCCGAATTCGTTCTTGATTCCTTCTTGTAGCATTTACCTATGGATAAGCTGCTCCCGCCGGGGACCGACGGACACCATGGATATGGGGACGCCTGTAGCCTTTTCCACGAAATCGACGTATTGCTTTGCCTCCTCCGGCAGGTCTGCGTACTCTTTCACAGTGGAAATGTCGCATTTCCAGCCGCGGAGGTGCTGCATAATAGGCTCTGCGCCAGCCAGCCGTGCCGTTGCGGGGAAATACTCTGTGATTTCTCCGGTTTCCAGCTTGTAGGCGGTACAGACGGGGATTTCATCCAGATATCCGAGCACATCCAGGTTGGTCAGCGCGGTTTGGGTAGCACCTTGGATCATGCAGCCGTATCGGGTGGCAACTGCGTCGAACCAGCCCATACGCCGCGGACGTCCGGTGGTGGCGCCGTATTCCCCGGCATCTCCACCACGGCGGCGCAGTTCATCCCCTTCACTGCCAAGCAGTTCGCCGACGAAGGGGCCAGCCCCCACACAGCTGGAGTAGGCCTTGATGACGGCGGTGACGCTGCCAATGGCATACGGGGGCAAACCGGCGCCCACGGGGGCATAACCGGCAAGAGTGGACGAAGAGGTGGAAAAGGGATAAATCCCGTGATCCGGGTCCCGCAATGCACCCAGCTGTCCCTCCAGAAGAATATTTGCGCCGCCGGACCAGGCCTTGCGCAGCAGCTCCGTCGTATCGCAGAGATAAGGAGCGAGCCAGCGGCCCTGCTCCGCCAGTACCTCCGCCCAGGCTGCCGGATCAATGGGCTGTTGGCCATATAAATGGGTCAGCAGCACGTTTTTCTGTGCCAGCAGCTGCTGAAGGCGGCCTTGAAGTGTACGGCCGTCAGCCAATTCGGCCGCTTGAATGCCCAGCTTCAAATATTTATCCGCATAGAAGGGGGCAATTCCCCTGCGGGTGGAGCCGAAGCTCTTGGCACCCAGCCGCTCCTCCTCCAACCCATCCAGCAGGCGGTGGACAGGCAGCACAATTTGGGCCCGGTCGGAGATATGAAGCCTCGGCGCCGGTACACCACGCTCCGCCAGCATCTGAAGCTCCGCTTGCAGCACCTCCACGTCCAGGGCCACCCCCGGCCCGATCACATTACCCACAGCGGGATGAAATACCCCCGACGGCAATAGATGCAGGGCAAACTTCCCGTAGCTGTTGATGACCGTATGTCCGGCGTTGCTCCCTCCCTGAAACCTGACCACATAATCCGATTCCGCAGCCAAAGCGTCGATGATCTTTCCTTTCCCCTCATCTCCCCAATTGGCTCCCACTACCGCGGTGACTGCCATCTCTACGCGCCTCCTTTAGGATGTGTACGCACACCCGATATTGTTTTACATGGACCTCTTCATTATAATAATGGCGTATCTATTAGAAAAATGAATATTTATGATACCTGATATAAGGTGAGGTAATAGCTGTGGAAATCAATCTGGAATGGTACCGGGTCTTTTATTGGACCGCCCAAACGGGGAGCTTGTCCAAGGCTGCCGAACGGCTCTACATCACTCAGCCGGCGGTCAGCCAAACCTTGAAGCAGTTGGAGGCCAAGTTGGGAGGACAGCTGTTTTTCCGAACGTCCCGGGGAGTGACGCTTACGGCAGAGGGCAGTGTGCTCTTTCGCTACCTGGAGCAGGCCTTTGGATTGATGGATGTTGCGGAAAAGGCGCTGGGAGAGATGCATGGCCTAAGCAGGGGTGAGATCAACATCGGCGCCAGTGATACGCTGTGCAAATATTACCTGCTGCCCTATCTGGAGCAATTTCACCGCCAATATCCGGATATCCGCATCCGCGTGACCAACCGGACTACGCCGGAAACCATCCAGCTGCTGAAGGACGGGAAAATTGACTTCGGACTGGTCAGTCTGCCCGCAGGGGACAAGCAGGTGGAGATCCGCCAAAGCGCCTTGCTGGAGGAATGTCTTGTAGGCAGTCAAAAGAGCACTGGGTTGGCCCGCCAGGGTCTTGCCGTGCAGGAACTGGTGAAACAGCCGCTCCTGATGCTGGAGCCCGGTGCCAATACCCGCAGCTACCTGGACCGTTTTGCCGCCTCCTGCGGCGTGGCATTTGCTCCCGAGTTTGAGCTGGGCAGTGTGGATTTGCTCGTGCAGTTTGCTTTGCGGGGGTTCGGTCTTGCCTTCGTGCCGCGGATTGCCGTGGCGGAGGAGCTGGCGTCCGGTCGTCTGGTGGAGATCCCGCTGCATCCGGCTTTGCCGGAGCGCCAAATGGGCATTGCCGCTCTCCGCGGAGTGCCGTTGTCCGCCGCTGCTAAGGCATTTGTTGGGCTGCTGCCGTGGTAATTTTCGCGGAATTTTGTTTTTGCCAAAACCAAATCCATTCACGCGCGGATATATAGGTGAGAGGATGTGAGAGGCTTGCACAGCGATGAGCGCGCAAGGGACGTGGAGGCACTGGCCCGGCGCTGGGGCAGCAGGCTGTATGCGTTTTGCCGGAGGCTTGCCCCGTCCCGGGCAGATGCCGACGATTTGTACCAGCAAACCTTTCTCCGGGTGCTCGATATGCCTGGGCGGGTGGAGGAGGGCAACAATCCGGCGGGTTTCCTGATGGCAATCGCCGCCCGGATCTGGCGGGACGAACAGGTGAAGCGGGCCAGGCGGCACCGGATTGCGCCGGTGGACCCGGAGCCGGACCGGGTGGAGCAGGCTCCGGATTCTGGAAGCACGGAGCAGCTGGTGGAGGATGCCATGCTGCGGCGGGAGGTTCAGGAATCCGTCCGCAAGCTTCCTGACCTGCTGCGGATGCCGGTGCTGTTATTTTATATGGGCGGTTTGTCGGTCCGGGAGGTTGCCGATGCTCTGCATCTGCCCCAAGGCACAGTGAAAACCCGGCTTTATCAGGCCAGGCAGCAATTAAAATCCGAACTGGAGGGATATTCCATATGAAGAAGCCGATGACGGATGAGGAGCTGGATTCCCTGCTGTTTTCCGCTCTGGGAGATGAAGCCATGGAAGTGCCTCCGCCGGTGCAGGCTGTGCTCAATAGGGAGCTGCGGAAGGAAAAACGCCGCTGGCCCTTGTACTGGTGGGTGCCGGCTCTTGCCGGTACGCTGCAAACGGCTGCTGCGGCAGCAGTTATTCAGATGCTTTTACCGGGTTCGATGGCAGCGTTTTTGGCTGCGGCGGCCTGCGCCGTATGCGCCTTGAGCGGGTGTGTGCTGTGGGGCGTCGCCCGGAAAAGATGGAAGGAGGAGGTAGAGGGATGCTGAATATGCCCTTATTTATCGGAATGATGGTGGCCGCCTTTCTGTTGTTTGGGGGAGCCATGGCCTGTTTTGGAGTGTGGACGTACCGGGATGCGAAGAGCCGCGGACTGGAAGCGGGGCTGTGGACCATCATTGTTTTGCTGATGCCGAATTTGCTGGGTTTTCTATTATACTTCCTGGTGGGACGCAAACACCGGAAAATCTCTTGTCCCGTTTGCAGCAGCCTCACAGAGCCGGATAAAGCTTATTGCTCCAGCTGCGGGACGCGCTTGGGGGAAACGGTTTTTGTGCCTGCTGAGCGGGGCCGGGGGAGGGGAATCCTGTTTGCCGGACTTGGTTTGATCGTACTGGGTTTCATGGTGGTTATCGGTATTTTCATCAGCCAGTTCGCAGCTTCTCCAGAAACCTTCACCCAACGGAATATCGCCATCGGCCAAGCACAAACCTCAATGCCCAACAGGTGGAAGCTGTCCTTCTGGTATTTGGACGGGGAAAAGTCCCGCTCCATCAAGCTGAAGCCGGAGGGCTCCCGGATAGTGAGGGTCACTGCGCATATTGAGTCGGGAACCGCTGAGGCTGTATTAACTGCCAAGGAAACCGGTGAGGAGAAGCGGATCATGCTGAATGATCTCAATGGTCAGGATTCTCCTTATACCTGGGATGTCAGCGATTTCCCCGTAGATGCGAAGCTGACGCTCCGGATTTATGCCGAGAAGGCTAAGGGCAAATTTGAAATGAAGTGGGAGCAGTAGGGGGACTATTGTCGGATGCGAGGCGTAAGGGTATGGGCGGAAAATGCCGCAATGTGTGCTGCTAAGCCCTCGGGCATGCCCCTTTGGATTCTAACGGAAGTGAGCGCCGTTATTTGCCAGAAAACGAAGGTCCCAAAATTCTAACGGAAGCAGAAGCCCTTATTATAGCGGAAAGGGGCTCCGGGCAAGCCTTTTTGGGAAAATAGCGTCTCTGGGAGCCGTTAGAATTTCCGAAGCAGCATTTTTGTGGAAATAGCGTCTCTGAGATCCGTTAGGACCTCCCGACGGAGCTGGGATCTCGGCTTCAACACAAAAAGCGGCTTTTGGCGAAAACGCCGGATGCCGCTTTTTGCCTATGTCTTCAGTGCGGCGGGAAGAGAGAGGCTGCATTTAACGTCCCTGCGCCATCCCTTGGCTGCTCCGCTCCTTCTGGATGACATCATGGGCCCCGCCTTCCACGATGGTCGTGGAGGAAACCGTAGTGAGCCGCGCCTTCTGCTGGAGCTCGGGGATGGTCAGGGCGCCGCAGTTGCACATGGTGGATTTGATTTTGCTCACGGTAATGTCCAGGTTATCCTTCAGCCGTCCGGCATATGGAATGTAGGAGTCCACCCCTTCCTCAAACTCCAGCTTCCCGGCTTTGGTTTCGCTGTGGTGATCGTAGCGGTGCCAGTTGCGGGCCCTGCTGGAACCTTCGCCCCAATATTCCTTCACGAAGCTGCCGCCGATGAGCACTTTCCGTCCCGGGCTTTCATCGAACCGGGCAAAATACCGCCCCAGCATCACAAAATCCGCTCCCATGGCCAAAGCCAGCACTATGTGATAGTCGTGCACGATCCCGCCGTCGGAGCAAACGGGCACGTAGATTCCCGTTTTGTCGTAAAATTCCTGCCGCGCCGCCGCCACCTCAATGACAGATGTGGCCTGGCCCCTGCCGATGCCCTTCTGCTCCCGGGTGATGCAGATGGAGCCGCCGCCGATTCCCACCTTAATAAAATCCGCTCCTGCCTCCGCCAGATAAAGAAATCCCTCCCGGTCCACTACGTTGCCCGCCCCTACCTTGACCCGTTCGCCGAAGGTATCTTTCAGATAGCGGATGGTTTCGGCCTGCCATTCGGAGTATCCGTCAGAGGAATCGATGCAGAACACATCCGCTCCCGCTTCAATCAGCGCGGGGACCCGCTCCTTGTAATCCCGGGTGTTGATGCCTGCCCCGACGATCAGCTGCTTGTTGCTGTCATGAAGCTCCAGAGGATGCTCCTTCAGACTGTCGTGGTCCTTGCGGAACACCAGGTGCAAGAGCCGGTCTTCCTTGTCGACCACGGGCAGGCAATTGAGCTTGTGCTGCCAGATGGTTTCGTTGGCCTCGGCCAGCGACACCCCTTCCATAGCCACCACTAAGGACTGGCGGGGGGTCATAAATCCGGCAATCGGCTCGCTCTCCGGCATCTGGTTTTCCCGGTAATCCCGGCTGGTGACGATTCCCATCAGCTTTCCATTGGATTGGCCGTTTTCCGTAATGGCAATGGTGGAATGCCCGGTTCTCGCCTTCAGCCGCAGCACATCTCCCAGGGTATGCTGAGGAGTGAGATTGGAATCGCTGTCCACAAAACCCGCTTTGTACTTCTTTACCTTGCGGATCATGTCGGCCTGCTCGGCAATAGACTGGGACCCGTAGATAAAGGAAATACCGCCGCAGCCGGCCAGCGCAATAGCCAGATTATGGTCGGACACCGACTGCATGATGGCGGAGGTCATGGGCAGGTTCATTTGCAGAGCGGGGGTTTCTCCTTGGCGGAAGCGGGTTATCGGGGTGCGCAGCTGCACATTGTCGGGAATGCAGGCTTTGGTGGTCAAATTGGGTATCAGCAGATATTCGCTGAAGGTTCTGGACGGCTGATCATAATAATAAGCCATAGCTTCACCTCCTATAAAATAGCCCCAAAAGCACCGGTAATCGGAGTCGGGGCAACACGTCACTTTTGGAAAATGCATTTTTGGAGTTCGGGTTCCGGGAGCACCCTCAAAAGAACCCGGAATCGGCATCAGAGCATCGCGTCACTTTTGGGGGAAAGTCTTTCGGGGGCACCCCCAAAAGTACCCGGAATCAGCATCAGAGTATCACGTCACTTTTGGGGGATTCCTTACACATGTCCCAGGCAGCGAACCGGAACCCCCAGATCCTGCTCCAGCTTCAGGTAATAAGCGCCTTTGGCCAGAATGGCTTGAACACCCACCAGGGTTACTCCCATCAGCTTCAATTGGGCGGCGATACACCGGATCGTGGCGCCGGAGCTGATGACGTCATCCACCAGAAGCACACGGTCCCCTTCTTTGAAGCCATCGAAGCAAATAAAATTTTCATTATAAGCGGTTTCCCGGCGGATGCAAATCTGGAAATCCTCATACAATTCCGTACTCAGCCGCAGGATATTGATGGGCTTATGCAGCTTGCAGGCGGCCAGCATACCCCAGGTATGTCCGCCGGGCTCCGGCGATATGATGTAATCGAAAGCGGGGAACTCCGCTGCGATCCCGGCTGCCAGATGGTCGGTGAGCTCCATCATCAGCTCCGGCTCCAAATAGGTGCCCCGTTCTCCGAAGGCATACAGCTTGAACGGATAAACCGTAGCGCTGTCCTTTTGGATATGCACCGTTTTGGCGGCGTGTATGGAATGGGACAGTCTTGCGGGCATTTGACTCATACTGCTCACTCCTTCAGAAATTAGTGGATGGATGCCAATGAGCCCCGAGGCGCAGGAGGAGGACAACCGGAAGGGGACCGTCTCTTTTTTGGGAGAAAAAGAAAGGGCCTTCTGCCGCCCCAATGGGCAAACAGATCTGTCCGGTTATACTCCTCCTGTAGCCTGGGGCAATTTACGGTTGCCTGTAGAAACGCCCGTTCCACATTAACGGGCTTATACAAGAGGGGAGACAACTATATGTTAGGTTTCGTCACACAAATTTCTTTTTTAGTATCCTAACATCCTTGAAAATCAATGTCAATAGATATAAGCATGGCATTTTTCTTCTTCAAAAAGTGGACTCTGCTTCGTATTGACAGCATACCGGCTGCGGTTTATCATTAATTTCAATTAATACGTTATATAAACTAACATCGCCTAAGCCAAGGACGGAGTGATGAAGATGAGCGTGATGGAGCCTGATGTAAATGCTGTGCTGCCTCTTCCCCGTGACTGTACCTTTACGGAGAATGATTGGCGGGTGCTTGCCCGCTACTGGTATCCTGTTGCCATAGCCGACGAGGTGAAGGACGCTCCTGTAGCCGCCAAACTGCTGGATGTGAGTTTAGTCGTATACCGAAGCAGCACCGGCAAGGCTGTGGTGGCGCGGGATCTGTGCTTCCACCGCGGTGCCCCGTTGAGCAAGGGTTGGATGGAGAACGGAGAAATTGTATGCCCGTACCATGGCTTCAAATATAATTGCGAAGGCGCCTGCACATCGGTGCCTGCACACCCCAACAGCAAAATTTCCCCCAGGCTGAAGCTGGCCATGTACCCGGCGGTGGAGCGGTACGGTTTGATCTGGACCTGTTTGGCGGGAGGGGAGGAGCCCCAGCTGCCGGACTTCCCGGGCTGGGAGGATCCGGATTTTATTCGAATTTTACCCCCAAGATTCGATATCGCCGGTTCGGCTGGTCGCCAAATGGAAGGGTTCCTGGATGTGTCCCATTTCGCTTATGTGCATACGGAGAGCTTCGGGGACCCCAATAATACCGAGGTGCCGCAGTATAAGGTGAGAAGGGAAGGAACGGAGCTCTTCGCCGATTATGTCAGCACAGTCAGTAATTACGGCAAAGGACAGAACATCCCTGTTCCGGAAGGGTTCCTGTGGCTGCGTGCCTTCCGGGTATTTCCTCCCTTCGCCGCTTCGCTAACGGTCCATTTTCCCGATGAGGGCAAGCTCATGATCCTGAACTGCGCCTCTCCCGTCTCCGCCCGGTATACCCGGCTGTTCTGTCCCATTGCCCGCAATTTCGATAAGGAGGCGCCGGTGGAGGATGCCATCCGCTTTAACCTCCAGGTATTTTCGGAGGACCGGGAGATGGTGGAGGCCCAGAAGCCGGAGGACCTGCCTCTGGATCTGCTGGAGGAGGTCCATATTCCTGCTGACCGCACCTCCATCGCCTACCGCCAGCTGCTGTCTGAGCTGGGGTTGGGCCGCAATTATTCTTCGTAAGGCAAGAAGCGACTCCTATCCATATGTCCGTATGCCGCTTGCAGTTCCGGGCGGCTTTTTTGGTTCGGTCAGATGCTTATGGGGCGGGGCGGACCTTTATTTGTGGAATGGTGGCTCGCTTGGGACAGCAGTTAGGAGGTTATGTCTGGTTCCGGCTTGTGCAGCTGAGGAATAGGCCCGGAGTGTAACGGAACTCAGCGACTCTTAAACGCGATTTTTTGCCTATTTTCCAAATTAACGGAACTCAGCGACCGTTAGAATCTGAAAATACTGTAAACGAGCCGTTTTTGGCAGGTCGGAAAGGTCTAAGGG
>JAEWMH010000173.1 GCA_023393235.1 Bacillota bacterium | reverse complement strand
AACATTGGACGACCGTTTTCACACATTGGACGCCCGGTTTGACAGAATGGACGACCGGTTTGACGGAATGGACAAGCGCATGGATGAGTTTAACAGCGAGCTACGGGGCTTCAAAGGGGAAACTGCCGACAATTTCAGGCAGATCCACGAGCGGCTGGACGAAAACGCCTTCGAGCAGAGAAAGGAACGGCGCCACCGGGAAAGCCTGGAGCGCGACCTGGATAAGCTGACGGAACGCCTGGAGAAGGTAGAAGAACATATCGGCTTTGAACGCCAATAAATTGGGTAACCCGGCATGTCCGGGTTTTTTTGTATGAAAAAACGTGTATGTGCATTCAACTCCCGGTTGGGAAAAAAGCGGTCCCGCCTATACGCAGATACATGGTTTCGTGTCCCCGTTTCCCCAATAATAGGCAATAGTCACCTCCCTTTTAACGAGAGGAGGATGCGCCACTTTTTTTGAAGGAGCTGGTTATATGGTAAGCGCAGAACACATCGGGAGAAGGATTGCGCTTCTCCGCAAGGAAAAACGGCTGTCCCAGGAGCAGCTGGCGGAGCAATTGAATGTGAGCCCACAGGCGGTGTCCAAATGGGAAACGGGGAAATCCGTGCCCGAAACGGCAAGCTTGCCGCTGTTGTCACGGGTTCTGGGCCAGTCCATCGACAGCATCCTGCTGCCGCGTGAGCTGGTGGTGCTATCGGCTGTATACACCGACGGTGAGGATCAGGAGGATGTGACACAGCGGGTGAACGCCTTCGTGAGCGGAGACCGCCTGAGGCTTCGTGTGGAGGATGGGGAACTGGCTGCTGCCGCTGCCACCTGTGACCGGATGAAGGTGCTGCTGCTGAAAGTGGAAGCGCCCGCAGGCATTTTCTTCATCTGTGCACAGGAAGGGGAGCTGTTGGACCTGCGGCTGGCCGGGGGGAAACCGGAAGGGGCGGCCGTTTATGCAGCCGGCTCCGGGGAGCTGCAGTTTATCCATGGGGTATACGGTAACAGACACCATGCCCGGAATGTGATGAACAAGCTGGCCCATTACCGGTATTTCCGCTGGAATGCGTTTACGGCCAATCATGAGCAGTTTCCCAGTCTGACGGAAAACGAAGGTCCGGATTATTTGCTGCTGGTCTATTTGAATGGGGAAGGCCTTCATGCCGTCAGCTGCCAGGAAGGGGAGCGGATCCGCTACAATGCGGACAGAACCCGGCTGTACCGGGATGTGCGCAGCCGTGACTCCTACATCGTGGAGGGGGTAGGGCAGCTTGGCTTCGGGAAAGGCCAGGATTGCTCCTGGGCGGGCGCTCTACTCCTATCCCTCAAGGCGATGGGAGTGGATACGTCCTATGAAACCGTCATGGGCGTATCGGGGGCTTGCTGGAGAATCGCCTTTGCGTCCGTGTGGGATTTCAGCGCGGCAGATGCTTTGGTCGCTTGTGACTATGCGGCGCCTGCTTTCCAGGCTTACGGGATCAAGCCTATATGGGCAGACCGGATCAGCAAGGAGGAGCGGAAGCGGGTGAAGGAGCAGATTGTCTCCGATGTGGAGGCCCACCGGCTGCCGGTTGCCATCAATCTGCGGGTTGCGCCGGAGTGGGGAGTAATCACAGGTTATGCCGATTTGGGGAACACCCTTTTATGCCGGACTTATTTTGACGAGGAGGTTTTCATGAAGCAAGGGCATGAGCCTGCTTTTCAGGAGGAAATGGCCCGCACCGGAGGATATTTGTATGTGGACAACTGGCCGTTTGCTTTGGTCAGGATGGGCGAAACATACGAGGCCCCGCCCGCTATTGAAAGTCTATTGGCCTCCCTCCGGCTCAGATTGGATACCATGGCCAAAACCGAAAACCGCGGTTACAAGCTGGGTTATGCGGCGTTTGAAGCCTGGCAGCTTGGGTTAACCGACGATTCTTGGTACATCGAAGCGAAGGAGGAGGATGTGAGGCGGAGATACCAGGTGAACCGCTTTTGCCTGGCCGCATTGACGGATGCCCGCAGAAGCGCCGCCGTGTACCTGGCCTCCAGCCGGGAACTGCTCCCTGAAGGCAGGGGAAGAGAGCAGCTGGACCTGCTGGCCGGGCTGTATGCCCGTATGGCGGAGCTTCTGGAAGCGGCATTGGCACGTTTTCCGGAGGAGCCTGCTGCCGGTGTCAGCCATGAAGAGTATTGGCCGCAGGAAGCAAGAAAAACCCAGGAGGAGCTGCTCCTCTGGGTGGCCGGCCAAGAGACCGAAGCGGACCAATGGGTTCAAGGTATTTTGGAGGTTTCCGCTCAATGATCAGGTGGGTGGCGGAGCAAATTCGCTGCACGTAATATAAAGGGTAAATTCCGTCTGAACCACCATCAGATAACGGACCGAAATCTGGTAATTCTTCCCGAACACGTTCCGGTACACCTTTTTGTCCACCAGGTTGGTGAAGATATCGGGAGCCTCCCGCACCGCGCTGACCGGCTTGCCGCTGGTCAGCTTTATATCCTCATAGACGAGACGTTTCAACTCGTTGAGCACATTGGCATCCGCCTTGTCCGCTTCCTTCGGCCCAAATTCCGCCACCACCTTGATTCTGCCGATGTACGCCTGGTTTTGCTTGAACTTATTCAGCCCTTCCATGCTGTCCTGAAGGGTTTTGTTCTGGTTGGAGAGCTCCCCCACCCGCTCATGCAAGATAGACAGATGCTCCTGGTAAATGCTCAAATAAACAGCGGCCCCCACGATCGTCCCCGCAATAAAGATACCCGTTCCGGAAAGCAGGCTCTTGTACCGCTCAAAGGAAGGGACCCGCATCAGTCTATCCCGCCCTTGCAGAT
>JAEWMH010000144.1 GCA_023393235.1 Bacillota bacterium | reverse complement strand
GACCTGGAACGCTTCAAGGATATCCCCATAACCCGGGGAGCCGTTCACGGAGCTATAGAGCTTCATATTGAACAGGGAGCCGTGTTGGAATCTCTGGGGCTGCCTATCGGGCTGGTGAAAACCATCTCGGCGCCCACTAATTTCGAAGTGTCCGTCCGGGGCAAACAGTCCCATGCGGGCAGCACACCCATGCACCTGCGCCATGACGCTTTCCTGGCCTGCTGCGAGATTGCTCTGGAGCTGGAACGGCTGGCCAAGGCTTCCACCAGCACGGATACGGTGGGGACAGTGGGTAAGGTGGAGGTGGTGCCCAATGCTTCCAACGTGATTTCCGGTTTGGTCCATTTCTCAATCGATATCCGCGACAGTAATTATGAAACCAAAAGCAAGCTGGTTGCCGGTCTCCAGGCGTTCTTCCGGGAGGTGGAGGCCCGCAGGCAGGTGGAGCTGGACATCCGGCAGATCAACGACGATATGCCCACACACTCCGATCCCGCTATTTTGGCCCTGCTGGAGGAAGCCTGTATAAAGAAGGACATTCCTTATCACAAAATGGTCAGCGGCGCCTTCCACGATTCCATGATGGTCGGCCGGTTTGCGCCTATCGCCATGATCTTTGTTCCCAGCAAGGATGGCATCAGCCATAATCCGGATGAGTTTACCGAATACGGCGATATCGCCAAAGGCACGGATATCCTGGTTGAAACCCTGCTCCGGATGACGACGGAGTAGCCAACGTTTCCATGAAAAAAAACCGCCTGTTACCGTACACCGTTCTCTGCCATAAACGTTTATATGGCGGCGAGGCGGTGTGCGGGTTAACCGGCGGTTTTATTATAGAAGGCAATTTAGTGGAACTTCATGCTGCTGCTGTGTCCCGGGGAAAGCCGGGCGTCCGGGTCCAGATAGACCTTGGCGTTGTTCACGGCGGTCGGCGCTTCGCCCAGACCTACGGCGATGAGCTTCAGCTTGCCCGGATACGTCGTGATGTCTCCCGCGGCGAAAATCCCCTCAATGTTGGACTGCATTTTGGTATCCACCACAATGGAGCCCGATTCAATATGAATGCCCCATTCGGCGATGGGTCCGAGTGAAGAGTTGAATCCGTAATTAACGATCACGGCGTCCACCGGCATTTGCGTTTCCTCGCCGGACTTGGTGTCCTTGATGGTGACCGCTTCAATATACTCCTGTCCGTGCAAAGCGGTAATTTCCTTGGGAGTAACCACCTGCACCTTGGACTTCATGAGCTGCTCTACACTGTGCTCGTGGGCGCGGAACTTATCCCGGCGGTGGATCAGCGTCACCTGCTCAGCCACCGGCTCCAGCATCATCGCCCAATCTACTGCAGAATCACCGCCGCCGCTGACCAGCACCCGCTTGCCTGCAAAGCTGGACAGATCCTGGATGAAATAATGAAGGTTATTCTTTTCGTACTGCCGGGCCTCCGGCAGATCCAGACGTTTCGGCTCGAAGGCGCCTGCGCCTGCTGTTATGATGACGGCCTTGGCCGTGTGCACCTGCTTGTCGGTAGTCACCTCGAACAGACGGTCATCCTTCTTGACCACGTTCAAGACCTTTTCCTCCAGTTGCACGTCCACCGGGAACTGCTTCATCTGGCTGACCAGGGAATCCACCAGCTCCTGGGCCCGTACCTTCGGGAAGCCGGCTACATCATAGATGTACTTTTCCGGATACAAAGCAGCCAGCTGGCCCCCCAGCTGAGGCATGCTTTCTATTAATTTGACGCTTGCATGGCGCATGCCGGCGTAGAATGCGGCAAAAATCCCCGCGGGACCGCCTCCGATCACGATTAAATCGGTTTTGTTTTGTACGTTCGAATCATCCATGAGTATAGCTCCCCTTTAGAAGTTTGCAATAAATTTCACAATGTATCCATTCTAATCCATGTTTTATTATAATGCTCCAGCCTCAAGAAAGAAACCCCAAGCTTTACCCCGGAGGTGGTTTGGGAAGCTCCGGACAAGGGTATTTTTGATTCAAAGCCCTATTTCATGCCCTCCTTTTTATGTGAAAATACCCTTTTCAAAAAAAAGACTAGAAATTGTTGATTTTTATAGGTTTAATTTGTGATAATAATCATTAGAAATAACCGCATGTTTTGCCTTGATAAATTGATGGGAACATTATATGATTTCAATGCCACAACATGCCGGAGATAATTCCGGAACGTTTGCAAAAGCTAATGAACAGAAAACTTCCGATTGTGCACTAACGTGAGAATTTTCACAAACAATGCCACCGTACTTCAGAACCTCTATAGATGGAAGGGATACCAATGAGCCGAATACCAAGGATCGTGATTCTCGGAGCGGGATATGGCGGGATCGTCACTGCCATCGGGCTTCAGAAGGAATTGAACTATAATGAAGCCGACGTCACGCTTGTGAACAAGCATGACTATCATTTTATTACGACGCATCTGCATATGCCGGCGGCAGGCACGGATAATCCGGAGAATGCGCGGATCGAAATCTCCAAGCTCATCGACGAGTTCAAAATTGACTTCGTCAAATCCACGGTGGTTCAGATCCGGCCTTATGACAAAAAAATCATTCTCGAGGACAGCACCCTGTCCTACGATTATTTGGTCATCGGGCTGGGCGGAGAGCCGGAAACTTTCGGTATCCCGGGGCTGAAGGAGTATGCCCTCAATATCCGGAGCATCAACAGTGTCCGGCTGATCCGGGAGCATATCGAGTACCAGTTTGCCCGGTTTAAGCAGGAGCCCCACCGCACGGATTTACTGACCTTCGTCGTAGGCGGAGCCGGGTTCACCGGGATTGAATTTGTGGGTGAGCTGGCTGACCGCATACCGGAGCTGTGCCGCGAATTTGATGTGGATCCTGCTTTGGTCCACATTTATAATGTGGAGGCCGCGCCGACGGCACTTCCGGGCTTCGATGCGGATCTGGTGGAATACGCCATGCAGGTGCTGGCCAAGAAGGGCGTTACCTTCAAGATTGCCACCGCCATTAAGGAAGTAACAGTGGACGGCGTGATTCTGTCCGATGGGGAAACCATCCGTTCCTCTACGGTGGTCTGGACCGGAGGCATCCGGGGCAACCGTATGGTGGAGGAAGCGGGCTTCGATACCAAACGCGGCCGGATTGTAGTGGATTCCACTCTGCGGACCAAGGATTTCGAGAATGTGTATGTGGTGGGGGACTGCTCTATCGTGTTGAACGAGGAGGGCAAGCCTTATCCGCCTACCGCCCAGATTGCCACTCAGCAAGGGGAAATTGCCGCTTACAACCTGGTGGCGGCCATCCGCAATACGCCCATGAAGGACTTTAAGTTCATTAACCGCGGCATTATTGCTTCTCTGGGCAAAGGAGAGGCCATTGGCGTGGTGGGCACTAAGAAGCTGAAGGGCTTTATTGCCGCCATGCTCAAAAAAGTTGTGGAAATCCGCTACCTCTACAAAATTGGCGGGATTCCCCTCGTGATCAAAAAGGGCCGGTTATGAGACACTGCAGCGTACAGGTGCGGGGGCTTTTGACCCGTGAGGAGCTGGACCGGTATAATGCGCTGATGGAGGTGGGGGGCTTTCTGGAGTCTCAAACCCGCTATGACCTGGTGTACACCGTCCAGCGTGAGGTGGACCTGCTGATTATGCCTGCCATTGAACGGCTGAAGGAAAAAAGCCGCCAGCGTGACCGCGACACCGAGGCTTACCTCAACAGCAAAGCTGCCACTGCGGAAGCGGCGGAAGCTGAAGGGGAAGACGAAGAATAATAAAAAAAGCTCGTCTTTGGCCGTTAGCGGCTAAAGCGGGCTTTTTTTGCTGTAGAATTCGCTCCAGTGTTGAGATGGTTTGTTCCAGACGGGCTGTTTTAGGGGCCGAGGGGCTTTTGGGCGGCGGCACGGTATAACGGAACTGAACGGCTCTTAAACCGGTAAAATAGGCTGTTTCCGCGCCTAACGGAACTCAGAAGCGCTTAGCGTGTGATGGGCATACCAAAGTAGGATGTTGACCCATGCTAAAAGCGTCTGAGTTCCGTTAGGATGCAAAAACGTTGGTTTTCGGCCTGTAAGGGTCGCTGAGTTCCGTTAGCGTAAGACCCCGCTAGTTCCGTTAGCGTAGAGCGGGAATTACACCGTGAGCAAACGATCCAGCTTCGGCTTGTCCAGCAGGTTGCCTACGTAGAAGCCGCCGAACTCGCCGTAACGTGCGCTGGCTTCATCGAAGCGCATTTCATACACCAGCTTCTTGAACACCAGCGGGTCATCTCCGAACAGGGTCACGCCCCATTCCCAGTCGTCGAAGCCAACGGAGCCGGTAATAATCTGCTTCACCCGTCCCGCATAATTGCGTCCGATCATGCCGTGACTGCGCATCATTTCGCGGCGGCGCTCCATCGGCTCCATGTACCAGTTATCCTGGCCGTCCCGTTTTTTGTTCATGGGGTAGAAGCAGATATGCTTGGAATGGGGAAGCTGGGGTTTCAGTCTGGCCACAATCTCTGGGTCCTCCATAGGATTGGTGCCGGGTTTGGCCATGTAGCTGGAGAGCTCCACCACGGATACATATGAGTAAGCAGGGATAGTGAAGTCGGCAAAAGCTGTTTTTTGGAACGCGGTTTCCAACTCGTTCAATTCATCCAGAGTTTCCCGCAGGTGCATAAACACGATATCCGCTTTCTGGCCGACAATGGAATAAAAGGCGGTGCTGCCGGTTCTGGCTTCTCCTGCTTGGGCGCATTGGCCCAGGAACTGCTCCAGCTCCTCCAGAGCCTGCTCCCGCAGCTCCGGCGGACTTGCTTTCCAAGACTGCCAATCAATGCTTCGAAAATCATGAAGGGCATACCAGCCCTCCAGGGTTTGAACCGCTTCGCTCATGGAACATCCTCCCTGCTGTTTATGTACTTAATAATCACTATTACATTGTAGACAAATTGAAATAAAAGGGCAAACGGGCATGTTATTTCAGGGTTGCGGATAAGGGTCCCATGTATGATCGGAAGGCAGAGGTGCCAAGCTAAGGACATCAAGCCAATCCGTAAAAGAAAGGTGATCTCTCATGCCCATGGCATTCGTTAACGGCACCCGGCTCCATTACCATGTGGATGGCCGCGGCATACCTCTTGTTTTCATTCATCCGCCGCTGTTGAACCAGGAAATTTTTAATTACCAGAAGGCCCAGCTGTCGGACTCCTTCAAAATCATTACCTTTGATATCCGCGGGCACGGTCTCTCTGAGGCATCCAGTGCACCCGTTACGTATTCCCTGATTGTGGAGGATATGCGGCAGCTGCTGGAGCATCTGGATATCCGGGAAGCGGTGGTATGCGGCTACTCCACGGGTGGCGGCATAGCGCTGGAAGCCATGCTGACCCATCCTCAGACCTTCACCGGCGGGATCCTTATTTCTGCTATGTCCGAAGCCTCGGATTGGTATCTGAAGGGCCGGATCAGGGCGGCGTCAGGACTCTCCCGGATCAAAGCCAAGCGGCTTCTGGGCGGCTTAGTGGGCTGGAGCAACGCGGATATGAGCCTTACCTTCAGCAATCTTTATAAAGGCGCAGTGGAAGGGGACAGCCGCAATATCCGCGAGTATTACGACCACAGCCTGACGTATTCCTGTACCGACCAGCTGTCGTCCATCCAGCAGCCGGTGCTGCTTTTGTACGGGGAGAAGGATGTCGGCTTCCACCGTTATGCCAAGCTGCTTGAGGCGAGACTGCCCTATAAGGACCTGATTTTTATTGAAAAAGCAAGCCATCAGCTGCCCACCAAAGCCCCACGGACGATGAACCGGATTGTGGAGCAATGGGTGTCCCGGCACTTCGGGGGGGCGATTCGGAAGCCAGCCAGAGCCGCAGCAAGCGCAGCGGAAGAATTGGTCACTGTGCCTGCCGGAGATATGCCCGCCGGAAGAGAAACGACGCATCAGCTGTAAACCCGCCACTATCAAGCCTTCATGTCCAAGGCGTATGCCTGGGTGTGGAGGCTTTTTGGCGTTTCTCGAAAACTCCTATCTGCGGTGTCGATTCTTGTGGTAGAATGGAGGGTGATCTCTATTGAAACGGGTGGGAGAATAACCGGATGAAAGTAACCAATTTATTGCATTTTACGGAACATCACCGGTTCACCGTCAGCCGGAGCTTCGCAGTGGGAAGTCTCGGCTTGAGGATGCTGTCCTCCATCTATCAGCCCATGATCGGCCCGGGAGCCATTGCCTTGTACCACACGCTGCACCAACAGCTTCCCGTGGATAAGGCGGGGTATTCACCCCTGGAAGCCCAGCGCAGGCTGTTTTTGCAGATGGAGCTGGAGCCCGGGGAAAAAGGCCGCCGGCAGTTTATGGATTTGACCTCCCGGCTGGAAGCGGTGGGGTTATTGTCCACCAGCCGCCGCCTGTATCCGGAATCGGAGGAATGCGTCTACGAGTACCGGCTGTTTGAGCCGCTGTCACCGGAGGAATTTTTCCGGAACCAGCATTTGGCTATGCTGCTCCGGGATAAGGTAGGGAAGATGATGCTGCTGCAGCTGCGCGATGAGCTGCTGGCCGATGAGCCTGCCGAGCTGAATGGAGCCGCCGCGGAGCAGCTGTCTGTTCCGTTCTATGATTTATTCCGCTTAAACACCAAGGTGATGGACCCGGATCTGGAGGAGGCGCTGTATGAGACGGCTGCCGGCCGGGACAAATCGGGTGGGCTGGACACCGAAACCAAAGGGTTTACTTATACGGATATTATCCGCCGTTTTCCCAAGGGCTCGCGCAACCGGCCTTTTGTGGAGGCGCTGCAGTTCCGGGAAGGACATTTGGCAGCCATTAACATAGCGAAGAGCAAGTATAATCTGGAGCTGCAGGAAACCTGCCGGCTGCTGGATGAGGACGGGATTTTTGACGAGGAAGGCAATTTGCTGTTTGAGGAGCTGCAGTACCGGGCCAATCTTTTGTACAGGCAGGCTAAACGGCGGGATGAATTCGCCGGGCGCAAGGTTCACCGGCTGGTGGCGGCGCAGTCGGCCGGGGAAGGGCAGGACGAGGAGCCCCAGGAAAAAGCGGTCCAGATGGAATATTACCTGGAGGTGCCGGCGCTGTTCCAGGGCCAATGCGATGTCCACCAGTACAATATGCTGCTCCGGAATGAACCCTATACGCTGGTGCTGAAGCGGTTTTTCCCTCACGGCACAGTGCCGGACGGAGTATTGGACGTTTTTGAGAAAATTGACCTGAATTACGGCCTGAACGGCGAGGTTATTAATGTTCTGATTCACTTCCTTCATACGGACCGCCGTTCCTGGGTCAAAAATTCCATTGAGGCCATTGCCTCGGACTTGCTGGGCAAGCAGGTAAGCACCTACGAGGATGCGGTGGAATATATTCGCGAGAAGGCGCGCTATAAGGCCAAGGCCGGCGCCAGGCGCAAGGACGAAGGAGCGGTGGCGGCTGCAGGCTCCACGGGGAAGTCTGCTGCGTCAGGCGGGTCCCGCGGGACAAGAGGCGGTGGCAAGCAAAAGCCGGTGATCCCGGTTGCCCTGGACAAAGCCGGCGGCCGCAAGCAGCTGTCGGATGAAGAGATGGAGGCCATCATCAAGAAGGCCAGCAGGTGGGAAGAAGGAAGGGCGTAGCCCATAGTGGATGCTTACGAAGTTGGCTTCTGCCTGACGGTCGGCAAAAGCGAAGATAATGCTTACGAAGTTGGCTTTTGCCTTACGGCAAAAGCCCAGATAATGCTTACGAAGTTGGCTTTTGCCTGACGGCAAAAGCCCTGAGGAGGTGACCTGAATGGAATCCATGTCGGAGGTCCTCCGCACCCTGCCGTTCGCGGCCCTGCGCAAGCAGGCGGAGGAGCGGTACCGTGCGGTTCTGCAGGACCCGCTTGTGCAAAAGTGGCGGGCCAAGTACCCCGAGCTTACAGATGAAGATATCAGCTTGAATCTTAATAAGATGTACCAATATGTCAAGGAATACCGGACCTGCCGGGAATGTCCGGGGTTGGACAAGTGCCCCAACGAGCTGGAGGGGCATGCCACACGGCTCATGGTGGACGAAATTCACGGGCGCCAGCAGATTTACGACCAGAAGGTCCCTTGTCCCCGCTATACCGTATGGGAAGCGGAGGAGGCGGTGAAGCGCCGGATCACCAGCTTTTATGTAGACCAAGGCACCCTGACCCGGGGGTATGATCTGAAGGAGATTGTGCGGGCGGACAGCGAACGCGCCGAGGCCGTAGGTTATCTGGTGGATTACATCGACCGCACCAAGGAAACCGGGCTGCCCACCAAAGGACTGTATCTGCAAGGACCGTTGGGCACGGGGAAAACCTTTTTGATGTGCTATATGCTTTATGAGCTGGCCAAGCAAGGTCTAAGCGGCGTGATCGTCTATATGCCGGATTTTGCCGAGGATCTTAAGGCTATGTTCGGCGAGCCCCACAAGCTGAAGGATACCATTGAGCTGATGAAGGAGACGGATCTGCTGGTATTTGATGATATCGGCGCAGAAAATATGAATCCCTGGCTCCGGGATCATGTGCTGGGGACCATCCTGAATTACCGGATGAACCGCAAACCCACCTTTTTTACCTCCAATTACGAGTTTGGCGGGCTGGAAAAGCACTTCAGCTTCACCAGCAAGGACGGGGAAGAGGAGTTTAAGGGACAGCGGATTATGGACCGCATCCGTCATTACGTGGATATTATCGAGGTGCATGGAACCAATAAACGGAACCTGGAGCGGGAGTGATTCCTGTTCTGCCTAAAAAAACCCCGGCCAAGTGGCCGGGTTTTGCTGCTCGATGAGGTGTTACAGCACGGAAGCGACGGTGGCGGCGGCCGCAAGCAGGAAGCTGAAGCCGAAGAAAATGGCAAACCCAAGAGTAGAGTCAGTGTGATGGTGAGGGTCATCATTTATGTGTTCACGGGGATCATACATAGCTGGCGGTCCTCCTGTTCCGGTGCAGACACCGTTGGTTTTTGGACTACTTCCTTACTAAACTATAATAATTATAATTTATTGGGATTAGTATAAGCAAAATACCCCTGGATTGTAAAGGCGAAACAAGGGACGGCCCATACTTTCGCTGCTAAAACCATTGATGGCTCATAACCGTGGAGCTTAACGGAAGCGAATTTCCGCTAACCCAGCTGGAGAGCCAAAGTGAAAGAGATAGCGGAAAGGGATTTCCGCTATCCGCACAGAAGGCTGCCGGTTGGAGAAGTCCGCGGCGGAATAGCGGAAAAAGCCTTCCGCTATCAAGCATTCGCACTTTGCTGGCAGGTGGTTAACGGAAATTTGCTTCCGCTATTTCACCCGTACCGGCCACGAATGGGCTACAGGAAGCTGGGTATGCTTAACGAGGCAGGGGAGAGCATTTGGGCTGACCGGGTTTCTATTCTGCGGGCTATTCTGCCAGGGATGTGGTATACTTTACATGTACGTGTTGGCGTCCCGCAGACGCCATAATTCATGATGAACGATACAGAAGGAGGATATCCATGGCAATTGTCAACGTGTCGGACCAATCCTTTAAGGCGGAGGTTGAAGGCGCGGGTACAGTCCTGGTCGATTTCTGGGCACCATGGTGCGGCCCTTGCAAGATGATCGCGCCGGTACTGGAGGAGCTGGACCAGGAGTTGAATGTGAAGATCGCGAAGGTGAACGTGGATGAGAATCAGGAATCGGCATCCCGCTTTGGCGTGATGAGCATTCCGACCCTGATTGTATTCAAGGACGGCCAGCCCGTGGATAAAATTGTGGGATTCCAATCGAAGGATGCACTCAAAAATGTGCTCAATCGACATGCGTAACCATTATCTTTCATAAAAAAGAGCCGCTGATCCTCTTCGGACAGCGGTTCTTTTGCTCGAAAGGACACTAATTTGCCTTTCTTTTTTATGTATGGGCGGGTGAAAAATGATATGTCGTGCAATAATAGTTATACGACATCTACGAAAAGGAGTGTAATAAACTACCATAATGATTGACATGAGGCGAGATTCCCGGATTATAGAAATGGTAAAAATCCCAAACCATGAAGGGGAACTGGATGATGACCAGATTATTGATCTGTATTTAGCCGTTCATGGCCATTCCCCGCAGACGGCCAGCAATTACCGGAGAGCCTTTTTGCTGTTCCGCGGATTCGTGACGAATAAGCGGCTGGCCCAAGTAAATTGGAAGGATATAGAAGCCTTCAAAATGGGGCTGGCCAAAGGATATTGCAGCTATTCGGGGCAGCCGCTTGCACCTGCCAGCATCTCTGCGCTGATCGCACCGCTGAAGTCCTTATATAAGTGGGGGAGTGATCCCAACATCGGACTATTTCCGCAGAACCCTGCCACGGCCGTGAAAATTCCCAGTGTTCCGGTGACCAGTACCAAGCGGTATTTGACCCAAGAAGAGGTGCTTATCCTGCTAAATCGCCTGAAAATGGGCGGAGAACGGAACTATTTGATCGTTTTATCCCTGGTTATGCTGGGGCTGCGGGTATCCGAGTTAGTTTCAATCCGATGGGGAAATTTCCAGCCCGATCCGCTGAATACCTCCGTTTGGCTGACTGTGGAGAAGGGAAAAGGGGGAAAGCAACGGGGGGTGAAGGTGCCGGGAAGGCTTTGGTCATTGCTGGACAAATACAAAAAAAGCCTGCAGGAAAAAGGAATGGCCGCCGAGGCGGACTACGTATTCCCGATTTCCTCCAGACAGGTGGAACGTATCATTCAAGCCGCTTCCAACCAGTGCTTTCCTTCTAAAAAACCGACTCCACACTGGCTGAGGCACACTAATGCAACCCTTGCTTTGTTAAGTGGAGCAACACTTCAACAGGTTCAAAATACTTTAGGACATTCGCATATTAATACGACGCAGCGGTATCTACATACAGTTGAACAGATCGAAAAAGCCGCCCCGGACTATGTCGAAGACTGTCTGTTGCTTCACGACGAATAAGGCAAAACTTTTGAAAAAAGGCTGCAATTTGATTTTTTGTATTGATATATCCTTTATAAAAACCTATAATTAACCAATATGTAGCAATAAAATTACAAAAATCTCTATCGATTTGTGTCGGATGTCGTATAACTATTATTGCACGACATCGTTCGATTGTCCTATAAAAAATTGGAATAACTTGGATAATTTGAGGTTATTTATTTCCCTGCAAACGCATTTTCTGGATAATAAATACTTCTAACGGCGCAGGAGGCGGCAATGAACGGGAAAATACTGGATTTCAGGAAGAAAAGTCGGCTGAAATACCATGATGACGGGCTGGCCAACATTTTAGCCATTTTAAAAAGGAAGCATATGGAGACGTATCATCATTCCGTGCGGGTGGGCAGAATCAGCCAGGCGCTGGCCCATATTCTTAAATTCAGCCAAGAGGAACAGGAAAAGCTGCTGCTCGGGTGTCTTCTCCATGATATCGGGAAGCTGATGGTGCCCAATGATATTCTTGATAGCGATAAACGCCTGACCGAAGACCAGTGGCGCATTATGAAGCTTCATCCCATTATCGGAACAGAGCTGGTTTTGAGCCTTCTTCCTTTATCCGAGGAGATTCTCAGTATCATCCGCCATCATCATGAGCGTTGGGACGGGACGGGATATCCCGCTGGTTTAAAGGGGGAGGAAATCCCGCTGAATGCCCGGATTTGTGCTGTGGCGGACGCCTTTGACAGCATGGTTTCCCACCGGCCCTACAATGATCTCAAAAGCTTCGAGGAAGCACTCCAGGAGCTTCAGGAGCATGTGGAAACCCAGTTTGACACCGCGATTGTCATCAAGTTCAGCTGTATCCTTAACCGCGTTCGCGACATCTACCCCCAGGAGCGGCGGGAGCAAACAGACTACTTTGTGTGAAGGGGGATCTTATGCAGCCAGAGCTACAGAAACAGTATGTGCAATTCAGTGTTTGCGAGGAAATGTACGCCATCCCGATATCCGGAATTCATGAAATTATTCGTATGAAATACATCACTTTTATCCCTGCTTCGCCGACATATATGATAGGAGTCATTCATTTACGTGATGCCCTTCTTCCGGTAATCAGCCTCAGCAGACTATTTCACAAGAAAGAGCCGGAGGCTACCAAGGAATCCCGCATAATGGTGGTCCATTACCGTGGCAAGCCCATGGGGATGGTTGTGGATAGAGTAGAAAAGGTGGTGGTATTCTCCGATATTCAAGAGGCCTCTTCTCCTTATGGAAGAGTGGGTATGGCCTGTATTTGCCGAATCGGCATTGCCGCCGGTGAATTAGTGGGCATAATCAACCTGGATGAATTGCAACTAGATATGTAAAACCCATTGGACATACAACAAGGAGTGGAGAACATGATGTGGTTTGCCAACATGAAGACAGGGACCAAGCTGATTTCATCCTTCGCCGTATTGGCGGTTATTGTGGCAGTAGTCGGTTTTTTCGGATTGATGAACTTAGGCAAGATTAATGATAGCCTGGATGACATGTATAAGAACCAACTGGTGGCCGTGCAGTCGTTGGAAAAGATCAATAGCGAAGTTCAGGAAGCCCGTTTTGATCTTCGGAAAATTTATATGTCGGAGAAAAGCGAGCGGGTAAAGGTGAAGGACGATGGTTTAGAGGCTCTGGATGAGGCGGAGAAATTCCTGCAGACCTTCGAGCAGACTGAGCTAACCGAGGGCTCCTCCAACGAGTTGCCTTTTCTAAAAAAGGCGCTTGCTGAATATAGAAATATATATGTCCTTACGGCTCAAGAGGGCATTAATGATAACCTCGAAAAGATGAAGGGAATGATCGAGACGGACGTAATCGCCGCCCGTAAAACTCTCACCGGTTCGTTGGATAAGCTTATCAAGGTGAACACCGATGAAGCCATCAAAGCCAAAAATGACGGACGTGATTTGTATACCCGTTCCCGGAATCTGACGTTAGGTGTGATTATCGGGGCCTTGCTTCTTAGCGTATTAATGGGCTTTGTGATTTCCCGGGCAATCTCCAATCCTCTGAAGAAGGTGATGGTGATTGTCGGCGATGTGGCTGGAGGAGACTTGAGCCGCACCTCCGATATTAAAACCAAGGACGAAATCGGCCAACTGGCCCAAGCTGTGGACAGTATGGTGCTAAATCTGCGGGGCATAGTAGGCTCCATTCTCTCCAATGCGCAGAATGTGGCGGCTTCCGCCCAGCAAATCTCGGCCAGCAGCGAGGAAATTGCCGGAGGCAGCGCCAATCAGGCGGAGGCAGCCCAAACCATCAGCGAGCTGTTTAAGGAGCTGTCGGCAGCCATCCATTCCGTGGCGGCCAATACGGAGCAAACCTCCGAGCTGGCGGAGGAATCCATCCGTCTGGCCATGGAAGGCAGGGACGTGATCCAGTCCTCCATGACTTCCATGGAGGCAGTCAGCACACAGATGGCCAAGCTGGAGGACGATTCCCACAAAATCGGGGAGATTCTCGATGTGATTGAGGATATTGCCGACCAGACCAATCTGCTCGCCTTGAATGCGGCTATTGAAGCGGCCCGGGCCGGAGATCAGGGACGCGGGTTTGCGGTAGTCGCCGACGAGGTCCGGAAGCTTGCGGAGCGCAGCCGTGACGCCACCAAGCAAATCACCGGCATTATCCGGATCATGCAGGACAATACCCGTCAAAGTGTGGCGACGGTGCAGGAGAGCGGCAATTTCTCCAAGCAGTCCGGCAATTCCTTCCATCATATCTCCAAAATGGTCAACGATGCCGGCGCCAAAATTTCCGAAATTGCCGCAGCCAGTGAAGAACAGGCGGCGCAAAGCGCTAATGTGCTGAATGCGGTGGAGAATATCTCCGCCGCTACAGAGGAAGGGGCAGCGGCCAGCCAGGAAATGGCGGCAACAGCCCAATCCTTGTCCTTATTGGCGGATGAGCTCCAGAAGGCGGTCATCTGGTTCAAGATGCCGGCTTAACGGAAGGCGCCGGCCAAAGATGCAGAACGCTATCCCTCCAAGGGATGGCGTTTTTTGCTTTTGCCAAGGTATCCCGGCTCGAATGTCTGTTCGAATCCCCCTGCAAAATGATATACTTGAAAGTGGATTCAATAATCACAACCGGGAGAAGAAAGCCATTATGGAAAACATGCATATCCGCAACAAGCTGGCGCTTTTGCCGGACAAACCCGGCTGCTATCTGATGAAGAACAGCGAAGGCGCCATTATTTATGTAGGCAAGGCCAAGGTGCTGAAGAATCGTGTCCGTTCCTATTTTACCGGCAGCCACAACATCAAGACACAGAAGCTGGTAGGCGAAATCGCTGATTTCGAATATATTGTCACCAAGAGCAATATGGAAGCCCTGATTCTGGAATGTAATCTGATCAAGCAATATCATCCGCGTTATAACGTGCTTTTGAAGGACGACAAAACCTTTCCTTATATCAAAATCACCCATGAAGCCCATCCGCGGCTGGAGGTCACCCGCAAGGTGCTGAAGGACAAGGCCAAATATTTTGGCCCGTATCCCAACGCCTATGCCGCCCAAGAAACAAAAAAGCTGTTGGACCGGCTCTATCCTCTGCGCAAATGCAAGGTGCTTCCCGATAAGGTGTGCCTGTATTACCACTTGGGCCAATGTATCGCCCCTTGCGAGTATCCTGTGGCGGATGGGGAATACGAACGAATGACCGGGGAGATCGCCCGGTTTCTGAACGGCGGGCATGAAGCCATCCGCGACGAGCTGGAGAAGAAGATGCTGGAGGCGGCCGAGGAGCTGAACTTCGAACGGGCCAAGGAGCTGCGGGATCATATTGCCAACATCGATGCCGTAATGCAGAAGCAGACCATCACCACCATGGACCTGACGGACCGGGATGTGTTCGGCTACTGGACGGACAAGGGCTGGATGTGCGTGCAGATTCTCTATATGCGCCAAGGCAAGATGATTGAACGCAGGGCAACGGCCTTCCCTTACTATGGAGAGGCGTACGAGGACTTCCTGACCTTCGTAGCCCAGTTTTACAGCGAAAATCCGGCCCTGCCCCGGGAGATTTTCCTGCCGGCCCAGGAGGAGCCGGAGGAGGCTGGCGCGGTTGCCGCGGACGATGCGGCGGTCCTGGCTCCGCAAGCGGACACAACGGCAGAAGCAGTGGAGTCGGCGGAAAAGGTGGATGCCGGCGATGTGCCGGAGTCAGCCGAAGCCGCCAACGAAGAGCAGCTGGATGTGAAGCAATCGCTGGAGAGCTGGCTTAAGGTGAAGGTGTATGTGCCCCGGAGAGGGCCCAAGCGCAAGATGGTGGACATGGCCTGCGACAATGCCCGTGTCTCCCTGGAGGAGAAGTTCAAGCTAATTGAACGCGAGGAGGAGCGGACTGTCCGCGCCGTGGAGAATCTGGGAAGCTGGCTGGGCTCGGGCACCGTACGGCGGATCGAGGCCTTCGACAACTCCAATATCCAGGGCTCCGATCCCGTCTCCGCCATGGTGGTGTTTACCGATGGCAAGCCGGACCACAAGGAGTACCGCAAGTACAAGGTGCGCACCGTCCAAGGGCCGGACGATTACGAAACCATGCGCGAGGTGATCCGCCGCCGCTACGAGCGGGTGCTGAAGGAGAATCTGACGCCTCCCGATTTGGTAGTGGTGGACGGGGGCAGAGGGCAGATTTCCGCAGCAGTGGATGTGCTGGAGAATGAGCTGGGCTTGTACATTCCGGTTTGCGGTTTGGTCAAGGACAACAAGCACAAAACGGCGCAGCTGATGGCCGGTGACCCGCCGGAGATTATTCCCCTGCCGCGGGACAGCCAGGAATTTTATCTGCTCCAGCGCATTCAGGATGAGGTCCACCGCTTCGCCATCACCTTCCACCGGGAAACCCGGGCCAAGTCCATGATCGCCTCCCAGCTGGACGCTATTCCGGGGGTGGGTGAGAAGCGCCGCAAGGCGATGCTGAAGCATTTTGGCTCCCTCAAAAAAATCAAAGAGGCCGGAATCGAGGATTTCCGGCCCCTGGGAATCGGGGAGAAGCTGGCGCGCACTATCCTTGCGGGACTCCATAAGGAGGCTCTGCCGCTTCCGGAGGACGCCGCCTCGGACCTCCAAAGCGAGGATGAAGATAACGAATGATGAAGCCAATCAGCGCCGGCAGAATGATGTAGAAGATGCCGGCCAGGATATGGGACAGCGTGGGCTGCTCCACCATTAGATAGATGGACATGAGCAGGCTGTCCATGATGGCATGGGCGAAGACAGCGGTGAAAAAGCCGTAGCGCAGGAACACGTAGCCGAATATCAGCCCCAGCACGGTGACCTCCATCAGCCGGGTGTAGCTGGGGAATATGGAGTATCCGGTGTGGCCCAGCCCCCAGATGAAGCTGGACACCAGCACGGCGGGGAAGGTAAACCGGAAGAGACGCTTTAAGACGGCGATGCCGAATACCCGGTAGATGGCCTCCTCCATAATGGCGGCTACCCAGGCGGAGGCCGGGAACAGTATGGCCCACTTCATATTCCAGGTGGATTGAGAGGGATCGTTGATGGTGAAGGAATCAAAGGCCAGGCCCGCGATCAGGAAGGCTGCCTGCTGGATGCCCAGAATAAACAAGCAAATCAGGTAGCCCCGGCCCATGCCGTAGAACATTTCCCGTCCGAACTCCGGGTCCCGCCAGCGCGGCCACAGCTTCAGATCGAGGCGCCGGAGCTGCTGCTCACCGGACAGCAGGCTGAACCAGACTGCCAACGCCAGCAGCAGGGCCAGCCCCATAATAATGACGTTCATGATAATGGCTGCAAGAGCCTCCATGGTCAATGCGGTGGTTTCCGCCATCAGCATGGCTTGGGTGACATTGAAGTTCTGAATCAGGAACAGGGCCAGGAAGATCCCGGTGAGGAGCAAGCCCCGTGACCAGGACACCCGCTTCCGGTTCACAATGGCCAATACCAATGCGGCAATGCCCATTATGGCGGTGAATATCAGGAAGCCGACAGAGGTCAGGCGGACAATGCGCTCCTGCTGGTCCATCCAGTCCAGATAGGACTGGGGCATCCGCAGCTCCGGAGTTACCGACAGCACCCGGTCGCCGCTGACCTTCACGGTTACGGCAAAGGCGGCATCGGAAATACTTAAATTATGGGAGATGAAGGTGAAGCTGGCAGGTTCCTTGGCGGAAGTGGTTGAACTGCCCTGATAGGCAAATTCCTCCGGGTTATGGCCGGCCGCACGAAGAGCCTCCGATGCGATAGCCAATCCGCTGCCGGGAGTGCGGTTCGGCTGGTCGGTAAGCAGCTCCCAACCCAGCACGTCGGGATTATCCAGGCCTACCTTTACCCGGATTTTTTCCCCGTTGGGCAAATCGGCGGATACCAGCCAATAATCCAGGTGCATGTAAGCGGACAGATTGTCCTCATAGGCGTTGCGCAGGTTATACTTGGCGATGAAGCCGCTGGCGCGTTTATCCGATAGAAGCGCCGCCTCCGGGGCTCCCGCCGTGAGGCCAAGCTTGCTTGAGGCGTATTGGAGTGCGGCTTCGCCTGCTTGCGCGGGTTTGACCGCCGGGGTATCCAATCCGCCCTCCGCGGCATTGCCTTTAATCAGGGAGAGCGTAATATTGGAGCCGAAATATAGTATAATTCCGAGTACAGCAAGCATTATCAGCTTTTTATTCCATTGGATAGGGATCACGGCAGCGTTCCTCTCTCATCTGAAATTTGCACCCATTGTTCACCTCACAGGTGGTGACCGGACAGGGTGCCCGCGGTAACGGAACTCAGCGACCCTTAGCGGTTGAAAACGGGCTCGACCGGATTCTAACGGAACTCAGAAGCGCTTAAAGTGCCCTTGGGGCTTCCTTGGCGGTAAAATACATTCCTAACGGTCGGTTAGTTCCGTTACATTTTAAAACCATCGAGTTTGCGCTTCTAAAGGCGTGTGAGTTCCGGTAGCGGATGCCCAGCGATTGGACGGGGATTGGCCAGCGTTGGACAGGTGCCGGACAGGGGCAAACCCTAGGGTGCGTCGGGCAAGTAAGGCAATTCTAACCATATCACAGCAAGCCGGCAGTTTCCAACTGCAGGATAACCGGACAAGGAGTATGTTATGAAGAAAATGCAATATGCCGTCATCGGCCTGGGCCGATTCGGCTCCAGTCTTGCCAAGGAGCTAATGAGTCTGGGGTACGAGGTGCTGGGCATCGACAAGCGGGAAGCCAATGTGGACGATATGAGCGGGGTCTTGACTCATACGGTGCAGGCCGACTGGAACGATGAGGATGTATACCGGTCTCTCGGGATCCGCAACTTCGATTGTGTGGTCATTGCCATCAGCGACGATATCCAGGCCAGCATCCTGGCAGCCATTCTGTGCAAGGAGCAGGGGGTCAAAAAGGTGGTGGCCAAGGCCATGTCCGATCTGCACGGGCGGGTGCTGGAGAAAATCGGCGTGGAGCGGGTCATTTTTCCCGAACGGGACATGGGAGTGCGTGTGGCGCATCTCCTGGCTTCCCCAAGCCTGCTGGACTATATCGAGCTGTCTAACCACTACACTATCGCCGAGCTGGCCGTACCGTCCCGGATTTCCGGCAAAACCCTCCGTGAGCTGAACTCCCGGGAGAAATTCGGCTGCACCATTGTGGCTATCAACAAACCCGGTGAGGTGATTGTGTCGCCGTCCGCCGAGGACCGGGTATACGAAAAGGACGTGATGGTGCTTATCGGCACCAATCAGATGATCGAACGCTTCGAGCAGGCGATTCACTGAAATGAAAGGGAACCGGCTATGCCCGCTGCTGCACCGGGAGCTGCCAGGAATCTCCAAGGCAGCTCCACTCCTTTACTGATGCCAATGCGGGGGCTGGTGGTCCACGGCAGAGGGGCTCCGGGCAGGATCATCAGATCCTGCTGTCCGCCGTTGGCCAGGTCCAGGCCGTTGAAGCCCAGATCAACACCGAAGGCCGCCGTCAGCTTGCCGGGGCCGTTCATCCATTGCTTCTCCGGCGCTTTGGGGCGGTTGACGCGGAAGCGCTCCAGCCCCTGCACCGGTAGGGCCGCACGGAGCAGCACAGCTCCAGGCTGCCCGTCCTCCTCAGTCACCACATTCATGCAGTGGTGCATGCCGTAGCTGAAATACACATACAGCACACCTGCTTCTCCGAACATGATCCGGTTGCGTGGCGTCACGCCTCTGTGGGCGTGGCTGGCAGGATCATCCGCTCCCCGGTAGGCCTCCGTTTCGGTAATGACCGCAGCCGCTATCCCTTCCTCGAATCTCCGCGCCAGAATACAGCCGATCAGACTTTGAGCCACCTCAACCGTATGTCTCCGGAAAAAATCCCGGCCTAGTCTCTCCATATGCTTACACTCCTTCGATTAATGTCTGGTTAGCGGAAATCTTTCTTTCGCTATCCGCATGTAGCAGGCGAAATTGCACAGATAAGGAAAGCCATCCTTCCGCTATTGGCCCATTAATGAAGTCGATGGGTGCAAAAAGGGGCTGATAGCGGAAAACGCTCCTCCCTTATTATGAGTTTGGCTCAATTCCTGCTGAAAGAGCGGAATATCCCCTTCCCTTATCTGCTCAACCGGCATCTCCTCCAGTTGAGGATGTCATGACGCCAACAGGATGCGGCTGAAAGTGGGTAAAAAGCAAATGTCACAATATATAACATGAATTAACCGAGCCTTACCGAATGATCCCTCGTATTCTCCGTCCCAGGCCGTAAAGCTTCCAATAATTATGAAAAGGCTTTCTGAAAGAGGCCTTTACTCGCCGCGTTCCATTCGTATCATTTTTCACAAAGCCAATGGAATGTTCGTTTTTTGAAGCGTTTTCACTGTATTGAGAGCCGTTATCACTAGGATAATGGGGCGAAATCCGAATATTTAGAATTCAAGAAAACGCTTCATGGTATATTAATGTAATATAATCTAACATAGATTATGTCTGAATTTTTACAACTACCTATTAGTGCCGGAAAATCGTTGACCCTTTGGATGAGCCGGAGTAAGATGTGAGTAATCAAGCGAGAGCAAATATGTTAGAAAAACTAACATCAACAAGGAGGTGGTTGAATGGAACCGATCGGTTTTCGTCATCCCTGTTATGACGAAGACGCACATCATTATTTCGCCCGGATGCACGTAGCGGTAGCGCCGGCCTGCAACATCCGTTGCAAGTACTGCAACCGCAAATACGATTGTGTCAGCGAAAGTCGTCCTGGTGTAGTCAGCAAGGTGCTAAGCCCTGAACAAGCTTTCACAAGCGTGGAGGAAACATTGCAGACGCTGCCTCAGCTGACGGTCGTCGGCATCGCCGGACCGGGGGATCCCCTGGCCAATCCCGATGCCACATTCACAACCTTCGGATTGCTGAACGGCCGGATTCCCGGACTCAGCCTATGCCTCAGCACCAATGGTCTGCGGCTTGCGGAATTCGCCGATGAAATTGCGGCGGCAGGCATCAACCACGTGACGGTCACTGTCAATGCCGTTGACCCGGAGGTGGGCCAGCACATCTACGATTGGGTGGCCGACAAAGGGAAGATTTACCGCGGCTTGGATGCAGCGAAGCTGCTGATCGACCGCCAGCTGGAAGGCATCAAGGCTATGGCGGAACGGGGGGTTGCCTGCAAGATCAACTCCGTACTCATCCCCGGCGTCAATGATGACCATCTTCCGGCGGTTGCGGAGAAGGTCAAGGAGCTGGGAGCCTTTACCCACAATATTATGCCCCTTATTATATCACCGGGCAGTCCCTATGAGAAAGACGGCAGGAAGGAGCCCTCCCCGCTTAGGGTGCTGGAGGTGCAGGAGAAATGCGCCGAGGTGCTTCCCATCATGCGGCATTGCAGGCAATGCAGAGCGGACGCGGTTGGCCTTCTCGGGGAGGATACAAGCGTAGCGGATAAGGGCAAATGCAGCACCTCCGTGAAGCGGGTGTACACTATGGAGCAGCGTGAAGATAAGCTGAAAGAATTGGATCAGCTGCTGGAGGAAAGACGTTCTGCTAAATCGGCGGTGGTCCACAAGCCCGGCGCTCCATCCGTAAGGGTGGCGGTGGCTACCAGAGGCGGAGGCAAGGTCAATGTCCATTTCGGCCACGCCAAGGAGTTTCTGATCTACGAAGTGGCAGGCAAAAGCATTAAGCTCCTGGGAGTCCGCAAGGTGCAGGCCTATTGCAACGGCACGGCGGACTGCAGCAATCCCGACGGCAAACGGACCATTCTCGACGATACGGCCATCATGCTGGCCGATTGCGAAATTCTCCTCTGCTCGGGTATCGGGGCATCGCCAAGCAAGAAGCTGAAGGACAAGGGGATTGTCACTGTGGTCCGGAAAGGCGAGATCGATGAGCTGCTATTGGAAAGTGTGAAATTCCACCAATATTTCGCCGGAAGCTGCGGCGGTGCAACCACGGTATCCTAGAAACCAGTTGATAAGGCCTTATTTCATTTATAAAAATCAGAATATTCAAAAAATGGAGGATGATTATTATGGCAAAGAAACTGAGACAAATCGCATTCTACGGTAAGGGCGGTATCGGCAAGTCCACCACTTCCCAAAATACACTGGCTCAATTGGCCACCACCTTCGGCCAAAAAATCATGATCGTCGGCTGTGACCCCAAGGCTGACTCCACCCGTCTTATCCTGAATACCAAAGCACAGCAAACCGTGCTTCACCTGGCTGCCGAACGCGGCACCGTTGAGGATCTGGAATTGGAAGATGTAGTGGCTCCCGGCTTCGGCGACATCCTGTGTGTGGAATCCGGCGGTCCGGAACCGGGCGTCGGCTGTGCAGGCCGCGGTATCATCACCTCCATCAACTTCCTGGAGGAGCAAGGCGCTTATGAGGATATGGACTTCGTATCCTATGACGTATTGGGCGACGTTGTATGCGGCGGTTTCGCAATGCCCATCCGGGAGAACAAGGCGCAAGAGATCTACATCGTCTGCTCCGGCGAAATGATGGCCATGTACGCAGCCAACAACATTGCCCGCGGTATCCTCAAATATGCAAGCACCGGCGGTGTCCGCCTGGGCGGCTTGATCTGTAACTCCCGTAAAACTGACCGTGAGGATGAGCTCATCATGGAGCTGGCCCGCCGTCTGAACACCCAAATGATCCACTTCGTGCCCCGTGACAATGTGGTGCAGCACGCCGAGCTGAGAAGAATGACGGTTACCCAATACAACCCGAACCATGCGCAAGCCAGCGAATACAAGCAATTGGCCGAGAAGATCCTGTACAACGATATGATGACCATTCCTACCCCGATCGAAATGGACGAACTGGAGCAGCTCCTCATCGACTTCGGTGTGGTGGAGGACGAAGAAACCGCTCTGAAGAAGCTGGAAGAAAAGGAAGCTGCAGGCCAATAAAAAGCGATGGGAGCCCGGGGCAACGCCCAAAGGTTAACGGCGGACCGCCCCGGAAGCTCCCGCATACGAGAGGGGAGGCGTACTGATGAGTACAGCTATGGACAAATTGACCGTGGAGACGCGCAAGAGAATCGTGCAGGAAGTGCTCGAAGCATTTCCGGAAAAAACTGCCAAGGACCGCGCCAAACACTATGAGGTTGCAGAAGCGCCGACCATCGAAACTGGCAAGTGCGCGCTGAAATCCAACACCAAATCCCGCCCCGGCGTCATGACCGCCCGTGGCTGCTCCTATGCCGGCTCCAAAGGTGTGGTATGGGGCCCCATCAAGGATATGGTGCATATCAGCCATGGTCCTGTGGGCTGCGGCCAATACAGCTGGGGCACCCGCCGGAACTATGCCAACGGCACCCAAGGCGTTGATGTGTTCGGTGTCCTCCAGGTAACCAGCGATTTCCAGGAACGGGATATTGTATTCGGCGGCGATAAGAAGCTGGAAACCATCTGCCGGGAGATCACCAAGGTTTTCCCGCTGGCAAAAGGCATTTCGGTGCAGTCCGAATGTCCCGTAGGTCTGATCGGCGACGATATCGAGGCGGTTGGCAAGAAAATGGCCAAGGAGCTTGAAATGCCGGTTATCCCGGTACGCTGCGAAGGCTTCCGTGGCGTCAGCCAATCCCTTGGTCACCATATCGCCAATGATGCAGTGCGTGACCACCTGCTGGGTAAGGGCGAATTCGAAGATACCACTCCTTACGATATCAATATGATCGGGGAATACAACATCGGCGGCGACACCTGGGCCTCCCGGATTCTGCTGGAGGAAATCGGCCTCCGCGTAATCGGGCAATGGGCCGGCGACGGCACCATGAACGAGCTGTCCATCTCCCACAAGGCCAAGCTGAATGTCCTGCACTGCTACCGCTCCATGAACTATATCTGTACCACCATGGAAGAACGCTTCGGCATTCCCTGGATGGAATACAATTTCTTCGGTCCCACCAAAATCGCAGAAAGCCTGCGGGCCATCGCTGCCCATTTTGACGATACCATCAAGGAAAACGCGGAGCGTGTCATCGCCAAGTATCAAGCGGAAGCTGACAAGGTGATTGAGAAATACCGCCCCAAGCTGGAAGGCAAAAAAGTGATGCTGATGGTCGGCGGCCTTCGTGCGGGCCATACCATTGGAGCTTACGAGGATTTGGGCATGGACGTCATCAGCACCGGCTACGAGTTTGGCCACAAGGATGACTACCAACGGATGGTCAAGGATGTTCAGGAAGGCACTATCATCTATGATGATCCCACCGCATACGAGATGGAGGCACTGGCCGAAAAGCTGGGCACCGATCTGGTTGGCGCCGGCGTAAAGGAAAAGTATGTGTACCACAAGATGGGTATCCCGTTCCGTCAAATGCACTCATGGGATTACAGCGGACCGTATCATGGCTTTGACGGCTTCAAGATTTTCGCCCGTGACATGGATATGGCTATCAACAGCCCGGCCTGGAATCTTGTGAAATCACCATTTTAGGAAACGGAGGGGATAACGATGGCAAAAGAAGAGATTGAATACAGAGACCATAATACACTCTTCGAAACGGCTCCTTATGTGGAATCCGCCGAGAAGAAAAGAGTGTTCGAAGCAGCCTGCTCCCGCGAGCATGCCAAGGAAATTGAGGAATATCTGAAGACTCCCGAATACCAGGAGATCAACTTCTCCCGGAAAGAAACGGTGATCAACCCTGCTAAGGCTTGCCAGCCTTTGGGGGCAGTGCTGGGTGCATTGGGCTTCGAAGGCACACTGCCCTTCTCCCACGGCTCCCAAGGCTGCATCGCCTACTTCCGCAGCCACTTGGCCCGTCACTTCAAGGAGCCTGTGCCTGCCGTATCCTCCTCCATGACGGAAGACGGCGCCGTATTCGGCGGTATGAAGAACCTGATTGAGGGTCTCCAAAACGCCACCACCCTCTACAAGCCCAAGATGGTAGCCATTCATACCACCTGTATGGCGGAGGTAATCGGTGACGACCTGAACGCCTTCATCGGCAATGCCCGCAAGGAAGGGGTCATCTCCGAGGATTTCCCGGTTGCGTACTGCAACACCCCCAGCTTCGTAGGATCCCATACCTTGGGCTACGACCACATGATCAAGGGCATCATCAGCTACCTGACCGAACGCCACGGCGATCTCCGTCCGGCAGACGCACCCAAAACCGAAAAGCTTAACCTCATTTCGGGTTTTGATACCTATACGGCGAATTTTGGGGAAATCAAACGGATTATGGATCTGTTCGGGGTGGAATACACCTTCCTGGGCGACCACAGCGAAAGTCTGAATTCCCCGGCTGACGGCAGCTACAAGTATTACTACGGCGGCACCAAGCTGGCGGATGTTCCCCTGGCTCCTGGCGCTCAAGCTACCTTGGCTCTGCAGAAGTATTCCACCAAGAAAACCCTCGATTATATTGAAGAGTCCTGGAAGCAGCCTACGTCTGCGGTTTATTCGCCCATCGGCATTACCGCAACCGACAAGCTCCTGAAGGAAATCTCCCGGATTACCGGCAAGCCGGTGCCGCAGGAGCTGATCAAGGAGCGCGCCCAAGTAGTGGATGCCCTGACCGACTCCCATCCGTACCTGCATAACAAACGGGTGGCGCTGGTTGGTGATCCTGATCTTCTGCTTGGTCTCATCTCCTTCTGTCTGGAGGTCGGGCTGGAGCCGGTGCATATCCTCTGCTCTAACGGGGACAAGGAATTCGAAGAGGAGGCTTACGGACTGCTGAAGGCTTCCCCGCACGGTCTGGATGCCAAGATTTATGTAGGCCATGACCTGTGGCATCTGCGGTCCCTGCTCTTCACGGATCCGGTGGACTTCGCCATCGGCAGCACCCACCTGAAGCAAAACTGCAAGGCCGCAGGCATTCCGCTGGTCCGTATCGGCTTCCCGATCTTCGACCGCCATCACCTGCACCGTTTCCCGATCCTGGGATACCAAGGCGCCCTGCATGTGCTGACTACCGTGGTGAACACCCTGCTGCAGCAGCTGGATGACCAAGCCGAGCCCCACAGCTTCGACTTTGTAAGATAAAGGAATGTAAGGGAATGACATAACCGAAAAAGAGGTCCAGCCGCCAACCCGCCACGGGTGGCGGCTGATGCCAAATTGACAAAGAATTTTCAAACATTGGCGCGGCTTTATTGGCTGTATAATAGACAGAAAACAAGGAGGGGATTATCGTGGGCACAATTGGAAAATCGGGGTGGATTCCCGAGCCGGATTGCGAGCACAGCACACCGGCGAAAAAAGGCTGTCCGAAGCCTAAGCCGGGAGACTCGGCAGGGGGCTGTTCCTTCGACGGCGCCCAGATTACCCTCCTGCCAATTGCGGATGCCGCGCATCTGATTCACGGCCCTGCGGGCTGCGCGGGCAACAGCTGGGAGGCAAGAGGCAGTCTCTCCTCCGGTCCGACCCTGTACCGGTACGGCTTTAATACGGATTTGACGGAGCAGGACATCATCATGGGCGGTGAAAAAAAGCTGCGCCAGGCCATTGATATGATTGTGGAACGGTTTTCTCCACCTGCCGTGTTTGTGTACTCCACCTGCGTCACGGCTTTAACCGGCGAGGATTTGGATGCGGTATGCTCTGCGGCCTCCGGCCAGTGGGGGGTTCCGGTGGTGCCGGTGCACAGTCCGGGTTTTGCGGGGAACAAAAATTACGGCAACCGCCTGGCCGGCAATGCGCTGTTCAAGCATGTGATCGGCACCGCCGAGCCGGATGAAAGCACCTTGACGCCTCTTGATGTTAATCTGATCGGAGAGTACAACATTGCTGGGGAACAGTGGGATATTGAGGAGCTGCTGGGGAAAGCGGGCATCCGTGTATTATCACGGATTACCGGAGACGGGCGCTTCCAGGATATCCGGTACGCCCACCGGGCGAAGCTGGACGTGGTAGTTTGCAGCCGGGCGCTGATTTCCCTGGCCCGGAATATGAAGGAAACCTACGGCGTTCCATATGTGGAGGCTTCCTTCTACGGAGCCAGGGAGACCAGCTTTTCGCTGCAGCAGATTGCCTATGAATTGCAGAATAAGGAGCTGGATGACCGTGTTCGGCTGCTGGTCCGCCGGGAAGAAGAAGAGCTGGCCCGGGATCTGGCGCCCTATAAGAAGGTTCTTCGCGGAAAGCGGGTAGTGCTCTATACTGGCGGCGTCAAAAGCTGGTCGGTGATCAGTGCCCTGCAGGAGCTGGGCATGAAGGTGGTCGGCGTCGGTACCAACAAAAGCTCGGATGAGGATATTTCCCGGATCAAGGAACGGGTGGGCAATGAGGCGGAGCTGATTCCCGAGGGCGGGGCTGCCCGGATTCTGAAGGTTGTCCGCGACCGCAAGGCGGATATCATCGTCGCAGGCGGGCGGAACATGTACGTGTCGTTGAAGGAACAGATTCCTTTTCTGGACATCAATCAGGAGCGGCATGTGGCGTATGCGGGTTATGCGGGGTTGCGCAGACTGGCGAAGGATTTGACGGCTGCTTTGGAAAATCCGGTGTGGAAGCTGGTCAACCGTCCGGCACCATGGCAAGGGGGAGAAACCTATGGGATGGAAATGTAGTGCAAAGCCGGTCTCCATCAATCCGTTCAAAACCGGGCAGCCGATGGGTGGTGTGTTGGCCTTGCAGGGCTTTTACCGGTCTATGCCCTTGATTCACGGAGCCCAGGGCTGCTCCGCCTTCATCAAAGCCATGATGACCCGGCATTTCCGTGAGCCGGTTGCCTCCCAGACCACGGCGCTCCAGGAGTTCAACGTCATTTTCGGCGGGGGCAAAAGCTTGAGGGAAGGTTTGGATACGGTGCTTGAGAAGCACCGCCCGTCCCTTGTGGCTGTGCTCAGTACGGCGCTTACGGAGGTTGCGGGAGAGGATGTGGAGGGGGAACTGCGCCAATACCGCAAGGAGCGCGGGGTGAAGGATACGCTCTTAGTGGCGGCGTCCATTCCCGACTTTACGGGCTCGCTGGAATCGGGGTATGCCAAAACCACGGAGGCTGTTATCAGCGGGATTCTGGAGATGGTGAAGGAGGAGCGTCCCCGCAAAAAAACCAAGGGCCGGATCAATCTGCTGGTGGGCTCCCATTATACACCGGCGGATGTGATGGAGTTGAAGGAAATCATCTCCTCTTTCGGGCTGGAGGTGATAGCTCTTCCGGATATCTCCACCTCCTTGTCGGGACATCTTCTTACCGGGCACACTCCGCTGTCCCGGGGCGGGCTGCCGCTGGATTACGCGCGGCATCTGCTGACGGCAGAGGCTACTATTGTAGCCGGGGAGAGTATGATTCCGGCGGCGAAGCTGCTGGAGACAGGTGCGGGGATTCCCTACAAGGTGTTCCCCAGCCTTATGGGGCTGCAGCCCACGGATCAGCTGTTTGCCTATCTAGCCTCCCTCAGCCGCCAGGATGTGCAGGTCCGTTACAAGTGGGAGCGGGAGTTTCTGTTGGACAGTATGCTGGATGCGCATTTTGTCTATGGCGGCAAACAGGTGGTTATGGCGCTGGAGCCGGACCATTTGTACAGCATGACCGGATGGCTGAAGGAAATGGGCGCCGTTCCCGGAGGACTGGTGGCCCCCGTTATCTCCCCGCTGTTCGACCGGATGGAGGAGGAAGTGGTGATCGGCGATCTGGGGGATCTAGAGGAGCTGGCGAAGCGCTGCCATGCGGATGTTTGGGTCAGCTGCTCTCACGGCGAGCAGGGAGCAGGGCGTTTGGACATCCCTTTTTACCCGTGCGGCTTCCCGATCTTCGACCGGTTCGGGGCTTCCATGAATGTGAGTGTGGGCTATAAAGGCGCTACCCAGTGGGTGAACGGGCTGGGGAATGTATTGTTGTCGGGTGAGAGGAGGATTCATGCGTGAAAGTGGCGTTTGCGACAGAGGATGGAAAACGGGTGGACTCCCATTTTGGACGGTGCAGGGTGTTCTCCGTATTCGAGGTGGATGGCCAAAGCTACAGGTGGCTGGAGCCCAGAGAGGTTTCGGAGCAGAATATCCAGGTGGAGTCGGAAAAGAATGAGCGGCGGGTGGATCTGATTAAGGACTGCACCCTGCTGTTCGTCTGCCAGATCGGTCCTGCGGCGGCGGCCAAGGTCACCCGCTCGGGTGTAATGCCGCTGAAGGTGGAGGAGGGTACGGAAATCGTCGGCCAATTGGAGCGGCTGGTGGCCATGCTGGCCAACAAACCCCCATTGTGGCTGATGAAGGCCATGCGCAAGGCGGAGGAGGGAGTATAAATGCCGGAACACACCGCAGCACAAGCCGGACCAACGAAGGGCAGGATTTATCCGTTTGTCAATTGTGTGCTGAGCATACTGGATTCCTACGATAAATTCGGGCTGTGGGCACAGAAGCCCAAGGAAGCGCGGCTGCAGAAATATTTCCTGCTGGATTCCGATGCCTTCAAAGGGGCGGATACGCTGTGCGGTGCCGACTCAGCCCCTATCCGGCGGCAGGCGGCGATTTTCTTCCAGGCGGTGGCCATGGTTCTGGAGATCCAGACCGGCGCCCGCATCGGCAGTATTGTGGAGATGGATGACGAGGGTTTGGGCAGAGCGGTGGTCTATAGCGGCAGGCTGGTGCTGTCGGTGCACGGCTGGCGGCAGGGGCAGTTCGGCTTTACGTCTATGGACAAGGCGGTGGAGGAAGGCGAGCGGTTTATTGCAACAGGTTTGGAATGGCTGGAGAAATACCCGGACATCGCGCAATTGTGACGGATTAACGGGGAGGATACGGAATGGATAAAGAGAGTGGGACGTTTCAGGAGGATATGAGCCCCTTCGCCAGGCAGCTCAAGCTTGTGGGTGAGGAAGGGCAAAAGCTGCTGGAGAAATCGACTGTGTTCGTGGCGGGTGTCGGAGGTTTGGGCGGTACGGCCGCCCTGTATCTGGCTGCGGCGGGAGTGGGCAAGCTGATTTTGGCCCATGAAGGGATCATCAAACCCCCGGATTTGAACCGTCAAATCCTCATGGATGCCTCACGGATCGGCGAACCCCGGATTCCCTGTGCGGTGGATAGCATTAAACGGATGAACCCCCGTGTGGAAATTGAGGCGTACCCGGAGCGGATTACGGTGGACCGGGCTGTGGAATGGGCCGCCGCTGCCGATATTGTGATTGATGCGCGTTATGACTTCCCGGAGCGGTATGCGCTAAACGATGCTTGCCGGAAGGTGGGGGTGCCGATGGTGGAGGCGGCCATGTACGCCTTCGAGATTTCGCTGTCCGTGATTGTGCCGGGGGAGACCCCCTGCCTGGAATGCCTGTATCCCGTCCGGGATCTGGGATGGGAGCCTCTGGGGTTCCCGGTGCTGGGGGCTACTTCGGGGATGGCGGGCACCATGGCGGCGCTGGAGGCGGTGAAGTGGATCACCGGCATCGGCCAGCCCACTGTCGGCGAGATGGTGCGCATCAACACATTGGATCTGAGTTCCATCCGGATCAAACTGGAGGATACTCCATTATGCCCCGCATGTGCGGAGAGGAGGCATACTCATGCCGGAATATATCAAGCTGCCCGATAATGTGGTGGAAGTGGAAGAGTTTTTGGATTACTGTGGCATCCCGTATACAGCCGGATCTCTGGAGGGCAAGCGGATTCCGGTGATGCTCCGGTTCCGGTTTTATCTGGAGGCGGTGGAGCTGGAGGGTAAGGTGACCGCGGAGTCCACGGAGGAGGAGCGTTTCGCAGCCCTGTGCTGGTGTTTGGAGAAGGCTGTGAAGGATGTAGGCGCCGACCAGTATGGCGGACAGCAGCTGGCCGCCTGGTCGTCGGGCTGCTTCGGCACCTCGGCCTGCGCCTCCTGCAAGTCCAGCTGCGGCTAAGGGACTGAGTGGTTGGTTGATTGAGTTGCAGTATTCGAATCGGGGACGGGGAACGGATGGGTGTTAAACCGCCTGCGGGCGGAGTGGAGAGTTGGATATAGGAGAAGCTGGTGACCACTGCTTGAAGTCACCTGGCGGCGGTGAATAGAGAGAAGCTACATGCAGAGAAACGGATAGAGAGAAGCTAGTGCGTGTTTGCAAACACGGCCTAGTGTAGAAAAACTAAAGTTGGACAGGAAAAACGCCGCGGCGGACGCGGTGTTTTTTTCGCTTTTGGGTGCGTGCTGAGGCTGTTGCAGGTGGGGGGATAAGGCTTGATGAATTCTAACAGCGGCCAGAGCCTCTATTTGTGCTAAAACGGGGGTTTCTAAATTCTAACGGCGGTGAGAGCCTCTATTTGACTAAAATGATGGGCTGGAGGCCTGGTTTTGTCCAAATAGAGGCTTATACCGCCGTTAGAATGGGAAAAGGGGGTTTTAGGGGCGAATAGCGGCGCTCACTGCCGTTAGAAATCGGGATGCGCCATTATGATGCGCAGAACCCAAGGTGATGCGCGGAAATCCGCATGATGCGCAGAACTCAAGATGATGCGTGGAAATCCGCAAGATGCGAAATGCCCTGGGTGGTGCCCAAAGAAAATATGATGCACAAAATGAAATGTTAAAAAACATAACACAAAATCGTGAATAATATGTGAAAATGGGCCTTTTGACTAAAGTGACGATTGACGAAGTGGAAAAATTCTGCGTATCATGAAGAAATAATATTGAAATCACGTAAATTGTGTTAGATAATATAACATAAAGGAGGGATCACTCATGAAACCCATCAAATTTTGCGATACCACATTGCGGGACGGAGAGCAGGCGGCGGGTGTAGTGTTCTCGCCCGAAGAGAAACGGGAAATTGTGCGGGGGCTGGCCAAAGCCGGAGTGGAGCAGGCGGAGATCGGCATTCCGGCCATGGGGGAGGAAGAACGTGCGGTCATCCGCTCCATTGTGGAGATGGGTTTGCCCATTCAATTGTCGGCATGGAACCGCGCATTAAAGGAGGATATCGACGCCTCCTTGCTTACGGGAGTGAACTGGGTGCATCTGACCATTCCCACCTCGGATTTGCAAATTAAGGCGAAGCTGCATATGAACCGGCAGGAGATTGTGTCCATGATCCGCAGAGCGGTGAGCTACGCGCAGAAGTTTAACCTGGGGGTCTCCGTTGGCTTCGAGGATGCGTCAAGAGCATATACGCCTTTTTTGGCAGAGCTGGTGCTCATTCTGTACAGCGACGGAATCCGCAGGTTCCGTTATGCGGATACGGTGTCCGTACTCCAGCCGGTTACGGTGCGTGAGAAAATCCGGTCCATCCTGGGGGAATGCCCCGAGGATGTGGAGCTGGAGGTCCACTGCCACAACGACTTCGGCATGGCCACAGCCAATACCCTGGCTGCGCTGGAAGCGGGAGCCCTGTGGGCCAGCACTACCGTAACGGGCATTGGCGAACGGGCGGGCAACGCCTCCATGGAGGAGGTTGCATTGGCCTGGAAGCATCTGTACGGTGGCCGTACAGGACTGGATACCATCCAGTTCAAGGAGCTGGCGGAGCTGGTCAGTGCTGCGGCGGGACGTCCGCTGCCCCCGGCAAAGCCCATTGTGGGCCCGATGGTCTTCACCCATGAGTCGGGTATCCATGTGGACGGCATGTTGAAGAACCGGGAAACCTACCAAAGCTTTGATCCGGTTGAAGTTGGTGCGGAGCACCGTTTTGTGCTGGGCAAACATTCCGGCTGGAAAACGGTAGCCCATATTCTGCGCCAAAAGGGGGTCCGCCCCGAGCGGGAGCTTAGCGATGAGCTGATGCGGGAGGTGCGCCTGGAGGCGGACCGGAACAAACGCTTAATCGAGCCGGATGAGCTGATGAAGCTGCTGGACGGGGTGCGCAGCACCCGGACGGTGCCGGATTTGCAGGATGAGGAGTAGAGGATAAAGGGGCGAAAATTTCGATCTGTGAAAACTTGAAGCCGCATAGTATAATAGGCATGCGTTATACTGGCTCAAGGAGAATGCTTGCATCATGCGTCTTGTTACAAACCGTTATTTTATTGCATTTTTTTTGGTGATTGTTGTGCTGGCAACCTGCAGTGTGGGGTACTCGTATTCCCACAGGGGAGCCCGTCATTATGAGGATCAGATTGCCGTTTTGCTTTATCACCACATTGATGACCAGGCTCAAAGCGGGGGCACCATCACCACTGCGTTGTTCCGGGAGCAGCTGTCCCAACTGAAGCAACAGGGCTTCCAGTTTATTACCTTCCAGCAATTCAAACGGTTTATGGAAGGAGGGGAGGTTCCGGATAATGCGGTGCTGGTCACCTTCGATGACGGATACAGCAGCTTTTATACCAATGCCTACCCTGTTCTGAAGCAATTATCTGTACCGGCTGTTCACTTCATTATTACGAAGGATCTGGAAAACCCCCATCACAGCCGCATTCCCTCTTTGTCCAAGGATCAAATTATGGAAATGACCGGCGCCGGAGATTTTATCGAGGTCCAGTCACACACCAACAATCTGCATAACAAACAATCCGAAAAAGCCTATTTAACCACCCGACTTAAAATGGAGGGCAAAGCTGCGGATGGCAAAACGGAAGAGGATGCCGCTTACCGTGACCGGATTGTTGCGGATATTCAGACCTCGCTTGATAAACTCAAGCCGCTGCAAACCAATGAAATTGATGCGTTGGCCTATCCTTTTGGAATTTACCATAAACAAGCGACTGAGCTGGTGAAGCAGGCCGGGATCCGTTACGCCTTCACGGTTCAGCCCGGTATTCTCGAGCGGGATATGGATCCTTATCAAATTCCCAGAATCAATGCGGGAGGGCCCTGGATCACACCGGACCTGTTAATGGAGAAAATCCAGAGCCAGGTAATGAGCTTTGATGAACCATTGGAATCTTTGCCACTGCGCAATGTGATGGAGCAAATCGGCGGTTCCGTACAGAAGAATGCGGATAATCAGCTTGAATTATACCTGGGCAAAGAAAAATGGAAGCTCATCAGCCCAACCGAGGCAGTCCATTCCGACGGGAAAAAAGTGACTTTTTCCAAACCGCTGAAAACCAAGAATAAAAGAACCTGTATTGATTATGCGGATTTCCAAAAGCTTTATGGGGATTCCGCGGTTTATGATGCCAATACCCGGCGGTTTTTGCTGAAATCAGCGATACCAGGTGAATGATGATATCAAAAGAGGACCGTCAGGCGCATAGCCCGACGGTCCTTCTTCATTACCCGCAATGTGCTGCCTTTAGGCCGATGCCTCCGCTGCGGCAACCGCCTCACAGGGGCGGGCCGCTTCTGCTGCCGACGAGACGGTGCGGCGGTAATACGTTCTGCATACAAAAAACATCGATATGCCCCCGGCAGCAATCAGCACGGCCAGCATTCCGAACAGCCACTCCCCGTTGAGCTTGCTCAGCACCAGCCCGGCCAATAGTGGGCCTAAGAAACGGGACACCTGCCAGTTCATGCTGTAGAAGCTGAAGTAGAAGCCGCGCTCCTCGGCGGGTGCAATAACCGACACCAGCTTTTGGGAGTGGGGGCCGTTCATCATTTCTCCGATGGTAAACACGAATTCAACCACGAACAGCAGCACAATCCACGGGGCAAAGCCGTAACCCAGCGCCACTAACGCAAACATGATGTATGCTGCTCCCATGACCCGGTGCAGGGCCATGTTGGCTGTTTTGCGGGCAATCCAGATCTGCAGCAGAATGACCATCAGTCCATTGAAGGTCATCAGCGAGGCGAAGATGGATTGGTAATTGGTGAACCGCGATTGCAAATGAAGCGGGAAAGCGGACTCCACCAGCGCATACAGGAGGGTGACCGGCATGGAGGAGAGGGTGATGGACACCAGCAGCTTGTGCTTTTTGAACCAGCCGGGCAAGCTGAAGGGGCCGGACTCTACGGCTGCCAGGGAAGCTGTCTCTCCTGCGGCAGACGCCGAAGCCGAAGCCTGCGGCACAGCCTGCAGGGTCTCCGGCACCTTCCACCAGACCAACAGGGCGTAAATCCCGGTGGTGACGGCGCAGGCGAAGAATACCAGATGCATATTCCAGTTAAAGAGCAGAAGCCCCAACAGCGGTCCTGCGGCAGCCCCCAGGTTCAGGGCAGTGTGGAACAGGGCGAACACCTCGGGGCGTTTGTCCTCGGGCACCACATCGCTGACCTGGGCATTGGCCGCCGGATAGAACAAGGCGTGGCCGACGCCGCTGAACACGGATATCAAAGCATAATGCCAGACGCTGGTAGCGGTCATAAAAGCCAGCATGGAGGCGCACTGGATCAACAGCGAGGCCAGCATAACCGGCTTCCGGCCCACTTTGTCACTGAGCTTGCCGGCGAACAAGCCCACCAGCATCCCCATAAAGGGCGACAGGGATACCACCAGCATGGACAGGAACACATTGCCCTCCAGCTGGCCGTAGAGGTACAGCACCAAAAACGGCCGCATCATAAAATTGGTGATGGAGGTCAGCGCTGTTCCGATGGCCCGGATCCAGATGGCGGCGTCATAGCTTTTCCACAGACGGTTCAAATTCCTTGCGGATTTCATGTAAACGGATTCCTTTCCCAAACATTCGTTCCCTCATTATAAGGGGGTTTGCAGAAACTGGGAAGAGGAAATTTTTTTATACTCAAATGTTCTAACCAGACCCATGGGGCTGGTTTATACCCGCTGCGAAAGCATCCGCTGGCCTTCCTTCAACCCTCCGGCCCGCTCCGGACCCGGCTTAAGCAGGAACAGCACGGCGAGGCGAACCACGGCAATGGCCAGAAAACAGCCCCAGATGGGCAGAAAAGTCAGGAGCAGGCCGGACAGCAGGCCGCCCACGGCATTGCCTCCGTTCATCAGGAGCTGGAAGTCGGAGAAGAAGTCCATCTCTTTTTTGTGGGCCTGAGCCTCCTCCATCATCACCGAGTTGGTGGCCACCTCCGTTACTGCGGCGCATCCGCCCAGAATGGCCTGCAGGATCACCAGCACGGCGTAATGGCTAACCTTGCCATAGGGTAAAACCACCAGCGCCATACCCACCAGGGCGATAGCATACACCCGCATGGTGCCGAAGCGCTCGATGGCCCGCCGGGTGAGCGGCATCAGAATAGCCGAGAGAATGCCGGAGGCGATGACGAAAAAGGCGATATCCGTATTGGACAAACCCAGCTTTTTGACGTGGTAAATGGTAAACAAAGGCGCGACCATGGCGATGCCCATGTTGTTCATGGCCATCCACCACAGCTTGCGGTTGCATTCCTGGAAGGGTCGGACCATGTGCAGCCGGATGGTTTTTTTCTCATGGGGGGCCAAGGTGGCGATGAGATTCATTCCGGTAAAGGTGGCCAAACAGCCCACCAGCATGGAGATGGCGTAATTCTTCGGGAAGAACTGCTGGGTAGCGTCCAGGGCATAACCGATGCCGTAGCTGCCTACAACCAGAATCACGATCCCGATCAGCTTGTTGTTGCTGAACAGCTTGGGGAAATCCTCCTGGGGCACCACACGGCGGAGGATAGCGGGCTGCTGGGCGCCGGTGATCATAACGGAAACGGCGTTGAGCCCCCAGAAGAAGAGCAGCACCGGAATGGGATTGGGCAGCATCACGGAAACCGCCATACTGAGGAAGGCGAATTGCCGGACATAACCGCTGGTAAGGTAGACGCCCCGGGTGACCGGCAGCTGCCGGGTCAGAAAAGCCAGGGACAAGGCGCAGAACAGAGGGGGAAGGGAATTGGAGAGCGCAATCTGGAAATCCGAGGCCCCCAGCCGCGCGATCAAAACGGGCAAAAAGGTGAAGAACGCAACGCTTTTCACATTCTGAAGGGCCGCATCCAGGTAAATGCGTGTTGAAATTTTCATGGTGGAATTTGTCCTTTCCTGCCCATACTTTTCTGCATGTAAAGGTTTTGTGAAACGCTTTACTATTAGCTTAACGGCGCAGCAGAGTTCTTTACATGGACATCCCAACCAAAAAACATGGATTTTTCTGCTCTGCAAAAGAGAAGCGGAAAAGGGAAAATCCAAACAGAGTATAAAAAATCGCAAAAATATGTGCACGGGTTTCCGGAAAGATTATGCTACGCTTTTTTTGCAAAGAAAAGACAAGCGCATTATCCGTTCATATCAGTTGAAGGAGGGATTGTATGAGTCTGGCGGAGGAGATCAGCCGCCACTTTCTGGTGGCCATTATCCGGGGGACGGAAAATAAAGAGGAGGCCTTGGCTTCCGTAAGAGCGATGTACGAAGGAGGCATTCGGGTGCTGGAGATTCCGGCCTCCACTCCTGGGGTTATGTCCCTGATAGAAGGGATCAGGGCAATAATGCCAACGGATCTGATCGTAGGTGTGGGTACCGTGCTGGATCCGGAGACTGCCCGCAGCGCGCTCTTGGCAGGTGCACAATTTGTCCTTTGCCCCACCTTGCGGGCTGAAACCATTTCACTGACCAAACGGTACGGAGCCGTTATCATCCCTGGAGCTATGACGCCCACGGAAATTTTGCAGGCCTATGAGCTGGGAGCGGATATGGTCAAGGTGTTCCCCGCAGGATCGCTCGGGCCGCAGTATATCCGGGATATTCACGGACCGCTGCCTAAGATTCCGCTGATGCCCACAGGGGGAGTCAATGTGAAGAACATTGCCGATTATGTACGGGCAGGAGCCGCTGCTGCAGGCTTGGGCAGCTCGCTTTATCAGCCGGGAGCAGGGAAGAACGAACAGCAGCTCCAGGAGCTGTTGGACAGATCGCGTGACTTTGTGTCGGAGGTTATGCAGGCTCGCCAAACGCTCAGGAGGGGTAACAATGAAAATTACCGGATACAAAACATATGTAGTGCCGCCCCGTTGGCTTTTTTTGAAAATTGAAACCGATGAGGGGATTTCCGGCTGGGGAGAGCCGGTGGTGGAGGGCAAGGCCCACACGGTAGAGACGGCGGTTGAGGAAATGATGGATAACTTGGTGGGCAAAAATCCGCTGAATATCGAGGATCACTGGCAGGTGATGTACCGGGGAGGCTTCTACCGCGGAGGCCCCATTCTGATGAGCGCCATTGCCGGCATTGACCAAGCGCTCTGGGATATAAAAGGCAAGTATCATCAGGCCCCTGTGCATCAGCTGTTGGGCGGAGCCTGCCGGGAATCCATGCGGGTGTATTCCTGGATCGGCGGGGACAGGCCGGTAGATGTGGGATTGGCGGCACTGGAGAAGAAGAATGCCGGGTTTACCGCTGTCAAAATGAATGCAACGGAGGAGCTGCAGTTCATCGACTCCTATGGCAAAATCGACCAGGTGCTGGAGCGGGTGTCGGCCATCCGTGAAGCGGCGGGGCCTGATTTTGGCATTGGGGTGGATTTCCACGGCCGGGTGCACAAGCCTATGGCCAAGGTGCTGGCCAAGGAGCTGGAGCCCTACAATCTCATGTTTATTGAGGAGCCGGTGCTTCCCGAAAATAATGAGGCACTCCGGGATATCGCGATGCACAGCAGCACCCCCATCGCTACAGGGGAGCGGATGTTTTCCCGTTGGGATTTCAAGACGCTCTTATCCCAAGGTTATGTAGACATCATCCAGCCGGATCTCTCCCATGCAGGCGGGATTACCGAATGCAAGAAGATTTTCGCCATGGCGGAGGCCTATGATGTTGCTGTCGCCCCGCACTGTCCGCTGGGGCCGATTGCGCTGGCGGCTTGTCTTCAGGTGGATGCGGGGGCATATAACGCCTTTATCCAGGAGCAAAGCCTGGGCATTCATTATAATCAGGGCAATGATCTGTTGGATTATCTCCGGGACCCGGCGGTGTTCCACTACTTGGACGGGTATGTGGCCATTCCCCAGGGGCCGGGTCTGGGTATCGAAATTTCGGAGGAGTTTGTAGAGGAAATGGCGCAAACAGGCCACCGCTGGCGCAATCCCATCTGGCGGCATAAGGATGGTTCTGTGGCGGAATGGTAGGAGGCTTCCGAGGCATGGATAAGCCACGGGTTACTGCCTTTTGGTCCCGGGCAGGCTTCTTTCAACATTCTTCCGGTATGCCATAGGAGAGAGCCGCTCCTGTTTTTTGAACATCCGGTTGAAGTAGGTATGGTGGTTAAAGCCGGACTGGTAGGCGATATCGGTGACGGACAAGGCACTCTCCCGCAACAGCTTCTTGGCGTAATGCAGGCGCTTGACGGTGATGAAACGGGAGAGGGTCATCCCCATATGCTTGTGGAACAGACTGCTCAGGTAGGAGGGATTCATGTGGACCCGCTCACCCAGCGCATCCAGAGTCAATTCGCTCTGGAAATGCTCCCCGATGTATTGCACGAGAGTGGAAATTTCCTCCGGCAGGTCGGGGAGCTTCGGCGCAGGCTGAAGCTGGTCCTCTTCCTTGTAGCTGCGGTAGGCCAACAGCAGAAGCTCCTTGATGAGACAGCCCATAATCTGGACGAAGCCGGACCGCCGTCCGCTCCATTCCTCCTGCAGGCTCCGGTAGATACCGCTCACCCGTTCTGCTTCAGGGGGATCAAACTGGATTCTGCAGCAATCCGCACTCATATGGGTGAGGGGATAGGGTTCCTGTGACGGCCAATGCTCCTTCAGGAGCGATTCCTTCCACATCAGCACACTTCGGCAAATATTGAAGACACCGTCCGTTTGCAGCACCTTGTGCAGGGTGAAGGGGCGGACAATCATCAGGGTGCCGGGGGATAAGGGGTAGGCTCTGTCTCCCGCCAGATACACGCCGCTGCCGCTTTCAATGAAATACATCTCAATTCCGTTGTGGCTTTGAAAGCCGGTGTACGGCGCCACCGAATCCAGCTTATGATAAAGCAGCACCGGCAGCTCGCGGAACACATGCTCCACGGCTGCGCTTAAATCCTCTGCCGTATGGAACGCCACCTGCATTCGCCTCGCCTCCCCTTCCCGCTTTTCTTCCATGCATCCTACTTGTTCATGCAAAGAGCTTACCTGGCCACATCCTCGCCTCTGCCGCTCATAAAGGCGGCCAGCAGCTCTCGGTCCGGCAGTCCCTCAATGTCACCGTTGACCGTGACTACGGCGGCGCCGATGGCGCAGCCTCTGCGGACAGCTTCCTCCAGAGGCAGTCCGTCAAGCAGGCCGGAGAGCACGCCAGCAGCGAAGCCGTCCCCTGCTCCCACCGGATCGGCAACATGATCCACCTGAAAGCCGGGCACCAGCTTCTGCTCCATTCCTGTGGCGTAATAGGCGCCCTCCGCGCCCAGCTTCAGGATGGCGGCTTTGCAGCCAAGCTGCAAAAACCGTTCAGCCAAATACGGCCCCGCAGATTTTTTTCCATCCCCATCCCCAAACAGAAAGGTTCCTTCGCTGATGCCGGCCAGCACCATATCGGCCATTCCGCAAAGCCGGGTCAATACCTCCCGGGCCTCTTCGTCACTCCACAGCTTCCGCCGCAGATTCGGATCGAACACCACCTGCACGCCATGCTTGCGCGCCAGCCCGATGGCATGAAACACGGCCTCCCGGCAGGTTGGGCTGAGGGCCGGAGTAATCCCCGTCAGGTACAGGTATTTAGCGCGGGCGATATAGTTCTCATCAATGCTCTCCGGCGCCAGCAAACTGGCGGCTGAGTCTTGCCGGTAATAATAGACCCGAACGGAGGCTTCCTGGAGGCGCTCTTTAAAAAATACTCCTGTAGGTGCAGAGGGATGGACAGCTGTCTGGCTGGTATCCACCCCCTCCCCGCGGACGGCGGCTATAATCTGGGCTCCGAATTCGTCCTGCCCGACCTGGCTGATCCATCCGGTGCGGTGACCGAGCTTGGCCAGTCCGATAAGGGTGTTGGTCTCCGCTCCTCCAATCCGGGAGGTGTAGCTTCTGCTGTATCTCATCTGGCCTTGCTCTTGGGGAGTAAACAGCACCATGGTTTCTCCGATGCTTACCACATCCATACTGATCCGCCTCCGCTTGGTTCTTGTATTTGACCTGTCGGGGATATCCAATCCAAAGGGGGAAAATCAGCCGCCCAGACGCGCCGAAATTTGCCCGGCTGTGTGGAGCAGTTGCTCCACAATGCTGTCCTTGCGCCGCAGCATTCTCTCTTTGGGGCCGGCTACGCTGATGGCGCCTTGAATCCGTCCGCCACTTTCGTATACAGGGGCCGCCAGGCAGTACAGACCCTCTTCATTCTCCTCGTTGTCGATAGCATAGCCCTGCTCCCGGTAAAGCCGAAGCTGTGTATCCAGCTCGTCGCGGACAGTAATGGTGTTTGCCGTGATGGGCGTCAGTTCAATGGAGTCCAGGAGGGCCTTGCTCTCTGTTTCCGGCAAAAAAGCCAGGAAGGCTTTGCCCAGTCCTGTGCAATACAGGGGCTTGCGGCCGCCTGTCCGGGCAGTGGTGCGAATGGAGCGGTTATTGTCGATTTTGGCTGCGTACACCAGCTCGTCTCCTGCCAGTACCGCCATAAACACCGTTTCCTCCGTTAACTCCATAAGCCCGGCAAGATAAGGGGCTCCCACTGCGGCAATATCCAGCGATTCTCTGGCCGAGCTGCCCAACTGAATCAGCTTGGCTCCCAGTTTGTACCTTTTGGAGGGATGGATCTCCAGATACCCTTCCTCATAAAGGGTGCTGATCAGATTGGTTGTGCTGCTCTGGGGAAAGGAGAGAGCCTCACTGATTTCCTTGACAGTGAGACCGGAGGCACAGTGCTGCGCCAACAATTCAAACACCCGGATAACACGCTCTGCGGATTTTACGGACATAGGAACAGTCATCCCTTCAAATAAAATCACATATGTGATTCGTAAACATATATATGATATGAATGTCTTCATCATAATACATAACCAATGGATGCACAATATAGCTGAGGAGGCGTTACAAACTCCGGGCTTGCATCCCAGCCGCGCATTGCATATAATAGACGGTAAATTCATATGGCATGAATGCATTGACGGAGAAGAGTAAGCGAGTTGCCGCCGTACAGGGAGGGAGCGCCGGAGATTGAGAGCGCCCCCGCGTGATGGAACCGCTGAAGTTCGCTCCCGAGCAGTCCCTTGAACAAGCGGGTAATTGTCCCGTTTCCAGTAGAGTGGACCGGAATCGATCCGATACATCGAATACGAGTGAGATGCGTCTGTTCCCCGGCCTATACCGGCAGGAGCGGGAACGCCCCGGCTGCTATGCTGCCGCCGCGTTTGCGTCTAATAAGGGTGGTACCACGGCTGCTTCGTCCCTTGCTACGGGATGAGGGGCTTTTTTTGTTTTTCGAAATTCGGGGGCACAGAACCAGATTGATGGAGGGATTCGCATGAAGGAAAAACTGGAGGCGCTGAAGAAGGCTGCGTTGGAAGAGCTGGAGAGCGCAGGCGGACTGCAGGCGTTGAATGAGCTGAGAATCAAGTATCTCGGCAAAAAAGGCCCGCTGACGGAAATTCTGCGGGGCATGGGCGCCTTGAGCGCCGAGGAGCGTCCGGTGATCGGGCAGGTGGCCAATGATGTGAGAAGCGCCATCGAGGGTATTTTGAACCGCAAAACCGAGGTGCTGGAGCAAGCGGCTACCGATAACCGGCTGTCCGGGGAAACCATTGATGTTACCCTGCCGGGCCGCAAACGTCCGGAGGGAACCATCCACCCTCTCAGCAAGGTTATCCAGGATATCGAGGATATTTTCCTGGGGATGGGTTATAAGGTAGCGGAAGGACCTGAGGTGGAGCAGGATTATTACAACTTCGAAGCCCTGAACCTGCCCAAGAACCACCCGGCCCGGGATATGCAGGATTCCTTCTATATTACCGAGGATATTCTGCTGCGTACCCATACCTCTCCAGTTCAAGTGCGCACCATGGAAAAAATGAAGGGTGAGGTTCCGCTGAAGGTCATTTGTCCGGGCAAGGTATACCGCCGGGATGAGGACGACGCCACCCACTCCCACCAGTTCACCCAAATCGAGGGTCTAGTGGTGGATAAGGGCATCCGCATGAGCGACCTGAAGGGAACGCTGCTCCAGTTCGCCCGGGAAATGTTCGGGCCGGACGTGAATGTCCGCCTGCGCCCCAGCTTTTTCCCGTTCACCGAACCCAGCGTGGAAGTGGATATCAGCTGTTACCAGTGCGGCGGCGACGGCTGCCGGATGTGCAAGCAATCCGGCTGGATCGAAATTTTGGGTGCCGGCATGGTGCATCCCCGCGTATTGGAAATGGGCGGTTATGACCCGTCCGTATACAGCGGTTTTGCCTTCGGTATGGGCCCGGACCGGATTGCCCTGTTGAAGTACGGTGTGGACGACATCCGTCATTTGTATACCAACGATCTGCGCTTCCTGCGCCAGTTCGGTCGGATCTAGGAAGGGAGCGAGCAGAATGAAAGTATCGTATCAATGGCTGTCCCAATATGTGGACGTGAGCGGATATACAGCCGAGGAGCTGGCAGAGAAACTGACCAGAAGCGGCATCGAGGTGGACGGCGCAGAGAACCGCAATCTGGGGGTTACCGGTGTTGTGGTCGGATATGTGGTGGAACGGGTGAAGCATCCGGATGCGGATAAGCTGTCCGTGTGTACCGTGGATGTAGGCAGAGAAGAGAACCTGCAGATCGTTTGCGGAGCGAAAAATGTGGCAACCGGTCAAAAGGTGCCTGTAGCCGTGGTAGGCGCCAAGCTTCCCGGCGACTTCCAGATCAAACGCGCCAAGCTGCGCGGTGTGGAGTCCATGGGTATGATCTGCTCCGCCAAGGAGCTGGGGCTGAATGACAAGCTTCTGTCCAAGGACATCCAGGAGGGCATTCTGGTGCTGCCGGAGGAAACCCCTGTTGGCACCGATATTCTGGAAGTGTTGGCCATCGAGGACAAGGTATTGGACTTGGACCTGACGCCTAACCGTTCCGACTGCCTCAGCATGCTGGGAGCCGCATACGAAATCGGCGCCATTCTGGGCCGTCCCGTGAAGCTGCCGGATGCCCGCGAAGGACTGGTGGAATCTGCAGCGGAAGCGCAGGCTTCCCTGAAGGTCACCATCAGCGCGCCGGAGGAATGCCTCCATTATTCCGCCCGGCTGATCGAAGGCGTCACCGTGGGCAGCTCCCCGCTGTGGCTGCAAAACCGCCTGATGGCGGCAGGAGTGCGCCCCATCAACAACATCGTGGACATCACCAACTATGTGATGCTGGAATACGGCCAGCCGCTTCATGCTTTTGATGCGGACCGTGTAGCTGGCGGCCATATCGATGTCCGTCTGGCCCGTGCGGGTGAACGCCTCATCACCCTGGACGACCAGGACCGGGAGCTGGCTGAAACCATGCTGCTTATTACTGACGGCGAAGGCACCGCCGTAGGAATTGCCGGCGTTATGGGCGGGGCTAACTCCGAGGTTCATGAAGGAACCACCCGGATTATCCTGGAGTCCGCCAAGTTCGCAGGCAGCAGTGTTCGCAAAACCTCCAAGCAGCTGGGCCTCCGTTCGGAAGCCTCCATCCGCTTCGAGAAGGGCGTAAATCCCGAGCACGTGATTCCGGCTTTGGACCGGGCGGCCGGATTGATCTGCGCCTTGGGCGGCGGAACCTGCGCCAAGGGAGTGGTGGAAGCCCGCACCCAGGAGTTCGCGCCTGCGGTAGTGGACGTTGCCTTGGCCAAAATCAACGGCTATCTGGGCATGACGCTGGCTCTGGACGACGTGAAGAGCATCTTTGAACGGTTGGGCTTCCCTTACAGCGCCGAGGGTGAGCTGCTGCGGGTGACCGTTCCCCAACGACGGGGAGACATTACCCGGGATGTGGATCTCATCGAGGAGGTGGCCCGGCTTTACGGCTATGACCATATTCCCGCAACGCCGATTACCGGCGTGACTACACCGGGCTCACTGGACAAGGGGCAGAAAATCCGGCGTTACACCCGCCAGGCCTTGTCTGCAGCGGGTTTGCAGGAAGCCATCACCTACACCTTCACCCACCCGGACAAAATCGCCCGTTTCCCCGGACGGTATGCGGATGCCGTGCCGGTAGCTCTGGCACTGCCCATGAGCGAGGAGCGCAGTGTGCTGCGCACCAGCCTGCTCCCGCATCTGTTGGATACGGCGGTGTACAACCGGAACCGGAAGCAGGATGATGTGGCAGTATTCGAAATCGGTAAGGTTTTCCTGGCTGACGAAAAGGAACTGAAGGCCCAGCCTGTGGAGCGCATGCTTCTCTCCGCACTGTGGACCGGGAACCGGACCGCCCTGTCCTGGACCGGCAAGCCGGAGAAGGTGGATTTCTACGATCTGAAGGGTATTCTGGAGGGCTGGCTGTCCGGCCTCGGTCTGGCGGAAGCCGTGATCTGGCGCTCCGCTTCCCCGGCGGGTTACCATCCGGGACGGACGGCAGAGCTGGCGCTGGCTACCCCGGACGGGGAAAAGGTGCTGGGCACAGTCGGCCAGCTCCATCCCGCATTGGCTAAGGAGTGGGATCTGGACGACACGTATATTGCCGAGCTGGAGCTGGATACCATCTCTCAATATGCCGACTTCACCGTCGTCTACAGCCCGATCCCCCGTTACCCCTCCGTGGCCCGTGACGTGGCGGTGGTGGTGAACCGCACAGTGACCGCAGGCGAGCTTATGGCCAAGATTCGCGAAATCGGCGGGGAGCTGCTGGAATCCGTGCAGGTGTTCGATCTGTACACCGGCGAGCGCCTGGGTCAGGACAAGAAGAGCATCGCCTTGTCCATGGTGTTGCGCCATGCGGAGCGCACCCTGACGGAAGAGGAAATCACGGCCGCTTACACAGCGGTGCTGACTGGTCTGGAAACAGGCTTCGGGGCCGAGCTGCGGAAGTAACGGGTACAAGGCGTCGGAGCTGCTGCGGCCTAGGGACGGAGAGTTAGGCAGTTTGGGGGAAGAGCAGGTGGCTGGGCGGGATAAAAGCTCGGCTCCGTTGATCGGACCTGCGACTTTAGCGGAAGCAGTTTTCCGCTATTGCGCCATCTGGCGGCTTTGCCACCGGAATAACGGAAACTCATTTCCGTCAATGCCTCTTTTCTCCCTGTGAACCCTCCGGATATATGACGACAACGGAAAACCGCTTCCGTTATCCGAAAGCGGGGAAGCCGCTATCCCGCATAGCGGAAGAAGGCTTCCGCTATGGATGGCAAGGGCCTTGCGGCAGGGTTATTTTATCCGTGGTCAGCGAAATTTTATAGCAGGAAGGAAATCGGTCCGGTCTTATCGAAGTGTAATAGACGATAAGTCCGGCCTTTTTCCTATTTTTCCGGATCTTTCATCCCGAATTGCTCTATACCCTAAGGAGGACCCCACGATGGACGGAGCCGAAAAAAACCGTATCACCGTTGATATATTTGGTACACCCTACAAAATGGTAGGTAAAACGACCCCCAGCTACATGAAAATGGTGGCAGCCCATGTGAATGACCACATGCACCGGATCGCCGATTCCAACGGGCGCTACGATACGCCCCGCATTGCCGTATTGGCGGCCGTAAACATGGCGGACGAGTTCTACCAGATCCGCAGTGAGCTGGAGAAGGTCTGGGAGGATTTGACCCGCTCCCGCAAGGAGATCGAGGAGCTTCAGGCCAGCCAGACCGAGCTGGAGCAGATGAAGAAGGACCGCAAGGCGGCGGAGGAAGCCAAGGGTGCTCTGGAGCTTCAGGTGAAGAACCTCCAGCTCCAAGTCCAGGAGGCAGCCGTGAAGCTGAAGGATTCCTTGGCTGCTGTGAAGCTGGAGGAAGAGCAAAAGGCTACAGCCGAAAGAATGCAGCTGGAATCCCGCTACACCGGGGAAATCAGCCAGCTGCACAGCCAGGCGGAAGCGAGGGAGGACCTCTACGCCCGCCAGCTGGAGGAGCTGAAGCAGCTTCATGCGGATGAGATGAAAGCGCTGGAGGAGCTGTGGGAGACCCGGCTGCAGGAAGCGAAGGACGAGCATGGCAGCGAGCGGGAAACCGCCGAGAAGCAGTGGGAGGAGCTCCTGAACGGAGAAATCCGCAGCTGGCAGGAGCGTCTGGAGAAGGCTGAGGCAGTTTACCAGGCCAAGCTGAAGGAGCTGGAATCCGGCTGGGAAGCCCGGCTGCAGAAGGAGCAGGCGGATGGACAGGAGCGGCTGCAGGCGGCTGAGACGAAATTCGAACAATCGGAAACCGACTGGAAGGCGCGTCTCGAGGAAACCAGCCGCACCTTAAACGCCAAGCTGGAGGAGTGCGACCGCAACTGGCAGGCGGCCTGGGATGAGCGGGAGCTGGGATACCAGGAAACGGCGGCCGCGGCGGAAGCCAAGCTGATGGAGCAGGAAACGGCCTGGAAGGAGCAGCTGGATACCCAGGATGCCATTTGGAAGGATGAGCTGGAGTCCCAGAAGGCTGTCTGGAATAACCGCCGCGCTGTTCTGGAGGCGGAATACAAGGAATGCCTGAAGGCCCAGGAAGCGGAATGGCAGGCCCGTTTGGATGCGAAGGATGAAGACTTCTTAAACCAACTGGAAGTGCAGGAAGCCGAATGGAAGGGCCGCCTGGAGGACAGGGAAGCGGAATGGCAGAACCGTCTGGAAACCCGGGAGGCTGCTTTGAAGGAACAGCTTGCATCCCAAGAAGCGGCTATGAAGGAGCAGTTGGAATCCCGAGAGGACGCCATGAAGGAGCAAATTGCGTCCCATGAGGCCGCCGCTAAGGAACAGCTGGCTGCCCGGGATGCCCAGTGGCTGGCTAAGCTGGATACCAAGGAGAAGGAATGGCAGACTCTCCTGGAAGCTTCAAATGGCACCTGGAACGAGAAGCTTGAGGAAGCCCGGCGCACGTGGGAAGAGGAGCGCGGGGAGCTGGAGCACACCTGGGAGCAGAAGCTGCTGCAAGCCGGCCAAGCATGGGAAGAAAAGCTCCAGGAGGCGGACCTGGCTTGGGAAGACAAGCTGAAGGAAGCCCGGGATCAGCGGGATGAAGAGATTTTGGTCATGCTGGAGGAATCCGAGGCCCGTCGGCGTCTGGATACCATCCGTAAGGACGAGGAGCTGAAGCGGGCTGCCCAGGAGCGGGAGCAGGCTGAGGAAACCAGCCGGAGGTTGGCCGAGGAAGCGGATGCCCTGCGGCGGGAGGTAGCCTTGCTCAAGGAGAAGGATGCAGGCCGCCAGGAGCAGGATCAAACCTTGAAGGCCGAGCATGAGAACCTCAAGGAAGAATACGAGAAGCTGAAGAAGGAATACAACGAATGGCTTGAGCTGGTCCTGGAGAAGGAGTAGGCAGCGTGGCGATGAACAAGCTGGATCTCGCTGTTCTGGTGCTGGGGCTGTTGGCTTTTATTTTGGGATACCGCCGCGGCTTTATTCTTCAATTAGTGTCCTTCCTGAGCCTGGCAGTGGCTTGGATTGCCGCATATCTGTTTTATGATGATCTGGCGCCTTATGTAGGCCGCCTGCTGCCGGTGGAGGCCTGGGTGGACAGCAGCAGTTATTCCACCTGGCTGAAGGGGCTCCGGCTGGACCAATATGTCATCGGGGCGGTTTCCTTCGCGGTAATTGTGTTCGGCGTGAAGCTGGTCCTGACCGCGGCAGGCCATCTGCTGAATATTCTGGCCAAGGTGCCGGGTCTCAATCTCATCAACCGCTGGTCCGGCGGGATTTTGGGTCTGGCCGAGGCGGCGGTGCTTGCCGCAGTGGCCATTCAGGTGATGGCGGTGCTTCCCAATGAGCCCGTGCAGCATCTCCTGGAGGGTTCCCGGGCAGCGGAATGGTCCATGCAGCAGGTTTCCCTATGGTTTGCCAAAATGAAGGAGCTTCCTTAAGACCTATGGGGTCCGGGAAGCTCCTATTTGCATCGTATAAGATTGCTTGGACTGCTGGAGTTCTACTCCTCCACAACCAGCACGGCCTTCATCTTCAGATGATCGGTGCCGCAGGGGATGGTGCACACAATATTGTATCTGCCGGCTTTATCCGGCGTGAACACCTTGGTTTTGGTTTTGTTGTCTAGCTTTACGTTCAGCTTCTCCACCTCAAGGCCATGAACACCTTGTTCATTCTTGAGCGTCAGGGAAACAGGCTGGCCTTTTTTGACCCGGTATTCAGCCTTGTCGAACTTCCAGTTGGAGGCGACAATGGTGACCTTCTGAGCATTGGCCGTATCCTGTCCGCCCGGGGAAGCCGTAGTAGAGGCTGCGGAGTCACCGGTTTTGGTGCCGCAGGCGGACAATCCCAGTATAAGGGCGATAAGGCCTGTACAAATCCACAACTTTTTCATGCTAACCCTCCCGGCAGGTATTAGGTTCAGTCTGCAATACATATGATACTTGAATCTCCGGGGAAAAGCATTTTTTTCACGTGAAGAAGTTGTGAACACAGGCAATCCGGCAAACGGCTGACCGCACGGCTGCAGGCCGTAACGGAAACCGAAAGTCCCGCTACAGCCCGTTTTTTTGTTTGCCGCCGGTTTGGAAAAGAGCCTGAAATTATTTCACACGTTCCTTATCCTTGCCTGTTGCGTCAAAAGGGGTACTGACCGGAACAAACAGGTCGATGATCCCGATCACCAATGCGGCCAGGATGGCGCCGATAATACTGACGTCTACATTGTTGACGATAAACTGACTGAACCAGATCACCAATGCGCTGGTCAGAAAACCGACGATACCCCTGCCGAACGGATTGATCTTGCGACCGAAGATACCTTCGATAATCCAGGCCACCACTGCGATGACCACTGCCAAAAACAATGCGCTCCAAAAGCCGCCGACGCTAAAGCCGGGCACAAGCCAACTGGTTACAATCAACACCAGCGCGGCTACAATAAACCGGACAACGGTAGACAAAAAGTGCATGGTTGATTCCTCCTTTTGGTCTTTCTTGTGCTTGCTCCCTGTTCGGGTATGGTTAGGTTGCCCGCGGTGGAACGGGTTTATCAGAACCAGATATTCTCATGCTGTGGCGTCCGCAGACGTGCTGACATTGGCTAAAACAATTCTCTCCGATAGCGTCCGGACGGCGCATTGGATATAATAGGGGGGATAATGAACGATCCAGCGATTAAGAATGCTAAAGGCTTAAGGAAGAGGGTACACCTGTGAACTTGAAAATACTGCAGACTCTGGAATATACAAAAGTGATTCAAATTTTGGTCAGACATGCCTCCACCAGCCTGGGCAAGGAACTGGCGGAGTCTCTTGGCCCTGCCGCGGAGCTGAACGAGTGCAAGAAGCGGCTTCAGGCCACGGATGAGGCCTTTAAGGTGGACCGTCTCAAGGGCGGTGCTCCCTTCGGCGGCATTCGTGATGTGCGCCAGCCCCTGCACCGGGCGAGGATCGGGGGCATGCTCAATCCGGTGGAGCTGAACGATATCGGCGGCACACTCCTGGGCGGACGGCGGTTGCGCAGATTCCTCCTGGAGATCCATGAGGAAAGCCCTGTGCCGCTGTTGGCCGAGCTGGCGGAGCTGCTTCAGGAGAATAAGGCCTTGGAGGAAAAGATCAGGAACTGCATTGACGAAAATGCCCATGTACTGGACCAGGCCAGCCCGGAGCTGGGCAAGGTGCGGGCCGAGCTGCGGGCGGGAGAGGGGAAGGTCCGGGAGAAGCTGGAGCAGATGGTGCGAACCCCGTCCATCGCCAAAATGCTGCAGGACTCCCTGGTCACCATCCGGAATGACCGGTATGTCATTCCGGTGAAGCAGGAGTACCGGGGCCATTTTGGCGGATTGATCCACGACCAGTCCGCTTCTGGAGCGACGCTCTTTATTGAGCCCGAATCCGTTGTCCAGATGAATAACCGTCTGCGGGAGCTGAAGCTGAAGGAAGAGGCCGAGGTGGAGAAGGTTCTCCGGTTGCTGTCCGCCCTTGTCGCCGAATTTTCCGACCAGCTGAACGGCAATCTGGAGCTGCTGGCAGAGCTGGATTTTATTTTTGCCAAGGCCTCCACCGCCCGTGAAATGAAAGCCACTCTCCCCATGATGAATGACCGCGGCTTCCTCAAAATTAAAAAAGGCCGCCACCCCCTCCTGTCCCGGGACGTGGTTGTGCCGCTGGACGTGGAGCTGGGCAATAAATATTCCACGATTATCGTCACCGGTCCCAATACAGGCGGTAAAACCGTCACGCTGAAAACCATCGGCCTATTGAGCCTGATGGCCATGTCCGGGCTGTTCGTGCCGGCGGAGGACGGCAGCCAGCTATGTGTGTTCGACGCCATCTACGCGGATATCGGGGATGAGCAGAGCATCGAGCAGAATCTGTCCACCTTTTCCAGCCATATGACCAATATCATCAGCATCCTCCGGAACATGACGCCCAAAAGCCTCGTTCTCTTCGACGAACTGGGCGCCGGTACGGACCCTGCGGAGGGCTCTGCGCTGGCTATCTCCATTCTGGAGCATATTCATCAGATGGGCTGCCGGATGGTGGCCACTACCCACTACAGTGAATTAAAGGCGTATGCCTACGACCGCAAGGGTGTTATCAACGCCAGTATGGAATTCGATATCCAAACCCTGTCGCCTACCTACCGGCTGCTGGTGGGGGTACCGGGGCGCTCCAACGCTTTCGCCATTGCCGAGCGGCTGGGCCTGTCCAGACGGATTATCGAGCACGCCCGCCAGCAGGTGGGCGAGGAGGACCAGCGGGTGGAGTCCATGATCGCCACCTTGGAGGAGAACCGCCTTACGGCGGAAGCGGAGCGCAATACCGCCGAGGAGCTTCGCCGCGAGGTGGAGGCTACCAAGCTGAAGCTGGAGGAGGAACGCCGGAAATTCGACGAGCAGCGGGAAAAGCTGCTTTTGAAGGCCGAACAGGACGCCGCCAATGCGGTAGCCAAAGCCCGGAAGGAAGCGGAGGAGGTTATTGCCGATCTGCGCCGTATGGCCTTGGAGGAGCGGGGCTCCATCAAGGAGCATAAGCTCATCGAGGCGCGGCGCCGGATGGATCTGGCCGCTCCCCAGCTTACGGATAAGCTGAAGAAAACCGCCTCCAGCTCCAAAAAAGCCGAGGTCATCGAGCCGGGCGACGAGGTGCTGGTCACCAGCCTCAACCAGAAGGGCCATCTGGTGGAATGGGCCGGATCCAGCGAAGCGATGGTGCAGCTGGGCATTATGAAGATGAAGGTGGCCCGCAAGGATCTGCAGCTGGTCGCCTCCAAACCCGAAGCCAAGGCTCCTGCACAGCGTGTGGCCCCTGGCGTCAAGCGCACCCGGGATGACAATGTGCGGATGGAGCTGGATCTGCGCGGGCAGAACCTGGAAGAATCCCTGATGGAGGTGGACCGTTTCTTAGACGAGAGCTTCCTGTCCAATCTGGGCCAGGTCTACATCATCCACGGCAAGGGCACCGGTGTCCTGCGTACGGGTATATCCGACTACCTCCGCCGCCACAAACATGTGAAGAGTTACCGGCTGGGCAACTACGGTGAAGGCGGGGCAGGCGTAACAGTGGTGGAGCTGCAATAAATTTTTTTGGTACGGATGAAACCTCCTCCCCCGATCCCTCGTATGAATCAGGTATAAAGACAATCACTTGACCAATACATCATCACCACTAATAAACGGGAGGAATTTAACAATGGGAGTTTTTAAAAGATTGCGTGACTTGACGATGGCATCTATCAATGATCTGCTGGACAAAGCTGAGGATCCGGTGAAAATGCTGAACCAGTTCCTGCGGGACATGGAAGAGGATATTCAAGAAGCCGAATCCGGCGTAGCCAAGCAAATCGCCATCGAGATGAAATTTAAGCAGCAGGTTGATGAAGCTGAGGATATGGTGCAGAAGCGTACCGAGCAGGCGATGAAAGCCTTGGAGCAAGGCAACGAGGATCTGGCCCGCCGCGCGCTGGAGGACAAGAAGGAGCATCAGAACCGTTTCGACGAGCTGAAGATCCAATATACCACTGCGAAGACCAATGCCGACCAGCTTCGCTCCCAATTGTCGGAGATGAAGGACGAGTACAACAAGCTGAAGAACAAGAAGGATCTCCTGATCGCCCGTGCGGAAGCGGCCAAGGCCCAGAAGCAAATCAACCAGGCCATGTCCGGTTTCGGCTCCGACAATGCGGCTAAAGGCTTCGACCGGATGAGCGAGAAGGTGCTCCAGATGGAAGCCGAGGCCAAAGCAAGCAGCGAGCTTCGCGGCTCCAACAAATCCTTGGATGACGAACTGGATTCCTTGGGGGCAGGAAGCGGTGTAGACGACGAGCTGGCAGCCATGAAGGCCCAGCTTGCCGCCAAGAAAGAACAGCAATAAACCATTCATATACACGTAGGAGACTGGGGAGCAATTGTCCCCGGTCTCTTCCGGTGTTTGGCCTATGCGTACAATTAGGAGGAAGGGATGATGAATCACGAGGTGGACCGTCTCCTGGCGAACCCTTATCTGGAAACCCTCGCTTTTATATCGGTGGCGCTGGTTGCGCTGATTTTGTTCTTGGCCATTTTTGAAGCGGTTACCCGGTACAGCGTGTGGAATGAGATCAAACGGGGCAATATGGCAGTGGCTATGGCCACCAGCGGCAAAATTTTCGGCATCTGCAACATCTTCCGTTTTGCAATCCAGCAGGAGGATACCTTGTTGATTTCCTTGGGATGGGCCACCTTCGGGTATGTGATTTTGCTGGCCGCCTATTTTATCTTCGAGTTCCTGACCCCGAACTTCAACATTGATGAGGAAATCGGCAAGGACAATAAAGCCATCGGTCTGATTTCCATGGTGCTGTCCATTTCCCTGTCGTATATTATCGGGGCCAGTGTGATCTAGGGCATGTCAGAAAACCCGCTTAAGGGCATCGTTTCATCGCCTTTTCGCCCCTTGCTTCGTTACTGGCTCCGCCGATTTGTGTTTTTTGCCCTTGGCATCTATTATGGTAATGTGAGAAGGAGGTCAAGGTGAATTATGGATTCTACTGAACGTTCGCAAATATGCCCGTGGTGCCAGACAGAGATTGTGTGGGACCCGGAATTCGGGCCGGAGGATACTTGTCCCCATTGCTTGAATGAATTGGGCGGTTACCGCTCGTTGAAGCTGAAGATTAACCAGGAGGACGGGGAGCTTTCTCTGGAAGAGCCCGACCGCCATGAGCATGACCACTCCGGCCATACCCATCATCACCATCAACACGATGAAGACGATGATGAGCTGGAAGTGGATGATCTGCTGGATGACTATACGGTTGATCCCTTGCCGGATGATTACGCCGAGCGGGTTATTGCTGTTATGGACCAACAGGAGTTAGCACCGGAATGTCCCAACTGCCATGAGCTTATGCTGCATGCAGGGGTCCGTGTAGTAGGCAGCAGCGAGTTCAAGCCGGTATCCCCGGCGCCGCTGGGTATGCCGTTCCTGCCGGAGCCGTATGCGGTGGATGTGTTCGTTTGTCCGTCCTGCTTCAAGACCGACGAATATCTGACCAAACAAACCAAGGAAGAAATGATGCAGATTTTTGTTCCCGGAAACAAGGACTAATCTGCTATTGCCGCACCGAAACATGAAGACCTGTTGCCCTGAGGGGGACAGGTCTTTTTCGCATTTACAGTGGTACAGGTTCGCTGATTTGCCTCGCGTTATATGCCTGCCCAGCCTTCTCCGCCTGTCCAGCCTTCCTCGCCTCCCCAACTGTTGGGTTCCGGACCGTGGAGCCGTTATTTTGCCGAAAAAGGATGATTTTTCGTTATCGCGGACTGAGGTTCCGTTATTCGAGGGGAAAATACCGGATTGTGAGGTGCAATGGGCAAATAAGAGCTCCTGAGTCCGATAAAAGTAAAAAAGATGCGCAATCCGCGAAATAAGGGCTAGTCGGTCCGTTAGCCGGGAAAAAGACGGTTAACCCGGGCCCGGGGAGGGCACAGTATAAGGGTTCGGTATATAACGGTATGCAAGAGGTGATGGAATGTCTTTGCGAGTCAAATCCCGGCTGATGCCGCCCCTCTCCACAGGCTTTCCCAAGGGGGAAGGCACACAAGCCGGCGAATTTGCAGCCAGCGGGCAGCAGGGCGGGGGAGAGCGCCCCCGGTCCAAAACCCCGTTAAGCAGCCAGACCTGGCTTCTGCTTGCGGTGCATGGGCTGTTCACAGCCGGCAATGCGCTGTCCGGCACCTTCGTTCATGTCTACTTGTGGAAGGCGGCGCATAATTTTTCGCTTCTGGGCTGGTTTTCGGCGGTGCAGCAGGTGTCGATGGCCGTCACCTTCTGGCTGATGGGCAAGTGGGTCAAGGAGCATAACAAAATGAACGCCCTGCGGGCAGGGGTGCTGGTTTCTGCCGCTTTCTACGCTATTGTGCTGCTTCTCGGGGAATCCGCGGCCAATATGGTGTGGCTCCTGGGGCTGGTGCACGGCTTAGGATCAGGGCTGTTTTGGCTATCCTTTAATGTGGTTAACTTCGAGGGGACGGACCCGGACAGCCGGGACCGGTTCAACGGGGTAGCAG
>JAEWMH010000137.1 GCA_023393235.1 Bacillota bacterium | reverse complement strand
TGTATAAGGTTCTGCTGGTGGATGACGAACGCATCATCCTGACGGGCATTTCCCAAATTGTAAATTGGCAGGCCTGCGGTACAGAGCTGGCAGGCACGGCGCGCAACGGGCTGGAGGCGCTGGATTTTATTGTGGCCACCCCGCCCGACATTATCATCAGCGATATCCGTATGCCCGGTATGGACGGTCTGGAGCTGGTAGCCAAGGTGAAGGCCATCAACCCCGATATCCGTTTCATTCTGCTGTCGGGCTTCAGTGAATTTGATTATGCCAAAACCGCCATGCAGTACGGCGTGAAGCATTACCTGCTCAAACCCTGCAATGAATCGGTCATCGAAGATTCGCTGAAGGAACTGGTGGAGGATCTTCAGCAATCCGAAGGCAGGGAGCAGTTTGTCCAAAACTTGAAGCACCGCCTGGACAAGGTCATGCCTCATGTGAAGGAGCAGTTCCTCAAGGAATTCGTCACCAACAAAATGTACGGCAGCCAGGACTGGGACTATTACTGCAAGCTGTTTGACCTGCATTGGGAGAACCGCCGGGTCCGCCTGATTTTGTTCCAGCTGGAGGGTCCGTTCGAGTTTGAGCATCTTTTTGCCGTGAAGAATATCGCCGAGGAAATTCTCGACAGACCGCTTTTGAGCTCCACCGTAGGCCATCAAGTGCTGCTCCTGATTGAGGATGACGGGCATCCGGAGGATACCTACCAGCGGATGACGGATATCCGGCAGACCTTCCAAGGGTTCTATAAGATGGGGCTGACCATTGCCCTGAGCGAACCCGGCGATATGGCCCAAGCACGGCTCTTGTACAAACAAACGCTGGAATGTCTCAACCACCGCTTCTATCTGGGAGAAGGAAGCTTGATCACTCTCCGGGATATCCAGGCTCCGGAAACGCCGGTTATTGCCGAGCTGCCCTTCGATGAGGACAGCTTCCTGCTGCAGATCAAGTCCGGCCAGATCGAGCATGCCGAGGAGACCATCCAGCGGCTGTTCAAGCAGGTAGCCGAGATGCGCCAGGATCTTCACACCTCCAAGTCCTACATTATCCAGAGCTATATGGCCATGATCCGCCAGGGCGGCAAGGAGGATATTACCGGGTACATGAACAAGCTGGTACAGCTCCTGGAGACCAACACCCTGCCCGGCATCCAGCAAACCTTCCTGCAGGTGGCCAGAGAAATCGCCAAAAAGCACTATGAACAAAACAGGCAAAAGCATTCGGCCATTATCGGCAAGGTGCTGGATATCATAAACAGTCATATCTCCGATCCGGAATTGTCTCTGAACTGGGTGGCCAACCAGATGCTTTACATGAACGCGGATTATTTGGGCAAGCTATTCAAGAAGGAAACGGGAGATAAATTCTCCAACTATGTAATCAAGCTGCGGGTCAAAAAAGCGGCCGAACGGATCGCCCAAAATGAGGACGTGAAGATTTTCGAGCTGGCGGAGCAGCTGGGATTCGGGGATAACCCCCAATATTTCAGCCAAGTTTTTAAAAAGGTGGTGGGTTGCACTCCCTCCGAATACATGAAATCTCCCATACAACTCGGTTTTTTAAACAAGGATGACGGATTTTTGGATTAAAAGTCGGGTCAAAATAACGGATAATAACAGTGTAAGGAATGAAAGCACTTCCAAGACCGCTTAATTATAAAGGGGAGGAATGAACGTGAAAAAGACAATTACAGCAGTTTTATCCGCTGCTCTGCTTGTGACTGCAGCCGGCTGCGGCGGCGGTGGGGATAAGAAGGACTCCGGAGCAAGTGCAGCGCCTACAGCGGGTGCAGCTTCTGCAGGAGCCACAACCGGCGCCAAAAAAGACCCTGTTAAGCTGCGGATCGCCTGGTGGGGCGGCCAAGCCAGACATGATTACACCCTGAAGGTTATCGAGATGTACCAAAAAGCAAACCCGCATGTAACCATTGAATCGGAATATGCGCCTTTTGATGATTACTGGAAGAAGCTGGCTCCCCAAGCTGCTGCCAATCAGCTTCCTGACATCATCCAGATGGACATTTCCTACCTGACCCAATACGGCGGACGTGACCAGCTGGAGGATTTGGCCCCCTACACCAAAAACGGCATTCTGGATATCTCCAGCGTAAGCGCCAATGCAGTGGACGGCGGCAAGGTTAAGGATAAGCTGGTGGCCATGAACCTGGGTGTTAACGCACTGGGCATCACCATGGACTTCAACATGCTGAAAACCCTGGGTATCGAAGCCCCCAAGAAAGATTGGACCTGGGATGATCTGACCAAAATCGGCGAAGCAGCCAAGGGCAAGGGCAAGATCATGGGCGGCTTCCGGCATGACGTATACTTCCCGTATTACCTGCGTACCCTGGGCACCAAGATGTATAAGGAAGACGGAACCGGATTGGCTTACACAGATGACAAGCCTTTCGTAGACTACTTCACCATGTACCAAAAATGGTATGATGCCGGCATGCTCCTGACCCTGGACAAGGAAGCCACCAAGAAGGGCACACCGGAAGAAGATGAAATGGTTATGGGCAACTCCATTTCCACTGTAGGCTGGTCCAACCAATTCGTACTGCTGCAAAGCACCGCCAAGCGTGACCTGGAGCTGCAGCCGATGCCGGGTCCCAATGCCAACAAAGGTCTGTTCCTGAAGCCCAGCATGTACTTCTCCGTCACCAAGAACTCCAAGCAGAAGGAAGAAGCGGTGAAGTTCATCAACTTCTGGATCAATGACATTGAAGCCAACAAGATTATCAAGGGTGAGCGCGGCGTACCTGTATCCTCCAAGGTGAAGGAAGCCCTGAAGCCTCTCCTGACACCGGCAGAAGTAAAGGTATTTGACTTCGTGGCTTGGGCCGAGAAAAACAGCAGCCCGATGGATCCCCCGAACCCTGTCGGTTCTGTAGAAGTTGAAAAAATGCTTAAGGATATCAGCGAGCAAATCATGTACAAGAAAATCTCCATTGCAGATGCTGCCGCCAAGTTCCGTAAGGATGCTAACGCAGTGCTTGCCAAGAATAAATAAGATTTAACTGCCTCCGGGTGCATATCCGGGGGTTTTTTCTATTTTTTTGCCCTCTCAGCAAGTTGAAGGACCATTGACTCCCGCCTGAAGCGGCCCTAATATGGTGAAGGTGTGTTGTTACCGATCACAAAAAGGACGGGAGAGAAAAAGAGAAGATGGCCAACTTGGGAAAGCCGCTGGATTTTGAGCAATTATTCATGGACGGGACCTTGCGCAAGGACCGCCCGTTTCACATCCTGATGCTGTTGTACAAGGGACTGCGGATGAATTTGCTGTTGTCCCTGGTGTTTTACATTCTGAAACATGCGCCTACCTGGGTAATTCCTATCGTAACCGCAGATATGATCAACCGCCTGAGCGGCCCGAAGCCGGAGAATCTGAACTGGCTGTGGATTGATCTGGCGCTGCTGGCTGTTGTCATCATCCAGAACATTCCCTCTGCCGTAATCCACGTCAGCTTTATGAGCCGGTCCTCGCGGCAGGTGGAGGCGGGACTGCGGGGGACGCTGATTCGCAAGCTGCAGCATCTGTCCATGTCGTATCATTCGGATCTGCGCTCCGGAAAGCTTCAGTCCAAGGTGCTGCGTGACGTGGAAGCGATTGAAACCTTGTCCAAGCAGATGATGTATTCCTTCATCCCTGCTATTACCAACGTCCTGATCGCAATTGTCTTGACGCTGACGAAGAGTCTGACCGTATCGGCCTTCTTTATTATGGTCATCCCCTTCGGCGCCATCCTGATTACCTCCTTCCGCAAAAAGATCCGCAGCCGCAACCGGGAGTTCCGCCGCCACATCGAGCATATGTCCGGCCAGGTAGCAGAGACGGTGGAGATGATTCCCGTTACCCGGGCCCATGGGCTGGACGAGTTCGAAATCGAGAAGGTGGACCATACCCTTCACGAGCTAAAGGGCAAGGGCTACAGACTGGACATTACCGAGGCATTATTCGGTGCTTCCAGCTGGGTGGTGTTTACACTGTTCCAAGCGCTGTGCCTCGGTTTTACCTGTGTGATGGCCTACAACGGCAAAATTCCCGTCGGGGACGTGGTCATGTATCAGGGCTTCTTCGCCACCATCCTTTCGTCGCTGAACGCCATTCTGAGTGTGTATCCCCAATTCGCAAGAGGCTTCGAATCCATTCATTCTATCTCGGAGGTGCTGACCTCCAATCAGGTGGAGGAGTATCAGGGAACCCGGAAGGTGGAGTCATTCCGCGGGGAATTCGAATTTCAGAATGTCCAATTCAGCTATAAGGATACGGACAAGCATGTGCTCTCCCAGTTCAATCTGAATGTCAAACCGGGGGAATGCATCGCCTTCGTAGGGGAGTCAGGCGCCGGCAAATCCACTGTCCTCAGTATGGTAGTAGGCTTCTATCGGCCTAGCGCAGGCCGTATATTGGTGGACGGCATTCCCATGGATGAGCTGGATATGCGGCTTTACCGGCAGAAGCTGGCGGTAGTGCCCCAAACCACTGTGCTCTTCTCCGGAAGCATCCGCAGCAATATAACCTTCGGCCTGGACAATGTACCGGAGGAGCGGGTGATGGAGGTTGTCCGGATGGCCAACCTGCAGGACGTTATCGCCGAGATGCCCGAAGGGCTGGATACCCTGATCGGGGAACACGGCGGCAAGCTGTCCGGCGGCCAGCGGCAGCGGATCGCCATTGCCCGGGCCATGATCCGCAACCCTGAGATCATCCTTCTGGATGAAGCCACCTCTGCTTTGGATAATATCTCGGAGCATGTAGTCCAGAAGGCCATGCAGGAGCTCATCCGCGGGCGCACCACCTTTATCGTGGCCCACCGCCTGTCCACCATCCGAGACGCCGACCGGATCGTTGTCATGAAAAACGGCCGGGTGGCCGAGGTGGGCACCTACCAGGAGCTGATGGAGTGGCAGGGCGAGTTTTACCAACTAAAACAATTGCAGGCGTAGCCGAGAGCAGCATATATTTCCGTATTCCCGTAAGCTTCGGGGATACGGATTTTCTTTTTTGGACAGTCTGTTTTTATGCGGAGATTTCTCTGTTTTTTGTACAAAGTAAACGGTTTTTTGAATTCTAACAATGGCTCTTTTAGCGGATAATAAAAGCATGAAGCCAAGCAAAACATGCAAGCTGACATACCATCGAAGGAGTTGAGTCACATGAAAACAGCAGATGCCGGGCAGCTGAAAGCGGGTGCTCGCAAAACTGGCCGCCTGACCAGGTTTCTGGATAACGATAATGTAGTCGGGTACGTATTCGCGGCTCCCTTTATTCTCGGGTTCCTGATCTTCACCCTGTATCCCATTTTATCTTCCCTTTATTACTCCTTTACGAACTATGATTTGCTTTCCTCCCCAACTTGGGTAGGATTCGACAATTACCAAAAGATCTTCACTAATGACGAAAAGATCATGAAGTCGTTCCAGGTTACATTCACGTATGTATTCCTCAGTGTTCCGTTCCGTTTAACCTTCGCTTTGATTGTTGCCATGCTTCTGAAGAATGCCATCAAGGGCATTGGCTTCTACCGCTCAGCGTATTACCTGCCTTCTCTGATCGGCGGCAGCGTAGCCGTTGCGATTATGTGGTCGCAAATTTTCGGTGACAAAGGCCTGGTCAACTCCGCATTGGGTGCTATCGGTATTGATGTCACCACCAACTGGATCGGTAATCCCGGCACCGCGTTGTATACGCTCATCGCCTTGTCCGTCTGGCAGTTCGGCTCCTCCATGCTGATCTTCCTGGCCGGCTTGAAGAACATCCCGAGCTCCTATTATGAAGCCGCTTCGGTTGACGGAGCCAACAAGGTGCGCCAGTTCTTCAACATCACCTTGCCGCTTCTGAGCCCGATTATTCTGTTCAACCTGATCATGCAGACCATTTCCGCGTTTATGACCTTTACGCCGGCATATATCATCTCCCGCGGTGAAGGCGGTCCTTTGGATAACACCCTGCTTTATTCGCTGTATCTGTACCAAAAGGCATTCCGCTTCTTCGATATGGGTTATGCCTCAGCAATGGCATGGGTAATGCTGATTATTATCGCGTTGATCACATTCACCCTGTTCAGGCTGTCCAAGCTGTGGGTCCATTACGAATAAGAGGGGGAAGAAGCCATGACATACAAAAAAATACAACCGTACCTGTATCATATTATCGTCGGCGCCATCGCCATCGTCATGATTTACCCCATCCTGTGGCTGATTTCCAGTTCCCTGAAGCCCAATGATGAAATTTTCGGCAATGCCTTCTCCCTGATTCCCAGCCATCTGGAATTCAACAACTATGTGACGGGCTGGAAGGGCTTCGCCAATACCACCTTTGCCACCTTCTTCAAAAACTCGCTGTTTATCGCTACCTTTGCCACCATTGGGGCGGTTTGCTCCTCCGCTTTGGTTGCGTACGGTCTGGCCCGGATTCCCTTCAAGGGAAGCGCCATTCTGTTCACCTGTGTCATGGGCGTAATGATGCTGCCCAACGACGTGGTTGTGATTCCGCAGTACATCATGTATTCCAAGCTGGGCTGGTTGTCCACCTTCAAGCCGGTAATCCTGCCCCATTATTTCGCCACACCGTTCTTTATCTTCCTGATCATGCAGTTTATCCGCACCATTCCGCGGGAGCTGGATGAGGCCGCTAAGATTGACGGCTGCACCAAGTACAGCATCTTCTTCCGGATTATCCTCCCGCTGATTGTGCCGGCCATGATCACCGCCACCATCTTCTCCTTCTACTGGAGATGGGATGACTTCCTGACACCGCTTCTGTACCTGAACCGTCCGGAGAACTATCCGGTTTCCCTGGCTCTGAAGCTGTTCCTGGATGCCGAATCCGTGAACAACTGGGGCGGAATGTTCGCCATGGCGACGCTCTCCCTGCTGCCCATTTGTACCATCTTCTTCATCTTCCAAAAGTATATTGTAGACGGCATCAGCACCAGCGGCCTGAAGCAATAAAACAAAAACGAAACGCCCCTGCCAAAGGCCTTTACCGGCTTTAGCAGGGGCGTTTTTTACGTTCACAACAGAAGATTATTCCATCATTATGGCTGCTGACATCAGCACCAAGAGTCCCGCGGCGTTTGCCACTGTGAATACGCCCAGATATTTGAGAGGCCGGGCTTCCGGCGTTTTCAGGTACAGCTTGAAGGAGATGAGACTGGCCAAGGAGGCGATCAGAGTGCCCAATCCTCCCACATTTACGCCAATCAGAAGCTCCTTCCATTGCTCTGTAAAGCCCGAAAGCAGCACCGCGGCAGGCACATTGCTGATGACCTGGCTGGCTAGCACCGAGGAGACCAGACTGCTTTTGTCCATCATGGAGGTCAGGAAATTCCGGATCAGGTCCATCTGACCGATATTGCCGGCACAAATAAAGAAAAATACAAAGGTCGCCAGCAGGCTGTAATCCGCTTTGCGGAAAAGGCCTCTCGCAAAAAGCAGCATTGCCGCCAAAACCAGCGCCAGCACAATCCCATAATGGATCAGGTGCAGCACGGATAGCAGACACAAAAGAAAGAGTACTGACATCAGCATCACCTGGCGCGGATTGGTGATGGTTTTCAGGGTATCAAAGCGGACTTCAATGGATTCCTTCTTGAACAGAAGCACCATCAGAGCCAGCCCTACAAGGCTTAGCAGCGTATACGGCAGCATGGTTGCAAGAAATGAAGAAATGGAAATATGGAACTTCGAATACAAAAACAGATTCTGCGGGTTGCCGATAGGTGTGGCCATACTGCCCAGATTAGCGGCGAGGGTCTGGGCGGTGATCACCATGATCAGGTATTGCGGACGCCCGATCATGTCCAGTACAACTATAGCAAAAGGCACAAACGCCAGCAGTGCCACGTCGTTGGTGATCAGCATGGAACCGAAAAAGGGCATGAGGATCAGCAGCAGACAAAGATAACGGATAGATTTGGAGCCGGACAAAAGCCGTTGGGCCAATACATCGAATAACCCGCAGCTTTGTACGCCGGCTACCACCACCATTAGGCAAAAGAGCAGTGCCAGTACCCGGAAATCTATGTAATCCAGGTAAGCGGGGGAAGGCGGGACGAAAAACATAGTCAGCATGGCGCAGAGAAAGGCGGTTAGGAGTACGGCCTCCTGCTTTACGGCGGACCAGACTGGGGACCTATAGGTTGGGATGGGCGCAGCTTGTATGGCAGCCTTCGTCATGTCGGTTACTTCCTTCTTGGGGTTATGGAATCAAGCACGGGTATAAAACGAGGAAATTATAGCATACAGCAGGAAGATTGAATACGGGAAGTTGGAGGAGGGCTTTATACAAGCCCTTTAACCTCCCTCTCTTTTGCCGTTCTGATGGATGGCCCTGTACTGCCGCGGGGACATACCGGAGGCTTTTTTGAAGGTTTTGCCGAAGTGGGAGAAGTTATCGAAGCCCGCCGCTTCGGAAATTTCGGTAATGGTTTTGGTGGAGCCCCGCAGCATCTGCTGGGCTTCTTTGATCCGGGTCAGAGTCAGATATTCGCTGAAGCCAAAGCCGGTAAACTCCTTGAAGGTCCGGCTTAAGTGGCTTTTGCTGATAAAAAAACGGGAGGACAGACCCTCCAGATCCAGCGGCTCGCTGTAATGGGTGTTAATATGGCGGACAATCTCTGTTAATTTCAATTGGGAGGGGGAGGGAACTTCGGCAGCCACCGCTTCCTTCTTCAGGAGGATGCGGGCCGTCAGCACCAGAAGCTCAGCTCCGATCTGCTCCACTCTCAGGCTGAACCCGGGAGGTTTCTCCATCAGTTCCTCCAACAGGCTCAGCAAAAGTCCTTCCACGGTCAGGCGCTCCTGCAGATTCAAGCGGAGAACAGGGTAGTCGCGCCGGAATACGGACAGCAGCAGCTCCCGTTCCTCAGCGGGCAAAGCCGCAAAAAAAGCGGGCTGATAATAGAGGACAATACGTTCATGGATGAGGTCATTGCGGTTGGCGGTTTTGTGGACCTCCTCTGAATCGATCAGCACCAAATCGCCGGCCAAGATGGTATAATTCCGGTCCTTAATAAAATAATAGCGTTCGCCGGTAAACAGATAATACAGCTCATATTCGCTGTGGAAGTGGTTAGCCGTCATGGTGTAATACATGGACCGGCGGTCAAATTCAACCTGAACCGGGCGCGTGTCCGGTTTTTTGCCGAAGCTTATGCTATCCGGCAGTCTGGAGAGTTCCATGGAAGGGGGACTCCTTTTTTGGGATTTTCATGATTGTTCTAATGTTCACTTTTATCATAGCAAAATATGCGGGTTTTAATCAATATACCGCCTGAAATGCGGAGATATTATGATTTGAATATGATAGGATGAACTTGTGAACGTTATCATAAGAGCAAGGCAAAGCAAGCATGAAGCAAACCATTAGGAGGGTTATTTTCATGGCGAAGAAGAAATATGTGCAGGTTGGCATTGGCGGAAGAGCGCAGTTTTTCTATGGGGCCATTGCCGAGAACTACCACGAAACCTCGGAGCTGACTGCATTCTGCGATATCAACCAGACCCGCATGGACTATGCCAACAAGCTGCTGCAGGAGAAATATAATTACCACACCGTTAACACGTACAAAACCGAAGAGTTCGACAAAATGATCGAAACCGAAAAGCCTGATGTGGTCATCGTCACCAGCGTGGATCGGACCCATCACCGCTACATCATCCGTGCCCTTGAATTGGGCTGCGACGTCATCACCGAGAAGCCCATGACCGTGGACGTGGAAAAATGCAAGGAAATCTATGATGCTGTAGAACGGACCGGCCGCAAGGTGCGGGTAACCTTCAACTACCGGTACGCTCCCCATCACACCAAGGCGCGTGAGCTGATTGCAAGCGGTGTTATCGGTGATGTGCATTCCATCCACTTCGAATGGCTCCTGAACACCAAACACGGCGCCGACTACTTCCGCCGCTGGCACCGGGACAAGCGGAACAGCGGGGGCCTTCTGGTCCACAAATCCACTCACCACTTCGACCTGGTGAATTTCTGGATCGGCTCCGAGCCGGAAACGGTTTTTGCCTTCGGCGACCTGATGTTTTACGGACGTGAAAATGCAGAGAAACGCGGCGTGACTTCCTTCTATCAACGGGCTACCGGAAGCGCCAATGCCAAGGATGATCCCTTCGCTCTGCACATGGACGAAAACGAAAACCTGAAAGCCATGTATCTGGACGCAGAAAAGGATGACGGCTATCAACGTGACCAAAGCGTGTTCGGCGACGGCATCAACATTGAGGACACCATGGGCGTAATGGTCCGTTACAAGAACAAGGCCATTCTCACCTATTCCTTGAACGCCTACATGCCTTGGGAGGGCTACCGCATCGCCTTCAACGGCTCCAAGGGCCGGATCGAAATGAACATCGTGGAAACCTCTTATGTAAATGCCGGCGGCGACCGTGCGCTGGAAGGCGCCATTGTTGGCAAACATCTGGTGGTTCACCCCATGTTCGATGCTCCTTATGAGGTGCAAGTGGAGGAGAAGGCAGGCGGACACGGCGGCGGTGACCCAGTGCTTCTGAACGATCTGTTCGGCGAGCCGGACGAGGATATCTACAACCGCGCAGCTGACCATGTGGATGGCGCCCGCTCGATTATGACCGGCATCGCCGCTAACCAAGCGATCAAAACCGGCTTGCCCGTCAGAGTCTCCGACCTGATGAAGATCTAAACATACACCAAACTCTCCTGCTGAAAGCCATGTGGCTTTTCTAGCAGGAGAGTTTTTTGTGCTAGAGTTGAACTCTCAAAAAATAGATTCCAATACAAGAATTTACCGGTACCTCCTCATAGAATACAAGGACTTGATTGCAAACCCGCTTGAGGGCATCTTTCACCGCCTTTTCGCCCCCTGCTTCGTTACTTCCCCTTGACGTACCCCCGGTACGCCTTCGGGAAAGTGCCTTGCCTGGAACGAAAAATCGGCCAAATCCGTTCCCCTCGGAGTTAGCAAACACGTCCTAGCAAAACCCAAAGGAGGTTATATTCTATGAGTCTTTCAAAGAAACCCGCAGTCAAAAAAGCCGCCCCCAAGAAATCCGTTGCCCCGAAAAAAGTAAGCAAACCGGTTGTTAAGCAAGCCAATCCTGCGTTGTCCCTGTTTACTGATACGGACTTCGACGGTACCCGCCAACGCTTCCGCGGCAACCTGGGTGTCCGGAATCTGGGTGTCGTTGGACTGGACAATAATGTGGAGAGCCTCCAGTTTGCTTCCGCCACCACAGCCAATGCCACTCTGGTGCTGTTTGCGGACCGCAACTACCAGGGAAGAAGACTCATCATCAGAGGCAACAGCAGTATAGAGGATCTGGCCGATCAGAACTTTGAGAATACCGCGTCCTCCTTCATCATGGCCAACACGAACCTTTCGAACCAGGATATCACCGATATCCAGAACGCCCGGGAAGTGCCCAACAACTACGGCGAAATTCTGGCCCTTATCCGCAAGGCCAGAGCCAAACGGGCTAAGTAAGCTTCTCTATCTAAAGAACGCCTGATGCAAAAAAACGCCCGGAAGGCAGCTGACCGCTGTCCTCCGGGTGTTTTCAATTCATTCGGGGATACGTATATGTTAATCCGCTTCCGCTTCTTGCACCACGTCGCTTTTATCGGGGGTAATGTAAACCTTCACCTGGCCGATGCGGTTTTCCACAACCTCCTCCACCTTGATAACCAGATCCTCAAATTCAATCACCGGGCGTTCATCGGTTTTGGGGATACGCCCCAGCTCTCCGATAATGAAGCCGCTCAGGGTATCATGATCATCCTCAGGCAGCTTGCTCCCCAGCCAACGGTTTACATCACGGATGTTGGACAAGGCGTCCAAGACGAAAGTATGGTCATCCAGCTTCTCATACTCCCGCTCCTCCTCATCGTGCTCGTCGAAGATATTGCCCACAATTTCCTCCAGCAAATCCTCGATGGTCACAATGCCTGTGGTTCCGCCGTATTCATCGATGGCAATGGCGATATGAATTTTGTTCTTCTGCATATCCCGGTACAGCTCATCAATCCGCTTGGCCGCCGGTACAAAATAAGGAAGGCGCAGCAGCTTATCCAGCTTGAAGTCCTCCTGGGTAGCCGGATTCAGATACGGAATCAGGTCCTTGGTATGAAGAACGCCAATAATGTTGTCGAAGTCATTCTCATACACCGGGAAACGGCTGTATTGTTCCGCAGAAGCCAATTCCACCAATTGGGGTAACGGGATATAATGCGGGATGGCAACAACGTGGGTGCGGTGGGTCATAATATCCGAAACCACTTTATTGTTGAACTCAAAAATATTGTTGATCATCATCCGTTCAGATTCCTGAATGCTGCCGTTTTCGTTGCCCACATCCACCATCATCCGGATTTCTTCCTCGGTAACCTCTTCCTTGTTGGCGTTGGGATCAATGCCGAAGGCCCGCAGCAGCACATTCGTGGAGGCTGTCAGCAGCTTCACGAAGGGCAGGGTAACCTTGGACAATACCGTTAACGGTCCAACAGCGAACATGGCGATGGGCTCCGCCTTTTGCATGGCAATCCGTTTGGGCACCAGCTCCCCGATTACCAGGGTGAAGTAGGACAGCACCAGGGTAATTACCACTACCGATAAGGTGGACAGAACGGGAAGCGGCAGCGGAAGACCCCAATTGAACAGGGCCTGCCCCAGCTGTCCGGCGAAACGCTCCGCGGCGAAGGCACTGGCCAGAAAACCCACCAGGGTAATGCCGATTTGGATAGTGGACAAAAACCGGGTCGGTTCGGAAAGCAAAGCCTGCAGCTTGATGGCCTTTTTGTGGCCGGCGTCAGCCATTGCCCTGATCCGATTGTCGTTTAGGGAGATAAGGGCCATTTCGGATGCGGCAAAAAAGGAATTCAGAATAATCAGAAGCACCAATATGATGATTTCAACAGCCATGAATAAATCCTCCTCCATCATTTGAAAGTTGCGATACGTTTATCACTGCCCTCAAATGAGGCATCAGATCCTTATGTAATATCTTGTCCTGAAGCCTACATAAACAATCCTCTGACGAAGCCGGGAAGCAAGAAGTGTATCATACACCTCTCGGGGCTCGGGGTCATCGTCCATAACGTGGTATCGCCTCCAATAAAAAATTGTATTGAATTCTAGTATACCGAGAACCAAGCCCCCGAAGCAAGTTTACCGGGGAAGAAAGGAATTGAACTCCTCCGGCTAAACCAGTACAATTAGTTTCAAATTAAGGGGGATATAACAGTGGAACAGGCGCAAGTTCGTACCGTCAAGCGTGTATGGCCGGCCATGGGGGATGTATCGGTTTCCGCCATTGTAGCCGGTTTGATCGCCGTGACCGTGTCTTTTACCGGTCCGCTTCTAATCATCTTTCAAGCGGCCAAGCTGATCGGGCTGTCGGAGGCACAGTTATCCTCATGGGTCTGGGCGATTGCCGTCGGGAGCGGCTTAACAGGTATGGCGTTGTCAGCCATTTTCCGCGCTCCCGTCATTCTGGCCTGGTCCACGCCCGGAGCGGTGCTGCTGGTTTCCGGCTGGAGTGCTTATTCCTATGCGGAATCCATCGGCGCCTTTGTTGTGGCGGCGGCGATCGTCACCCTGTTTGGCCTGACAGGGGTGTTTTCCTATCTGATGAAGCAGGTGCCCGAGGGGATTATATCCGCCATGCTGGCCGGCATTCTGATGAAATTCGGCGTGGATATGTTCATCTCCATGAAGCAGCTGCCGCTGCTGGTGCTGCCCCTTATCGTGATTTACCTGGTTTGCAAAAGGGTGCTGCCCCGCTACGCCACCATGCTGACCCTGTTCGCGGGTTTGGGTATTGCTTACGCCATGGGGCGGCTGGATATGGGCGGTGTGGCCTTCAGTATGGCTTACCCGGTCTGGACCACACCGGCGTTCTCGTGGAACGCGGTGATTGGGCTTGGCATTCCTCTGGCCATCGTAGCCATGGCCTCCCAGAACGCTACGGGCATCGGGGTGCTCCGTGCCGACGGTTATGAGCTTCCGGCCACGCCATTGGTTACGGCGACGGGCTTCATGTCCTTACTGCTGGCTCCCTTTGGCTCCCACGGGATCAACCTGGCCGCCATAACGGCAGCCATCTGTACAGGCAGGGAGAGCCATGATGACCCCGGTAAGCGGTATGTGGCCGGCATTGCCTGCGGTTTATTCTATGTAGGGTTTGGCTTGATGGGGGCGGCTATTGTGTCCGTATTTTCTGTATTCCCGGCCGAACTGGTAGCGGTAATCGCCGGTGTGGCACTGTTGGCTTCCATGGGATCAAGCCTGACGGGGGCCATGAGCGATCCCGTACACCGGGACAGTGCGCTGATCACCTTTCTGGTGACGGTGTCGGGTTTGACCATTGGGGGAGTGGGCTCCGCTTTCTGGGGGCTCATCGCCGGGCTTCTGGCTAATTGGATTCTGAATGGGCGGTGGTGGATATGGCGGAAGAGATAACAGGTGGAACCGTGGAATATTCCTATTGCTCCTCGGCGGAGTGGGAGGAGGCCTTGTGGAGGGCGGCCGAGCCGATCTATGCTGCAGCCTTCCCGGAGCATGGCCGCAAGCCGGAGCGGATCATCCGCGCCATGTTCCGCAAGGGCATGTGCCGGCTCCATCTGGCCTGGCTGGACGGCAAACCTGCGGCCATGGCCTTATCCGGGCCGGAGGAGGCGCGCGGCATCTGGGTCATTGATTATCTGGCGGTTGCGGAGGAACAGCGGGGAAAAGGGCTGGGCAGACGCTTCCTGGGGGACATCCGCAAGGAGGCGGAGGCGTTCCCTTGGTGCCGCGGCATGGTTGTGGAGGCGGAAGCGGAGGAGACGGAGGTCAACCAGGCGCGTATCCGCTTCTGGGAAACCTGCGGATTCCGTCTGACTGATTATGTGCATCAATACATCTGGGTGCCGGAGCCGTACCGCGCTTTGGCGCTGTCGTTTCCGGACCGGGAGGCGCTGAGTGGGGACGGACGGGAGCTGTTCAAGGCCATCACAGGCTTTCACGAGCGGGCGTACCGGGGAATGTAGGAGGGGCAGCGGACTCATGGGAGGAGCTGTGGTGAGAGAATGTGTGCGAGGAACAACCATGAGAGCACATGCGAGGAACAACCATGAGAGAGCACCTGCGAGGAAATACCGGTGAGCGTGAGCGCCCGGGCGGCAGCGTTCCTATGCGCATAACCCCCGCACCCGGTGAGCTGAACAAGCATCAGCGCCACATGTGCATAAGCCACCCGGTATCCGGTTATACGCATAACTCCCGGCGCCAGGTGAGCTAACGGACTGTGGTTCCGCTATTTGGCGGTTTTCGGGATTTTTGTTCATCTTACGGACCTGAGTTCCGCTATTACGGTGTGGAGACGCTAAAAACTCCTGTTTACCACAAAATAACGGCTTCCCTGTCCGCGAAAACGGGAAACCCGTATTTATCCGCCAAATAGCGGCTTCTGAGTCCGTAAGATTTAGCCGAGACGTCCCACACCCCAACGATTCACACAAAAAAAGGACCCGCTAGCCACGGGGCTGCGGGTCTAAGATATATTATATTCAAAAAGGGGGGTTGCTTATATATTACCCGGCTTGTATTAATGCAACATGAAGGCATTGTTACATTTCGATTACATGCATGGAAGAAAATCAATTTTACTGAGGAGCGGTTAACGAATGCAGCATTATTGGAATGAACGGTTCCGCACACAGGGACAAATTTGGGGTACTGACTCCAGTCCGACGGCCTTGGCTGCAGCGGCTCTTTTCCGGCAGGAAGGGGTCCGGAGGGTGCTTGTGCCCGGCGCGGGCTACGGCCGCAATACCAAAGCCCTCTCCGGGGAATTCCAAACGGAAGCCCTCGAGCTTTCCCCGGAGGCGGTGGAGCTGGGACGCAGGTGGGACCCGCAAACCACCTTTCATATAGGTTCGGTTTTGGAACCGGGTGCAATCAAAAGCAGAATAGACGGGATATTTGCTTATGATGTTCTGCACCTGTTCCTGGAGGAGGACAGACGGCGTTTTATTGCCAATCTTCTGGAGTGGCTGGAGCCCGGCGGGCTGGTTTATGCCACTTGCTTCTCGAATGAAGACTCCCATTGCGGAACAGGTTCGAGCCTGGAGCCAGGAACTTATGAATACATGCCAGGGAAGTCCGCCCACTTTTTCTCGGAGAAGGATCTGCTGGAGCATTTCCGCTCCTTTACCGTTCTGTCCACGGGGCATATAGACGAGACGCTGCGTTATGGAGATGGCGGCACCAAAGAGTACAAGCTGCGGACGATTGCCGCCCGGAAGCCGCTCTGATCCAACTCCCCTTTACCAGGCAAAAAGCCGCCGGTCCTCTGTTTTTTCGATGAGGTATACCGCCTTGTCCAAGGGGATGGACAGCTCCGAACGGTCAGACAAATCCTTCAGTCTAACCTCTTCCGCAGCGATTTCCTCCGGTCCGATCAGCAGCACATACCGGATGCCGGTTTTGGCGATGGAGGAAAGTGCCTTGGCCAGCTTCCTGCGGCTGTAATCCACCCGGGTACAAATCCCGTTCCGGCGCAGCATGTCCGCTGCCCCGGCCGCAGCCGACAAGGTTCCATCCCCTACAGGCAGCACGATGGCCGCAGGCAGACCCAACCCGGCATTTTCCCCGTCCAACATGGCCATCATACTCTCCAAACCGAAGGAAATGCCTACTGCCGGGCAATCCCTCTCCGCATCGCCGGTCAGCTTCCCGGCTATGGCATCATAACGGCCGCCCGCCGCCAGGCTGGAGGTGTAGCTGCCGTTGGCGTCGAACACCTCGAATACGGTGCCGGTGTAGAAGGAGAGTCCCCGGGTCAGGAATGGTTCGAACCGGCACATCCCGCCTAGTCCGGAAGTCTCGAGGAGCTCTAATAAAGCAGATGCTTCCTCTGCTCCGGGGGACTTTTCCAACCCATAAGCGGCGGCAAGCTGCCGTGGAGTCCATTCTGCCGCTTCCGCAAGCTCCAGCAGTCGACCGGCTGCTTCCTCCTCCAGCCCCTTTTGCAAGAGCTCCCGCCGCACCCCTTCCACACCGATTTTCTGTACCTTGTCCATAACAAGCATTACACCTGGCATCATATCCTGAGTGACGCGAAGCACACCCAGCAGCTCCTGGAGCAGCCTGCGGTTATTCCACCGGATGATAACCGGAAGATTGACCCGGCTGAACACATCCCGGGCCAGCCCGAACAGTTCCAGCTCCGCCTCTGGTCCGGCGATGCCGGCAATATCCGCGTCACATTGGGTGAATTCCCGGAGCCGGCCCTTTTTCACCGGACCATCCCGGAACACCTTGCCTATTTCGTAGCGTTTGACGGGCAGGGGGAGACCAGGCTCGAGAGCCAGCACCTTGGCGAAGGGCAAGGTCAAGTCATAACGCAGCCCCAGGCGCCGTCCCCCCTGGTCGCTCACCCGGTAAACCTCCTTCATAATCTCCTCGCCGCCGCCATATTTGGCCTCCAGCAGCTCCATCTCATTCAGCACCGTTGTTTCCATAGGCACAAAATCATAAATCCGGAACAGCTCCGTAAGCCACTCCCGTACTCGATTTCGTCCTAACTCTACAATTCCAACAAAATCCGCCGTTCCTTTGACGTTTTGCATGTTTGAACCCCTCCCGGTTTTAGTGTGCCGGAGCAAATAAAAAACGCGCAGGACCTCTTGGTCCTGCGCGTTTGTATGCCGCAGGGAGGCCAACGCGTAAAGCGTTAGCCCACCCTGGATCATGCTTCAGGGGTGCTAACGCTTTTTGTAGTAATAATGGCTGCTCCTGCATGTGAATATGGCGCTGGTCATAACACAATCTCCTCGCGTCAATCCGAATTAAGCAGTATTATAGCGCCATCCTCCTGCAGATGCAACCAGTTTTTTGAAATATAGCCTGTGGCTCGGACTATGTTATTTCTGGGCAGCTTCCCACCTGGAGCCGCCGGGACACGGACATACCCCGTCCGTCAGCCGGGCCCGGTAGCGGACCAAACAGCCGCAATGGCGGCAGGTGGAGCCGCCCTGTAAGGCTTCGCATGATTCGCAAGCGGCTACCCGCGCTTCGTATACCGCATCACTCACCGCTTCGCCCTCACGCAGCTTCATCCGTTTCCACAGGCGTTCCACCTCCGCTTCAGCATCCACTTCCATACAGCCTTTGCAACCGGGCCTCATGGTTTACCGCGCTCCTTCCATGCCGGCCATAAGCCAGGGCTTTTACCCGATGGCAATAACAGCAACGGAGGCAGGAGGTAGAGTAGCCGACAGCACTCCATCCTTCCACTCCAGGGCTGTGAACGCCGCAGGCTTCACAAAATCGGGTTGGGCAAAGGTATTATGGGCCTGCAGGGAATCATGGGCCAGAATCCGGCCGCTCAGCTCAGGCACAGCATCGGTTAAGCCGGAAAGCCGGATCTTCACAGGTGCAGCTTCTGCGTGATGCAGATTGCACAAGGACACATGCAGCTTGCCTTCCGCATTGTGCGAGCAGGAGACGGACAACTGCGGGATGCTGACGGCGCCCAAAGTGTAAGCGGGGCTCTCCAGCTCCACCGGCACCAGCTCGGCGTCCTGATGAACCTTGTACATTTCGAACACATGGTAGGTCGGAGTCAACAGCATTTTATCGCCTTCAGTCAGGATCATGGCCTGCAGCACATTCACCGTCTGGGCAATATTCGCCATTTGGACACGGTCGCAATGCTGGTGGAACAAGTTCAGGTTGATGCCCGCCACCAGAGCGTCGCGCAGGGAATTCTGCTGGTAAAGGAATCCCGGGTTAGTGCCCGGCTCCACGTTGTACCAGGTGCCCCATTCGTCCACGATCAGCCCTACCCGCTTTTCGGGATCATATTTGTCCATGATGGCGGAGTGTTTCGTTAACAGCTCCTCCATGTACAGCGTGCGGCGCAAAGTTTCGAACCAGGCGGTGGAATCGAAGTCGGTGGCCGAGCCTTTATCACCCCAGTTTCCTGTAGGCAGGGTATAGTAGTGGAGGCTTAAGCCGTGCATATGTCTACCGGCTTCGCGCATCAGCACTTCCGTCCAGTTGTAATCCTGGGCATTGGCGCCGCAGGCGATTTTGTATACCTTGTTCTCCCCGTAGTTCCGAACGTAAGTGCCGTAACGGCGGTATTCATCCGCATAATATTCCGGACGCATGCTGCCGCCGCAGCCCCAGCTTTCATTGCCCACACCGAAATATTTCACCTTCCAGGGCTGCTCCCGGCCGTTTTGTTTACGCAGATTGGCCATGGGGGATTCCCCGTCAAAGGTCAGGTACTCCATCCATTGCTGCATTTCATAGACCGTGCCGCTGCCTACATTGCCGTTGATGTACGGCTCCGTGCCCAACTGCTCACACAGCTCCATAAACTCGTGAGTGCCAAAATGGTTGTTTTCCACTGTACCGCCCCAATGGGTATTGACCATACGCGGCCGGTTCTCCTTCGGCCCGATACCGTCCATCCAGTGGTATTCATCGGCAAAGCAGCCTCCTGGCCAACGCAGTACGGGAATATTCAGCGCTTTCAAGGCGGCGGTTACATCGTTGCGCATCCCCTTAGTATTAGGGATGGGGGAATCCTCGCCTACCCAGATTCCTTCATAGATGCATCTGCCCAGATGCTCGGCAAAATGGCCGTAAATATTGCGGTTAATGGTGCCGGCGGTTTTGCCGGCGTCAATTTTCAGCTCAGTCATGTCATATAGCTCCTTATACCTTGGAATACCCTTACCTTAACACGGGAAAAATGGGACGAACATAACCAAAGCTGCTTTTTTACCGCAATATCCTGCTTTCTTGCTGTGATCTGTTTTTGTTTCCGAATTTATTTGTTTTTCTGTGAAATCTTCCGGTGGGCTATTGATTCACTTTCCCGGGGCCGTTATGATAGAGGGGAAATGCAATGTTTATGAGAACGACCACAACCTGCGGAGGTGCTTTTTGAACATGGGCAAGGGTGCATTGAATTGGTATATTCCGGACGGCTTCATTCCTCCGGTAAGCAAGGGTGAGCTGTTAAGCCACGAATCCATTTGCGTGCTGAACTGCGGTGACGAGGACGCGCAAATTCTGGTGACCGTTTATTACGAAGATCAAGCTCCGCTGGAGAAGGTGCCGGCCGTCTGCCCCGCCAAACGGACCAAACATATCCGGACAAGCTCCCTGATTAAAGATGGCGTAGGCATTCCGGTAGGCGTTCCCTATGCGATGGAAGTGGAGAGCAATGTGCCGGTTATCGTGCAATACAGCCGGCTGGATTCCACCCAAGCCGAGAACAGCCTGATGACCACGATGGCGTTTGCGCTGTAAAGAGAGCACGGCAAGCTTGATCGTAATAGGATCAAAAGAGGCAGTTTTTGGGCCAAAAGGATTCAATATAGGCTCAGGATATGGTATACTAGCGCTAGTATATGAGTACAATGCAAAGAGAGCCGTGCGGCTAACACGACTCTCATGCGCAACAGCCGCTTTAAGGGCGGTCAGCTTTTAAACAGGTACTACCTACAAGAAATAGGTCGTGTCCCCGGTCAAAGGGCGGCCTATTTCTTTGTGTTATGGTTAACCGCTACTACGATGGCCACGACCAACGTCAGCAGCGCAATTACAAGCGCACCGAAGCTAATCATGAGCGTCAAAGCGTCTTTAACCTCCACAAGGATCACCTCCCTTCCGGGAGATTAGGTGACCGCCCTTGCAAGCCTATTCTATTGCTCCTGAATTGTACCATATGAACGCTATTCCAGTAAGTCCCAATCTGCGGACGATCTACTTAAGCCTCAAGCCAAAACAGGCCGCTCTATCCACGCAGAGCGGCCTGTTCTTTAACGCGCGGCGGCTGCTACGCCCGCCCGCGCTCCTTGTGGATGCTGTAGGCGCCGCAGAAGGTGCCGAAGAGAATGCCGGTAATGGGGAATACCACCCAATTGATATGCCACATGCCATAGATGAACCCGCTGGCCAGAAAAATACAGGTGGCCACCGGCCAAACAATGGAGGCAACCACACCGATCACCCGGTTGATTTCCTTTTTCTCCTTCGTAAACTCCTCCTGCTGGAGCAGCATATTGTAGCTCTCCCGGATGCTTCCATAATAAATGAACAGAATCACGGCGATTCCCACCAGAAGCAGGGTGACCGAGACGCCGTAGGTGGCGGTTTGCTCTCCCACCGCGGATGCGATGAAGATGGCAACAGGGGAAACCACGGCTAGACAAACTCCGGCGATGAGGGAAAATGTGTACGTAGGAGCAAAGGCGGCTTTCCTGCTCTCCAGCATAGCCTTCAGGGAGGCGTCAATGACGAATTCCCCCTGCAGATATTTGTATTTCTCCAGCTTCATACCCGCATAGATAAAGATGCCGATAGCCGGTACAATAAGAGCGAACATGGCGGCAAGCCCCACCATATATCCGGAATCCTCCGAAAGCAGCCCGCCGAATATGCTGTTTTCCACCAGGGTCGAGATGAAGACCAGAAGGGCAACCCCTGCCATACACATAAATACACCTAATCCAATCAACAGTCCGGTGCTTTTCTTTACCTTTATAAAGCCATAAGCCTCTTCCTCTGTGACGACGGGCAGAGCCGCTTCTCCGGAAGCCAGCGGGATGTTCAGCTCCGCCATCAGCTCATCGATGTTGCCAAATTCGGATATGACGATGCCCACCGCTTCATTTTCCGTTTTGCCCTCCTGCTTCAGCTCCTGATATTTCTCCTCCATGGTGGCAAGCATTTCTTCCTTCAGTGTAAGCATCTGCCGCGTGCGGGGGAGGGAAGCGAACATGTTATCCAGATAACTGGCGATTGTATCCATGGTTCACAGCTCCTTTATAAATTTGTTGACAACCTCTTGCGTAACCAGCCATTCTCTGCATTTGTCCTGGTAATAAGCGAAACCTGCCGGCGTCATGCGGTAATAGGTCCGTCTTTTGCCCAAGGTTTCGTCTTTGTGGAAGGACTCGATATAGCCGTTATTCTCCAGCCGCGTAAAAGCGGAATAAAGCGTGGTTTCCTTCATAATGTATTTCTCCTCGGAGAGCTTCTTGATATTCTTGGAGATCTCATAGCCATATGACTCTCCGTCCAGAAGCATATACAGGATCATGGTGTCGTTATAACCCCGGATTACATCGCTGCTGATCACACGCCGGGCCTCCTTTCCGGTTCACCAGTTCGATTCCGTCTCATTACTGCATCTGTCGTACTTCGTCTGTCGTAGTAAACCCATTGTAGCATAATTACTACGACAGATAAAGTAGTGAAAGGCCTTTTTTCATAAAAAAAGGCTATAAATCTTGGTTATATTATCCAATCCAATCTGGAAGGAGGAGATTACTATATAGTAGATCCATGTAAAGAAGGAGGGCTGTCCGTGCCAAAGGTATCCATTGTTATGCCTACCTTCAATAACGATATTTATCTCCAGGCTTCCATTGAAAGCATCCTGTTTCAATCCTTCCGGGATTTTGAATTCATTATTATTGATGACGGCTCTACCGATCTTACCCCTACTATGCTGGCCATGGTGAAAGACCCCCGCGTTAGAATCATCAGGCACGAATCCCAATTGGGATTGATTGCATCGTTAAACCATGGTTTGTCTGTTGCAAAAGGGGAATACGTAGCCCGGATGGATGCGGATGATACCAGCTCACTTGACCGGCTTATGCTCCAAGTCCATTTTATGGAGGCGCATCCCCAAATCGACTTATGCGGCACAGGCATGATACTCTCCCGGCAGAACAACTTGAAAATGAACCCTCAGACCCATGAGGAAATCCGGACCTGGCTGCTGTTCCATACCTGCATCTCCCATCCCACCGTCATGCTCAGGAGCAGTACAATTGAGCGGCTGCAGATTCGTTACAACCCTGATTTTCCGTATGCGGAGGATTATGAGCTGTGGAACCGGATTGCCCCTCTTGTAAAAATGGCAAACCTGCCGCAGCCGCTGCATTATTACAGGCAGCATACCGGGCAGGTTTCCCAAAGCTTCCGCGACATCCAGGACCTCTCGGCGCGGAGAGTGCGCGAACGGCAGTTTTCCTATATCGGGGTATATCCGACAGAGGAAGAATACCAAACGCATATGGATTTGGTGAGTTTCAATATCAATGCGCATGATTATGAATCGTACAGCCGCGCTGCACAATGGGCCGAAAAGCTGCTTCACCACAACAGCCTAACTCCGTATTATAACCAGGATATGCTCAACATCGCTCTGTCCAGATGTATTTCGAATATTCCGTACTAAAGCTTCATGGACCGGTGCTACAACCGGCTCACGGAACGACAAATTGGACGCGGGTGCCGTCCGGGTATTGCTCCAGCTGGTTGCTGACCCAGCTTCCTGCTCCCCGGTTGTCGGAGGGGTCGATATATTTGATATCCGCACCCGCACCGCCCTCCGCACACATGGCCATCGGCCACTCATCCCGGTCATAGCCGGTTTTGGTGGGAATCCCCTTCAGGGATTCCTTGCGGTTTTCGTCTGCGCCGTTCCTGTCCAGGGTGCAGGTCGGGGACTCTCCGGCGGCTATGGCCTCTTTGATATGGAGGGCTGTTTCCGGATAACGGTCTGACGGAAAATGAAGCGTCACTGTTTCGCCCGTACCGGTTTCTTCGTCAAAGCGGATATCGATATATCCGTTCACCTGGGCATAGAAGAGAACGCCCACAACAAGCAGCAGGAGGACAATTCTTATGTATTTTTTCATTAGAGCGGCTTCACCTCATGGATATTGTAGGGGCAGCGGTCGGCGATGTAAAGCCCCGGACATTCTCCGGTTGAGTCCCGGACAGGCTGTGCAGTACAATATATGGTAACGTCGGAAACCGGAGGCAATGATCATGTACAGCTTTACAGAAGAGGAATCAGATCAAATTATAGGCCGGTTCGGCAGCGAATTTTGGGACGGATTGGGGGAGAAGCTGTCCAGATGTACAGAAAGGTGGGGACTCACCGGACTGGGGCTGCTGCACTCCTTTTCGGCAAATTGTGTATTCACCTGTGAATCCTCCTCATTCGGCAAGGCAATCCTGAAGCTTGGTCCCCCCAGCAGGGAACGGACAACGGAAGCAATGGCATTGGAGGAGTACAACGGCAGGAGGTTTTGCCGGCTGTTGGCGGCGGATGTGGGGGATGGAGCCCTTCTGGAGGAGCGGATTCTACCGGGAACTCCCCTGCGGGACGAGCCTTCTTTAGATAAGAGACTATCCGTATTTTCCGGTTTGGTTGACGGTTTGCATATCGCACCAGCCGATACGGCAGTGTATCCCTCTTACTTGGATTGGGTTACCCGGATTGCCCGTTATATGCGGGAGAGGGAAGGGAACCGCAGACTGTGCGGGCATATGCAAAAAGCGGAGGAGCTCTGCCTGGTTTTGTGGGAGGCCTATCCCCGGCGGGTTTTGCTGCATGGCGATTTGCATCATGACAATATCCTGTTGGAGCAGAACGGGACTTACCGGATCATCGACCCCAAGGGTGTGACCGGCGACCCGGTATTCGATCTCCCGCGGTTTATCCTGAATGAGGTGGGGGAGTCGATCACACCCGGCACATATGGAAGGATGAATACGATCATAATCAGTCTGGCCGAACGGCTTGGAGTGCCGGAGGCTGATCTTCGCAAGCTGTTCTATATCGAAACGGCCATGGCGGAAAGCTGGAATGTGGAAAGCCGCTTGCCGCCGTCACTGGAGCATGTGGAGCTGGCGGCGGCGCTTTTGATGGAGGCGGGGGAATAATCAAATGAGGATGAATAGAGACGCTTTGAGCCCAAAAACGGCTCAGGCGTTTTTTTATGCATGAATCAGGGAAGAATGTGCGCATATGTGATTATTTGTGAGTGATTAAATTGAATAAAGCGCTTTACAAAACAATAATGATCATATATTATCATAAGTGAGAGGAAACGATCACGGATTGTGCCCAATCTTTTATAAAATGACTTCAAATGAGCATGTTAATTTAGGAGGTGAGGCCCCCTTGTTATTTGAAGAAGAACGCAAGCAGCAGATAAGCGATCATATACAACATGCCGGACGTGCTTCCGTGCAGGAGCTGGCTTTGGCTTTTCAGGTTTCGGAATCGACGGTGAGACGGGATTTGAAGGATCTGGAGGAAAGCGGACTGGTCCGCCGTACTCATGGAGGTGCGGTGGCCCTTATCCAAGCGGATAATGCCGAACCGTCCTATGTGGAGAAGGAGGACCGTTTCCGTCTCCAGAAGGAGGCCATTGCCCGGGAGGCCGCGGCGCTGGTAAGGGAAGGCGATACCATTATCCTTGACTCCGGCACCACCACTTATTATTTGGCTAAAGCCATCAAATCCATTCCCCGGCTGACGGTCGTGACCAACTCTATCGTGGTTGCCCAGGAGCTGGCCCAGCAGCCCAATATCAGTCTGGTGCTGACAGGCGGTACAGTGCGCTTTGAAACACTGGCGATGGTCGGCCCCATGGCGGAGCGGGCGTTGGAGCAGCTGCGGGTGGACAAAACCTTTTTGGCGATCAACGGAATTGAGCGGGTTGCGGGGTTGACCACACCGAGCATTACCGAAGCGGAAATGAAGCGGAAGATGATCCATGCCGGCCGCGAGGTGATTCTGCTGGCGGACCACAGCAAATACGGCAAATCTGTTTTTGCCAAGGTGGCGGACCTGAAGGACATTGACCGTCTCATCGCCGATCCCCTTCTGCCGGAAACGGCCAAGAAGGAGCTGGAGGAAGCAGGCGTACAGCTGACCATTGCGGCAGAAAAAGGAGAATGACCCATGAACCCTGCAGTCGTTACTGTAACCATGAATCCTGCTGTAGATAAAACTGTCCTTGTGGACAAAATTGAGCTGGCTGGCTTGAACCGGATCAAGGAGGTCCGGATCGACGCCGGCGGCAAAGGAATTAATGTAGCCAAGGTGTTGGCGGGCTTCGGTGTAAACGCAGCCGCATTGGCTGTGGCCGGCGGCTACCAAAGCAGGCTGCTCCGGGACAAACTGGAGCAAGCCGGCATCACCTGCGGCTTTGAGGAAGCGCAGGGAGAAACCCGCGTCAACCTGAAGGTGGTGGACGAAAGCACCCGGCAAACCACCGAATTTAATGAACGGGGCATCCAGGTGGATGAAGGGGTGCTGGAGCGGTTTACCGCCCGTTTTGCAGCTGCACTTGAGGGAACTGCTTATGCCGTTATCGGAGGCAGTCTTCCGCCGGGCGCACCTGCGGGCTATTACCGGACGCTGATTGAGGCGGCCCACAAGCGGAACGTGCCGGTGATTCTGGATGCAGACGGACCGGCCTTTGCCGAGGGTGTGGAGGCGAAACCCTTCGCCATCAAGCCCAATCTTCACGAGCTGGAGCTGTACTTCGGACGGCGGCTGGAAGATGATGAAGAGCTGGTGTCGGCCGCCCGGGAGCTGATCCGGAATAAAGGTGTGAAGCTGGTGCTGGTATCCATGGGCGGAGACGGCTCCATCCTCATCAGCGAAACAGAGGCATACCGGGCAAGGCCCTTTCCCATCCAGCCGGTCAGCACCGTCGGGGCCGGAGATTCCATGGTAGCGGCTATGGTCTACAGTCTGCTGGGCGGGCGGACCCTGCCGGAGATGGCCCGGATCACCTCGGCTGCGGGAACCATCACCGCCTCCAAACCGGGCACCCAGGTATGTACCATCGATGAAGTAGAGGCCAAATTGGATCAGGTGAACCTGTCTTCCATTTAACCATTTATAGAAAAGGGGATGAATGATAGATGAAAAAGCTGTTGGCTGTCACCGCTTGCCCCACCGGCGTCGCCCATACCTATATGGCTGCCGAATCCCTGTTGAAGACCGCCCGTGAGAAGGGAATCGACATCAAGGTGGAAACCCGCGGCGCTGTAGGTGTGGAAAATGAGCTGTCCGACACGGAAATTGCTGAAGCCCATGCCATTATTATCGCTGCGGATACGGATGTGTTGGAGGGCCGTTTCGCAGGCAAGCCGGTGGTGAAGGTGCCCGTTGCCCAAGCCATCAAGAATCCGGCGGGGCTGATTGAAGAAGCGCTGGACAAACCTGCTGCAGCCCCCCAAAGCTCCAACTCCGGCCTGGCCGACCAGGTGGAGAAAGCGAAGGCGGAGCGAGGAGCAGCCCGGAAGGGCGCCTACAAGCATCTCATGACCGGCGTATCCGCCATGCTGCCTCTTGTTGTAGCGGGCGGCCTGCTCATCGCCTTGTCCTTTGTGTTCGGGATCGAAGCCTTCAAGGAGGAGGGTACCTTGGCGGCAGCATTGATGAATATCGGCAGCGGCGCCGCTTTCCACCTGATGGTGCCCATTCTGGCCGGCTTCATTGCCTTCTCCATCGCCGAAAAACCCGGTATGGCTCCCGGTTTGGTGGGCGGTATGCTGGCCTCCCAGATCGGCGCAGGTTTCCTGGGCGGCATTATCGCCGGTTTCCTGGCCGGATATGTGGCCAAATGGATGAAGCAGTACATCAAGATGCCGCGGAATCTGGAGGGATTGAAGCCCATTCTGATCATTCCTCTGCTGGCTACCGGCGTAACCGGACTTATGATGATTTATGTGATCGGCGAACCGATTAAATATGTAATGGATGGCCTGACCAATTGGCTGCAAGCACTGGGCACCACCAACGCGATTCTGCTTGGGCTCATTCTAGGCGGTATGATGGCCTTCGATATGGGCGGCCCGCTGAACAAAACCGCCTACACCTTCTCTGTGGGCCTCTTGGCCAGCAATGTGTATGGCCCGATGGCTGCCGTAATGGCCGCTGGCATGACGCCTCCCTTGGCTTTGTGGCTGGCTACGCTGATTGCCAAGAACAAGTTTACCCCCGAGGAGCGGGATGCGGGCAAAGCCGCCTCCGTGCTGGGTTTGGCCTTCATTACGGAAGGCGCCATCCCTTTTGCGGCAGGTGATCCTTTCCGGGTAATCCCTTCGATTATTGCAGGCTCTGCCGTAACCGGAGCCATGTCCATGATGTTCGATATTACCCTGCGTGCCCCCCATGGCGGCGCCTTTGTTCTGGCGATTCCCAATGCGGTCAACCATGTGGCCTGGTATGCCCTGTCCATCGTCGTCGGTACACTGGTGTCGGCGCTGCTGCTGGCCGTTCTGAAGAAGCCACTCCAACCGAAAAATTAGGGCGTGTCTAAAAACCCCCCTCGGAGTTTTCAGATACACCCTAGGTATAGGGAAACGCCAAGCCGGACATACAATCTGTAGCTGAATACAAATAATCCAATCCAATGATCCGACCAGGAGGGTATTGCCATGACCGTAAACGAGCTGTTAGATGCAAAATCCGTAAAGATTCCCCTTTCCGCCCCGTCCAAGGAGGAGGCGATCCGCCTCCTGGTGGACAGCCTTGCCGAAGGAGGCAGCGTAAGCGACAAAGCAGCCTATCTGGAGGCAGTTCTGCAGCGGGAGGCCACCGGCTCCACAGGCATCGGCTTCGGTGTGGCCATTCCCCACGGCAAGTCCCCCGGTGTAGCCAAGGCGGGTATCGCCTTCGCCAAGCTGGACCAGCCGCTGGAATGGGCTTCGCTGGACGGCAAGCCTGTCCAAGCGGTGTTTATGATCGCCGTGCCCCAAGAGGCGGCAGGCAACGAACATTTGAAAATTCTCATCGCCATTTCCCGCAAGCTTATTGACGAGGAGTTCCGGAGCAAACTTTTGGCGGTTGCCAATTACGATGAATTGGCGGCCTTGCTGGCTGATATTTAATTCTTTCGGATAGAGGAGGATTCCCATGCTGCAGAGACAAGTAACCATCAGAAACGAAGCGGGCTTTCATATCCGTCCCGCCCAGCTGTTTTCGGAAAAAGCAGGTTCATTCCAGTCGGCTATCACGGTAAAGCCGGAGGACCAGGACGCAGCCATTGATGCCAAAAGTATTCTTGGCTTGATGACATTGGGTTTGTCCAAAGGAGCTATGATGACCATTACGGCGGACGGCCCGGATGAGGCAGAGGCAGTGGAAACACTGGCCCGGCTGGTAGAGGAAGGCTTCGGCGAAGCATAAGCGGGACAGGAGGAGTTTGGGATGACATCCACTATCATTAAGGGTATAGGCGTCTCTGAAGGGATACGGATGGGTACTGCCTTTGTTTATGCCCCTCTGAAGCTGGCAGGCAGACCCGAGCGTAAAACGGATGCCCCGGATACGGAGCTGGAGAAACTCCGCGAAGCCAAGGCACGTTGCCTGGAGGAGCTGGCGGAGCTGATTGAACAGACCAAGCTGAAGCTGGGGGAGGAGAAGGCGGGTATTCTGAAGGGGCAGGTCAGCTTTTTGAATGACCCGACCTTTTTCCCTCCAATGGAGCAGCTCATTATAAAAGAGGGCTGGAGCGCCGAAACCGCCGTTTGCCAGATCGCCTTGCAAATTGCAGGTATCTTCGAAAAGATGGATAACGCCTATATGCAGGAGCGGGCAGCGGACATCAAGGATGTGGGCAGCCGCCTGCTGGCCCGGGTGCTGGACCATCAGGGAGCCCGTCTGACCGATATCCGCGGAGAAGTGGTGCTCATCGCCGACGACCTGACCCCGTCGGATACGGTGCAGTTGGACCGTTCACTCGTGCAAGGGTTCGTGACCCGCATCGGCGGCAAAACCTCCCATACGGCCATATTGGCCCAATCGCTGGGGATTGCCGCGGTGCTGGGGGTAGGTGTGGGGCTGGATGAAATCCGCAATGGGGATTTGGTGATCCTAAACGGCTCCACAGGAGAGTGTTTTGTGCGGCCGGAGGAGAAGGTGCGGGAGGAATTCCTGCGGCTGATGGATTCGGAGCGGGCTGAACGGGAGCGTCTGGCAGGTTTTGCCGCTCGCCCGGCTGCTACCACCGACGGCTTTCGGGTGGAAATTGCCGCCAACATCGGCACTCCGGCGGAAGCCGAAGGACTGCTGGCCAAAGGAGCGGAGGGCGTTGGCTTGTACCGCACGGAGTTCCTGTTTATGGGCAGCCCGTCTATGCCCGGCGAACAGCTTCAGTTTGAGGCCTACAAAGCGGTGGCGGAATCCATGGAGGGCAGACCCGTGGTGATCCGGACGCTGGATATCGGCGGCGACAAGGAGCTGCCGTATCTGGAGCTTCCGCAGGAGATGAACCCGTTCCTGGGCTACCGGGCCATCCGGCTTTGCCTGGACCGGCAGGAGCTGCTGCGCACCCAGCTTCGGGCAGTGCTGCGGGCCAGCGCCTTCGGCAATCTGAAGATCATGTTTCCCATGATCTCTGGGCTGGGGGAATGGAGGCAGGCGAAGGCCATCTATACGGAGGTTCGCACGCAGTTGGAAGCCGAAGGGGTTCCTATGGCAGAGAAGGTGGAGCTGGGCATCATGGTGGAGATTCCTTCCGCCGCGGTTATGGCCCACAGCTTCGCCAAGGAAGTGGATTTCTTCAGCATTGGCACCAATGATCTGGTGCAGTATACGGTAGCGGTGGACCGGATGAACGAAAAGGTCTCTTATCTCTATGATTATTTCCATCCGGCGGTCATCCGGCTGATCAAGAATGTGATTGACGCGGCCAATGCCCACGGCAAATGGGCGGGTATGTGCGGCAGCATGGCCGGTGACCGGCTGGCAGCGCCGTTGCTTCTGGGGCTGGGGCTCCATGAGTGGAGCATGTCCCCCGGGTCCATCCATAGGGTGAAGGAAACCGTGGCCGGATGCAGCCATGCCGATTGTGTGGAGTTGGCGGAGCAGGTTCTGGAGCTGGAGACACCGGAGGAAATCCGCGGGGCGCTGAACGCTTTTTTGGATGCCAGGCAGTAAGGTCGAAGAGTCAGCCTGCACTTTAGGGCTGCTTATAAAATGATGTGCCTCCGGCTGATAGGCCGGGGGTTTATTTCGTCGCGGCACTTTGTGAATTCGGCGAATCTGGGAATTTGGCTGGTCTGGGAGTACGACGGATCGGGGGATCTTGCTGGTCTGGGAGTTGGCGGATCGGGTTATCTTGTTGGTTTGGGAGTACAGCGGATCTGGGAATCTCGCAGTCTGGGAGTACGAAGGATCGGGGGATTTTGCTGGTCTGGGAGTATGGCGGATGTGGAAGTACGGCTGGTCTGGGCGTGCGGTGGATCTGGGAGTATGGCGGATTTGTGCCAATCGTTCCTGTGCTTGTGAAAAAAGTGACAAACTTTATTCCCATTTTCTGTTGGCTGTTTTATAATAAGTACAACATACAATCAATTGGAAATGGGTGATCCTGAGCATGAGACTGGAGCAAGAAGTGGTTGTCACCTGCTGCGCAAATGCGCATGCGGAAGCGGTAGCGGAGCTGGTACAGGAGGCATGGCGGACGGCCGGTCTGGAGAATCCCGGGGAGTTCAGCTGGGAGCGGGTGATCCGGGATATGCCGGAGAGATTGAGCTATGTGGCCGTACTGCGCCATAAAGTGGTGGGGGTGGTTATGCTGTCCCAAGGCGAAGCGGGCATCTCCTGCATTGAAGCGCTATGCGTAGCCCCCGAGTTCCACGGTCAGGGCATCGGCGAGCTGTTGATCGAAACGGCGGAGAAACGCGCAGGCGAGCTTGGCGCCAAACGGATGAGCGTTTCCGGACGCCTTGCCAATGTTGGTTTTTTCCGCAGATACGGCTATCAGGCGGCTTCCGCCCAGTCCCTATTGGAGAAAGCGCTGGCTTAAGCGGTGTGATGCGAGTGCGGAGGATTTATTTACGTTTGGGCATCGGTGCGGTTCCCTGAGGGGAGCCGTCCGGTGCTTTTTTTGGCTGATCCGGCCTCAGCGGTGACGGTCTGCAAGGTCATGGGGGGATATATACGAGAAAATGACGCACCCGTATGTGTACCCAACATTTTACCCGGTATTTTGTGTTGCTGACGATGGCCGCCAGGCCTTGGGGATTTCTAACGGAAGTACGAGCCGCTATCGCCGCGAAAATGCCGCTTCTGAAAATCTAACGGCGGCCACAGCCGCTATTTGGACCAAAAAGCCTCCTGGAAGCCTGATTTTGAACGAATAACGTCTCTGGCTTCCGTTAGATTTTCCAGACCTATGTTTTGGAGCAAATAAGGGCTCCCACTTCCGTTAGAAACATAAGGATGGGAGAACCCTGGATCGGGAGCTGCTACGCACCATCTGCCGCTAACCGCTACGCACTATCGCTCCGCAACTGCCGCGCACCACCTCATATCGAAAAGCCCTTACCCGCCGCCTCGCGGCTAAACGGATAAGGGCTCTTTGCTTTTCCTTCTTAGTCTCCTGCTGATGCTCTCTAAGGTTCGTCTATGATGGCAGTTTACCGGAGAAAGCTTAAGAACAGATGAATGAAACCTGAATATTAGCTTAAAACTGTTGCGCCTGGTGACTCCACTTTATCCCAGCACAACCTCCACCTGATGGACGCCGCCTTCCGGGAATACAGGCAGAATATTACCCTCCACCGGCCGGCCGTCCACGGTTACGCTGCTAACGCCGCAGGATACATGCTCCGGATTTTTGACGGCGATGACGTAGGTGCTTCCCCGGAACTCCCGGGTAATGGTGTAGCCGTCCCACTCTGCGGGGATGCAGGGGTCCACCTGCAAACCGCCGAAGTCCGGCTTAATGCCGAGAATCGCTTGCGTGATGGCGATATAGTTCCATGCGGCCGTTCCGGTCAGCCATGAATTCTTCGCTTCGCCGTGGCGCACAGCATCCTTGCCGGCGATCATTTGGGAGTAGACGTACGGCTCCATCTTGTGGATTTCGCTGATCTCCTCCAGGTAAGCGGGGGCAATCTTCCGGTACACCTCAAAGGCTCTGTCACCCCGGCCCAGCACAGTTTCAGCAATCATGATCCAGGGGTTATTGTGGCAGAAAATCCCCGCATTTTCCTTGTAACCCGGCGGATAGGAGGAGATTTCGCCCAGGTTGAGATAGTAGGTGGAGTAGGGGGGATTTTGCAGGACGATACCGTAGGGCGTTTCCAGGCGCTCCTTCACGGACTCCAGCGCCTTCAGGGCGGAGCCGTCGTCTGTGCCGATGCCGGCCATGACGCACATACCCTGGGGCTCGATGAAAATTTGGCCTTCGGCATTTTCCTTACTTCCCACCTTATCGCCAAAATGGTCGTAGGCCCGCAGGAACCAATCCCCGTCAAATCCGTGGTCCATGGTGGTTTTGCGCATTTCCTCAATGGCGGCCTCAACGGCTTCGGCTTCCCCGTCCAAACCGCGCAACCGGCACAGAGCGGCGAAGTCCGGCCCGGTGAACACGAACAGGCCTGCGATAAAGACGGATTCAGCCACACGGCCGTCGATGTTGCCGGTGGTTTGAAAGGACTCGCCCGGCTCCTTGGAGAAGCAGTTCAAGTTCAGGCAGTCATTCCAATCCGCCCGGCCAATCAGCGGCAGACCATGAGGGCCTAAGTTGTGAATGACATGATAGAAGGAACGCTTCAGATGCTCGAACAAGGTTGCCGTATTGTCCGGGTTGCAGTCGAAGGGCACCTGCTCATCCAGGATGCTGAAATCTCCCGTTTCCTTAATGTACGCCGCCGTGCCGACAATCAGCCACAGGGGATCGTCGTTGAAGCCGCCGCCCACCTCATGGTTGCCTTTTTTGGTCAGAGGCTGGTATTGGTGGTAGGCGCTGCCGTCCTCGAACTGGGTGGAGGCGATGTCGATAATCCGCTCTCTGGCGCGTTCCGGAATCTGGTGCACGAAGCCCAGGAGATCCTGGTTGGAGTCCCGAAAGCCCATACCCCGGCCGATGCCCGATTCAAAATAGGAGGCGGAGCGGGACATGTTGAAGGTGACCATACATTGATACGGGTTCCAGATGTTGACCATCCGGGCCAGCTTGTCGTCAGTGGTATGAAGAGCGTATTTGCCCAGGAGGCGGGCCCAATAAGCGGCCAGGTCGGCAAGAGCGCGGTCTACGGCTCCGTCACCGGGGAAACGGCTCATCATTTCATAGGCCCGGGCTTTGTTGATGACACCCGGCTTTTCCCATTTCTCCTCATCGGGATTCTCCACATACCCCAGCACGAACACCAGGGACTGCTCCTCTCCGGGGGCCAGGTTCAGCTTGAAGGAGTGGGAGCCTACCGGACACCAGCCGCTGGCAACGGAATTGGAGGATTCTCCTGCCGCTACCACATCGGGACGGTCAAAGCCGTTGTAGGCGCCGAGGAAAGTGTCCCGGTCGGTGTCGAAGCCGTCGAAGGGACGGTTTGCCGAGAAAAAGGAGAAGTGGTTCCGGCGCTCCCGGTATTCCGTCTTATGGTAGATGGCGTTATCCTCCACCTCCACCTCGCCGATGCTCAGGTTCCGCTGGAAGTTAGTCATATCGTCATAGGCATTCCAGAGACAGAACTCAATGAAGGAGAAAAGGGTGACGGTTTTGGCAGCATTGCCGGTGTTTTTCACCTTAACCTGGTAGACCTCCCCGTTGAAGCCTAGGGGGATGAAGGCCAACTGGCTGACGCTGATACCGTTCCGTTCGCCGGTGATGGAGGTGTAGCCCAGACCATGGCGGCATTCATAAAAATCCAGCTCCCGCTTTACCGGCATCCAGCCCGGCGTCCAGAAGTCGCCGTTGTCATGCAGATAGAAGTAACGCCCGCCGTTGTCCAGGGGGACATTGTTATAACGGTAACGGGTCAGCCTCCGTAAACGCGCGTCCCGATAAAAGCAATAGCCGCCGGAGGTGTTGGAAATGAGGCCGAAAAAGCTTTCGTTGCCCAGGTAATTGATCCAAGGATAGGGGGTTTGAGGAGTAGTAATGACGTATTCCTTGCGCTGATCGTCAAAATGGCCGAATTTCAAAGGGGTCGACTCCTTTCGGATAGGAAGGTTTTATGATAAACAAGCGTTTTGTGAACGCGCGTTTATTTTGAGGTAAAGCTCCCGCTGCCTGGTCTGGGCAAAGCGATGGACTAAGCACAGGCAAGCACGGGGACTGTGATTCAGGCATGAAGCTGTGCCGGAGCCAAGCATGAGACAGGTTGTAGAAAAATAAGGGAAGCAAAATTCCGCAAAACGAACCTCCTACCCAGCCTATCCTGCAAAAGTACAGTTATTTTTGAGCGGCAGAGGATATTTAGCGGCTTTACCTGCAAAAATGCAGTTATTTCAGAAAAGCGGAGACCGCATCAGCCCTGCATCGGCGGAGTCCATCTCTGCTGAAGGAGCTGAGCGCCGCTGTTACGTCCGACACCCTCTGGTTTGTGTCAAACTGGCGCGTCCGGCAGACACCGTCTGGTTATGTGACAACCCGATCCGGTTGCTGCCGCGGCTTCACTGCCCGATGCTCCGGCAGGAGCCGCGCTGGATGAATTCCGCCGGGAAGCTGACGGTTTCGAAGCTGGAGCCGCTTTTTTTCTGCTGCATCCGGCTGATGGATTCCACGGCGGCCCGCGCCATCTCGTAGATGGGCAGCCGGACTGTGGTCAGACCCGGCGACAGCAGAGAGGCGGACGGCACATCATCATAACCTGCCAGCGAAATGTCCTCCGGCACCCGGATGCCGTGGCGGGTAAAGGCCTGCAGCGCCGAAATAGCCATGTCGTCATTGGCGCAGAACAGCGCCGTGGGCAGCTTGCCGGTACGCGCCAGCCGTTCGGCTTCCGCATATGCAGTTTCCTTCAGAAACTGGCCCTGCAGGATAAATTCCTCCCGCATGGGCAAGCCGTGCTGCTGAAGCGCCGTTTCATACGCTTTATAGCGCTCCCGGCCGGAATAAGTGTCCAACCGCCCGGCCAGGATGCCAATCTCCCTGTGGCCCAGTCCGATAAGATGCTCCATCACGGCCATGGTGCCTTCGTAGTCCATGGAGTTTACTACGGCCAGTCTGTTTTTGTTCAGGCGGCTGCCGATAATCTCGGCAATATCGTAGTCGATGAGCACAATGGGGGCTTGAAGCTCCGCCAGCTCACTGACCATCTGCGGATCACGTCCGGAGCCCACAATCACCCCGCCGTCGATGCGCTTTTGCAGAAAGGCCTGCTTCACCCGGAGGAAATCCTCCGGCGAATAAACCGTATGGATCAGCACATAGCTGCCCTTGGCATTGGCATGATCCGTCACCGCATCCACGAACCGGGCGAAGTAGCTGTTGTCGTAGATGCGGTTCACCTCGGGCCGTTCGGCAGTGCTTACTACAAACAGGCCGATGGTGTCCGTTCCCTTGCCTGCCAGAACACGGGCGGAGGTGTTGGGCTCATAATGATGCTCCTCAATCACCTTCAGCACCCGCTGCCGGGTTTCCTCCGGTACGTTGGAATAGTTGTTGATCACACGGGAGACGGTGCTTCTGGATACACCCGCCAGCCTGGCGATATCCTCACTGCGCATGTGCTGGAAAGCCCCTTTCATGAACGCGCGTTTACAAGGTTATTGTAACCGTTCCCGGAAGAGCTGGCAACACTTTTTTCAGCCACGCGAAGGAGTAGCCCCAACCGCTTTATCCATCGAGCGATTCTCCACATTTCCCGTGAACGGCATCCTATCCGGCAAAAAATTGCCATCTGGACGTTTTTGGCAAACCGTGGCATGATGATACCAGGAACGGCGGCTTAAGCCCGGCAGTCAGTTTGAGAGCGCATACAGGACCATAACCAACTGCCTGCGCTCCCAATATACGCTTCCGGGCCGGCGAATTGATAAACCCGCTTCGTTCCCACAACCGCCTGGATCTGTGTCTGCGTCTGGGAACAACGCTCCGGCTCCATTCCCCAAGGGAGGAACCTCCATGAAATGGTATCATTCCGTGAGGCTGAAAATTATTCTGGGCTTTGCTATTGTCATTGTGCCCATTGTGGTCTTTCTGTTCTACAATAACATGTACTCTATCCGGATTGTCCGTGAACAGATTTCCAGCAACTACGACAATCTGCTCCAGCAATATGTCCAAAGCACGGACCAGATGCTGAATGAAACCAGTCTTTTTCTGTACCGTTTTGTTAACGATCCGGACTTCACCACCCTCTATGCCTTCGGGACATCCTCCAACGAATACTATCTCACCAAAATCCGCATCATGAGCAAGCTTACCTCGGGCATCGGCTATTTCAACGTGACCAGCTCCATTTTTATTTATTCGCCCGTGTATAAGGATCTGCTCCTGGCCAGCTCGGATGATCATAACCGCCAGACCCGCAACATTACCCAAATGGCCGATGCCCTGGCGCAGAACGGCGACGGCAGATGGCAGCTGGTGCAGACTCCGGACGGTTATGCCATGGTCATCGTGGCGCAGATTTCCTCCGAGCTGATCGCCGGGGTTCTGGTGCATCCGGACAAGCTGATTGCCCCCCTGCGCAACTGGAATCTGGGTCCGGGGGGAGAGGTAGCCGCTATGGACAGCCGCCACACCCTTCTCTCCAATACCCGGATCAGCGCTGATGTCTGGGGCCGTTATGCGGAGAAAAATCCAACCCAAAAAGGCAACTATCTCCTGATCGACGATGAACGCCTGAGCGAAAAGATGCTTTTGGTCAAAGCGGATTCCTTGGCAACCGGCCTCCGGCTTATGTTGGCGATACCCGAGACCACCATTCTCCGGGGACTGCCCTTTTTCCAAAAAGCGATTTATGTGACTCCCTTCGGCGTTCTAATTGTACTGTTCATTTACTTCCTCATCCTTCAACGCATCTTGGTGGGCCCCTTCTCCGCCTTGGTCAAAGGGATGCGGCGCATCGGCCAAGGAAAGCTGGATACCCGGCTGCCCACCGCCCGCAAGGGGGAGTTCGCCTATGTGATGGCCGTTTTCAATGACATGGCAGACCAGATCCGTTCCCTCAAGATCAATGTCTACGAGGAAAAGCTGCGGGTGCAGCAGGCGGAGTACAAGCATTTGCAGGTGCAGATCAACCCGCATTTTTATATGAACAGCCTGAACATCGTGTATAACCTGGCGGTGCTGAAGGACTACCAGACCCTGAAGAAGCTGGCTCTCCACCTGGCGGACTACTTCCGCTTCACCGTCCACAGCAACCGGCCCCATATCACATTGGACGAGGAGCTTAAGCATGTGGCCAACTATATGGAGATTCAACGGCTCCGCTATCCCGATAATCTCGTCTTTGACATTAGCGTCAGTGATGAGCTGAAGGCAGCGGCTATCCCTCCCTTGACCATCCAGCCCTTCGCCGAAAATGCGGTGATCCACGGCTTCAAAAACCGGAATCAGCCGTTTCACTTATACATCCAAGCCCAAATTACCGGGCAGGGTCAGGAACGGGAGGCCCGCATCTCCATCCGGGATACGGGGGTGGGATTCTCCGCAGAATGGCTGAATGAATTTGCCGGAGCCGATTGGCGGATTATTCAGGATGAGCATGTGGGGATTTGGAATGTGATCCGGCGGCTTTCTATTTTTACAGATGACCAGGCAAAAGTGGTGCTGCAGAATGCGGAGGGAGGCGGCGCTGAGGTACTGATATTGCTGCCTCTGGAGTCCAGACTGGGGAAAGGCGGGGAAGACCATGTACAATGTGCTACTGGTGGATGATGAGAAATATGCGGTCAAAGGACTGGCGGCGGGAATGGATTGGGAGGGGCTGGGGATATCCGCGGTTATGGAGGCATATGATGTGGGCCAGGCTAAGGAGCTGCTCTCCGAACGCGAAGCGGATATCGTTATTCTGGATATCGAAATGCCGGGCCAGTCCGGTCTAGACCTGGCAGAGTGGCTGGGGGAGCAGCATTCCCATGCGGAGGTCATTTTTCTTACCGGCCACGCCAATTTCAATTATGCCCAAAAGGCGCTTTCCATGGGGGCCTTCCGCTACCTGCTGAAGCCGGTGGACCATGACAGGCTGTCGGAGATCATCCTGCAGCTACTGGATAAAATCCGCTCCGAACGGGAGCTGCAGGACTACCGGAGCGTATACCGGAAATATTACAGCCTCTGGGAGAGCCAAAAGCCGCTTCTGGTAGAGCGGTTCTGGCAGGAGGTGATTCAAGGGCGCACGGCTTTCCTGAGCGGAAAGCTGGATGCCGCACTCCGCCAGTATGACATTCCTCTGGCTTCGGAGGACCGGCTGTTCCCGGTCCTGATCAGCATTGAGCAGTGGCAGCAGGATTTCGGCGCGCGGGATGAGGAAATTATGGAATACGCTATCCGCAAGGCTGCCGAGGAGCTGGTGCTGGACGGAAGCCCCGGCATCGTGGTGGGGGAGCGGAACGGCAGCGGGCTGATTCTGTTTTACCGGACGGCTGAGGGTGAGGCGGAGGCAGGCAGCGAGGTGCCGCTTACGGAGAAATGCGAAGCCTTCATCCAATCCTGCAATGAATATTTTCATTGCCGGCTGTCCTGCTATATCGGGGGGGAGGTTGGCATAACCGGTCTGGAGGAAGCCTACCAGCGGCTACTGGAGGCGGAGCGGGCCAATGTCACCCGGACCAACAGTGTGATTCTTCCCAATACAGAGGGCAAACCCGCCGGCCGCCCCGCTCCCCCGCCGCCTCTGGCTGAGTGGGCGCTGCTCTTGGACAATGGGCGCAGAGGAGAGCTGACGGAGCAGCTGAACCGTTATTTCACCCGTCTGGAGCGGGAGGAGCTGTCTGTGGAAACACTGCAGGCCGTTTATTTCGGGCTTGCCCATCTTTGTCTGGATTCCGCGGTGAAGAAGGGCGTATCTCTGGGGGAGGCGCTGGATAACCGGGAGGAGACCATGACGCTGTCGCCGGTGAAGTCCCTGGCGGCTCTTAAGCTATGGTGTGCCCGCCTTCTGGAGCAATATTGGGCCGGAACAGCCGTTCACGGAGAGCCTCAGCAGCAATCCTCCATTATCGCCAAAATCAAGGAGTACGCCCAGCTGCATCCCCAGGAGGAGCTGGGGAGGGAGCAGCTGGCCTCCTATGTATTTTTGAATCCGGCCTATCTGTCCCGGCTGTTCCGCAAGGAAACCGGCCAATCCTTGACGGAATATGTGCTGGAGGTGAAGATCGGGTATGCCCGGCGCCTGCTGGAGGAATCCAATCTGAAGGTGGGAGCGGTGGCGGAGGCCATCGGGTACACCCATTTCTCCTATTTTGCCAAGCTGTTCAAAAAAATGACCGGCTTATCTCCCCACGAATACCGCAAAAAGCACCGCCGTTTGCCGTAAGGAGCTGCGAGGAAATTAGTACCCGCTTTTGCTGACAAAATCTCCACGGTTTTGGGAGTTTTGTCGGTAAATTAGCGGTACTTTATTTCGTCGCAGTCTCTAAGGCCTGCACCGCTTCCGCTCCTGGACTGGAGAGGGGCGGTTTTTTGTTGTCCCTGGCCGAAGGTTAGGGGTGGAACCGAAGCCCATAAGTTTTAGCTTGCGGACACAGCGTCCGTTATTTTCGCCAATTGGCCTCTTTTCAGATTCTTACGGACACACGATCCGCTATTGTGGGATAAATCTGCGGACACAGCCCGTTTTTCTCCAAATAGCGGATTCTGTGTCCGTTACGGTGAAGAAGGGGTCCTTTTGTGCGAAATAACGGAACCAGGGTCCGCAAAACCCTGCTC
>JAEWMH010000090.1 GCA_023393235.1 Bacillota bacterium | reverse complement strand
TGAGCCAGGATCAAACTCTCCATAAAAGTGGTCCGAAGACCGTTATGTTAGAGCTGATTGCTCAATTGTTCAAACGTTTGGCTTCATTGTTTTGCTGCTCGTTGTTCAGTTTTCAAGGAGCTCGTTTTGTTTCCTCGTCGTTCTCTTCTTCAAGAGGCGACTTTTTTAATATACCACATTGTCATGCATCTTTGCAAGCATTACTTTTTAATTTCTTGCTTGCCTTGCTTCTTTTGTTCATCCGCTGTGTTTCTTGTCTCAGCGGCGAAAATTAATTTAACATATACGGACAGGATAAGTCAAGGGGTTCGACAATATTTAATTTGAATCCTTAAAAACCCCATAATGAATTTCCAGGGAAAACAGCTCTTCCTCCGCCGGAACGGCCACTTCCTTAATGATGGATTTGCGGGCCAGTTTATTCAGCATAAGGGGAATATTCGCCGTAGACATGCCCTTCAGGAAAGGATGTGCCAGCAGCTCCTGCACGCTTATGGGCTTCTCTGCCTCCTCCAGAATCCCGATCAGGAGGGCGCAGCAATCTTCCATTTTGGACATGACGGAAAATTCGCAGGCCAAGAGAACCAGCTCCACACGCTGCTTCAAGGTTTCCGGGCTCTCCGTCAATTCCTCGTACAGCTTGTACACTTCGGGGTTGCGTCCGCGGATCTGCTGCCACATGGTGATTTCGGGAAGAACATCCTCTTCAATAAGCGTAATCCGCCCCCAGTGATGAATGGCTCTCAGCAAGCTGCCGTAAGCATCCAATATCTCATCGGCGAAGATAAACTCCTTGCATTGCAGGGAGCGCTTCAGGAATAAGGAGAACTCGCTCAGAAGCTTCTGCTGCTTGAGCAATGCGGGATACTTCAGGAAGGAGGCACGGATGCCCTCCAAATAGCCGTCCCTGTCCACCCAGATGTCTCCCTCTATAATCAGCCGCGTAACCGCCCGGTCATCGCGCATGGCCAGCAAGTGTTCAATGTGGCCTTGGGACAACCGCCGTTCCTGGATGCGGATACCGTCCTGAATATAGTGATAAGTGGATGAAGCAGGGCTTTCATCCTCCAACACGACAATCAGGAGCAGGTCATTGCCCTCTGTCAGCACGGAAAAGCCGCTGGCATTCCATAATGCCACAATTCCCAGTAAGCCGCGCAATTGTGCAAGACCGGCAACAAGCTGCTCTTTTTGAGTAAGGATCTGGGCGTTCATTCATGTGTTCCCCCATTCATGCAATCCGTCCGTATGCAACCGGCAAACCGCCAATGGCAAGCCGCACGCTTTTACACTTGTCTATTCTACGCGGGGTTTCCCTTTTCCTTCTTAGAGATCACATGTTCGCAAAAATATTTCAACAACCGGTTTCAGGACAATAAAAAAACGGGCCGGAAGAAAATCTCCAGCCCGCAATAAACGGTAAAACAATAAGAATTATGGCCGTTTCTCCAGCGTCTCCTTAATCAGCGGCCAAATGCTTGCTTTCTCCTGTCCGCGGCTCCAGGAGGCTACTCCCGCCAGATCATAGGTTTTCACCAGCTCGATCCGCTTCTTCATGGATACCTCATCCTCGATCCAGATCTTCACGGTGGTGCTGCTGTCTTCCTTGTACTCCACGTAATTTTGGCCGGATGCCTCATCCAAAGTAGGCTTCAGCTTTTTCTCTGCCAGCAGCTTGTCAATGGATTCCATGCCTACTGCCTTGGAGGTGACGGTGGTTTTGCCGTCCTTGGTTTTCTCTGTCCAGATCCGGGTGTAATACGGTACGCCCAACAGAAGCTTGGAGGCCGGAACATCGTCCTCCTTCATAATCTGCACAATCCCCTTCTCCACCCATGGCAGAGAGGCCACAGAGCCCGCCACAGGGCTTGATCCCCAGTGCTCGTCGTAGGTCATGACCATCATATAGTCCACCGACTCTGCCAAGGCTCTACGGTCCAGGAACAGGGAATAGGTTTCGGAGCCGTCCTTCACCGTTACATCCACCGATACAACCGCCCCCTGCTCATGCAAAAAAGGCGTAAGCTCACGGATAAATTGGACAAAAACGCCCTTGTCTTTGAGATATACATTTTCGAAATCCACATTAATGCCCTGCAGCTTGTAAAGCTGGACGAAGGACACAATCTGGCGGATCATATTCATGCGCTTGTCGTAGGTGGACAAGGCTTCCGACGTCCGTTTAGGGTCAAAACCGTTGTTGAACAGCGCCCAAACCTGCAAGTTCTGGCTCCGCGCCCACTGCATGAAGGAGCTGTCCGCGGTTTGCTTGATGGTCCCGCTGCCGTCGGCCAGCATAAACCATTGGGGACTAATCACATTAAGCCCCGGCATAGGTCCATACTTGGTCGGGTCGGGGGTTTTGTTATACACCTGCTGCCAGGTTAAATTGATTTTGCCGCCTACGGGCTTCCATGGCACATACGGGGTTTCCGGTTTGGCAGGCTCCGGCAGCACCTCAGGCTGCTCCAAGGTCAGATCCTGCTTGCGCATATAGCCGGTATAGCCGTTTTCCAGCTGGACGAAAAACCAGTCCCCCGCATCCTTCCAGATCATCACCCGTTCACCCTGGGGTAAATCGGAATAAATATCCGCCTTTACTGTAGGTCCGGCCCGCAGGGCACGGGTTTCATCCGGTTTATCCCCATTCTTCTTGGCGGAAGCCCATGGGATAGCGTCTCCCTTCTTATGAACGATAACAGCGCCCGTATCTGAAGACTGCCTCAGCTCAATGGGGTACAGCTCCTTTAGAGGCTCGATGGGCACATATACGGTATCTCCTTCTTTTTCAACGGGAAACTGGAGATTGAAGGGTTTCTCATTAATGGTGCCGGTTAACTGGCTGGTCTTCAGCCGGATCACTTTATTGGCCGTGGTAACAATAACGGATTGGCTCTCCGCTTCATAATGAATAGTAGGATCGATTAAAGTCCGAATCAGCTCGAAAGAAAGCTTCAGCCCGTCACCGCTGCCTTTGGCGGACGGCTTAAGCTCCTCTCCTTTATAGAATACGGGATTGCCCGGCTCGTTGAAGGTATAGTCTCTATGCTGGCTGCTGGGCCAATAAACATGCCAATAATAAGCGGCAGCACCGGCAAGCGCGGCGGCAAACAATAACAGCGCAAAGGTCCGGAGCAGTCCTCTGGCGGACAGACGTCTGGCGGATCTCAAAACGTTTCGGTCACATCCTTCCGTATAATGGTCAACAAAAAAGACATGCCCCGCTTATTGGAAAAAACAGCGGCATGTCTATTATACTACACGATCCGACAAAAAGAAGTCACACAAAATCAGTGTTTGGTAGGATTCGCACATTCCTTGCACAGCCCGTGAACCTCAAAACGGTGCCCATGAACGACAAAACCTGTAGAAGCCGCGGCCATTTCTTCAACTGCGGAGAGAGGCGGATACATGAAGTCCACCATTTTGCCGCAATTCTCGCATTGGGCATGATAATGATGATCCATATTGGCGTCAAACCGGCTGGAATCATCGCCATAGGTCAGCTCCATAACCAGACCGGCTTCAATAAACACCTTCAGGTTATTGTAGACCGTTGCAACACTCATGCTGGGAAAACGCTCTTCCAGCGCCTTGTAGATATCATCTGCTGTAGGATGAGCGGTAGAATCCAATAAAAAAGAAAGAATGGCATGCCGTTGGGGGGTCATCCGTACCCCGGTTGTTTTTAATTTATCCAGGGCCTGTTCAAAACGATAATTCATACTTTCACCACCTAACAAGTATTTGTCAAGAGTCATTACTATGTTAAACTCATTGTACGGGTGGCGAAAAGTGATTGTCAACGACGTTCACCAATCTGTAAAGCTATTGGACAGGCAAATTAGTCTAAACTGTTAACGTAAATTTTATTGTTCGTGTCAATTTTGATCTGGTGCAGGCCAGTGCCTAATATTCCGGTAATTTTTTTGCCTTCAACAGTCAGAGGAAGGTTCGTGTTGATGGAGCCGTATGAGGTGGAGCCTTTCACTTGAACGTCCGCCAAAGCGGGAATATGCAGTTCAATGGAGCTGGTAGTGTTTTTGAGAGTGTAGTCCCCGCCAACTTTGCCGACAGTAATGGAGATGGTTCCATTGGTAGCATTGGCCTTAATACCAGCCTCCGCATCCACCACCGTAATTTTGCCGTTCAATGTCTCGATATCCGCATCCCCTTGAACCCGTTCCACCTTCACCGCTCCGTTGGTGGTATCCACCTCCAGCTTTCCGCCCACTGCCATAACCGTCACGACCCCATTGGTGGTTTCCACCGAGGCGTCTCCCCCGATTTCCGAAACGTCCACCGCTCCGTTGGTGGTATCCGCCGTGATGCTGCCTGCGATGCCGGTCACCGTAATGGCCCCGTTGGTGGTTTTTACATTCAACTGCTTCTCTACCGGTACATGCTCCGCAATCACCTTGCCGTTCAGCAGTTTCAAATGATAATCCGCCTTCACAGCCTCCGGCACCGTAACCTGCAGATTGACCCGCGGCTTGCGCTTATTAGGGAACCCGCCCGTATATTCCTTGGCGTTGGTCATAATCTTGAAGGTGCTGCCTCCGGAATAATCGATAGTGGATTCCTCCGCGATCCGGGCAGCTTCCGTCTCATCCACTTTGTCCACCCATACCACCGCTTGGACCATAACATCCTTCACATTCCCGCCGCGGATTTCCACACTTCCGTTGGGATTCTCCAGCTCTACCCGCTCTACTCCCTTGGGAAGGGGAATGGCCAGCTCCGGTTTATTGAAGCTGTACCCGCTTTCGGAGGAAAAGGACAAATTCAGGGTGCTGATATTGAAATTTAAATTTCCCAGCCAATCCTTAGGCAGACGGTCAGCCTGGGTGATCCCCACTACTACGGCCGAAATCAGCACGGACAAAACCAGGCCGCCCCAATCCAGCCGGAAGGCCGTTTCTTTTTTGCGGTAAATAAAATTAAACAGCAGATATTCCACACCAAGCGTGATTAGGAGAACCGGCCACCAATCCAAGAGCAGTGCCATATATCCGGTGCCCCGGGTTTGATCCAGCAAAAGGAGCAGGCCCACCGACAAAAGCAGAAGCGCCGCTGTATACCGTCCCACCTTAAGCATGATTCCATCTCCTTCCCATCCTTCACCTGTAACCGGTCCCGGATCAATGACCTATCTTTTTTTGGATTCATTCAGAAACAGCAGAAGCCCCACACCAATCAGCAGAACGGCGCCTACATAAGACCCCATAATCTTGAACAGGTCCTCCAGCCAGGCCGGTTTGGCAGAAACCAGAAACAGTACCACGCCGATTCCCATAAAGCCGATCCCAAACACCCCGGCATGGATTTGCTTGCCCAGTGCATCGGTACCTGCAGGCGAAGGCGGAATATGCCCTGCACGCACAGCCTTGCGG
>JAEWMH010000021.1 GCA_023393235.1 Bacillota bacterium | reverse complement strand
GTGTCGGTGTCGGCGGCTTTGGTTCCTCCGGTATGGTTCCTGCGAACGGATAGTGGTGGGTTTCGCCGGAGCCCTGCATGGAGTTGGCGATAACCGTTCCATTTATTTGTCCGTTGGAGAAGGACAGGTCCGCCCAAGGAGCCAGTACGGAGCCCCGGATCTGCAGCCCGGACATGGAGATGGTTTTGGCTTCATAGAAGTTGTACAGCACGTAACGCGACCGGTTGGAGTTTTGGTCCAAAGAGGGCATTCTGGAGATGGTTTCGCCGCTTACGTTCACAATGACGGTTGCACCGTTGGGGACACTATCGATATTGAAGGTATGGGCGGAAGCCAACATGCTGCCCGATACGGCAAACACGGTAGCGCCGGCATTGGTGCCCTTCAAGGTAAGGGTGCCGTAGCTCTCCAGGGTAGTCCCATTGGCAGTAAGCTTGGATAGGTCTGTAGACAGGGTCCGCAGGTCTGTAAAAGCAGCCTCAAAATCAATCGGATTATCCTTGCGCCATGTGCCATAACGAACAGTGACGCTGTTGTTCAACTTTCCCCCGTATACGGCATTTCCAAAAAAGACCTGCCCGCCGTTGTAGTTCACATCCCCGCCGGCAACAAATACATCCGTCCCGTTGGCGGATGCATCCAGCCTGTCACCCACGCCGAAATTGCTGAGGGTGGCATTCCCTCCCACAGCCAGTCTGCCCTCTGTATCCGAGGATTGGTTGATGTTCCCAAGCAGGAAGATATTGAAGTCCTGGGCAATGCCAAGCGGCTTCGCCGTAGAGGCTGTCCCGCCTTCCGCCCACACTGCAGGGACACTGCTGAACATTAAAGCCCCTGCCAGAAAAACATGCAGCACACCTTTCATTTTCTTCATTGGCCATCCTCCTTCCAAATAATTACAGTACGCATTAATGTTCTTAATAAAGAATAATTCTAATTCTAGCATCCTACTCTGAACAAATACTGAACATCGAAACCTGGGTAAAACGGTAAAAATTTGTTGAACTTTTCCGACAAAAGTTCCTATTCACTCTATCAACCGATATACTAATATAGAAGAAGCCAAAAAATTTGAAGGAGTGCCGCATATGTCCATCCGCCTCAAAGCCATTGCAGCCAAAACGGCACTGTCCCTATGTGCCATCATGCTCCTCGCGCCTGCCCCTGCAGGTGCCGCCGGAGTTAATAACGGTACTTTTACCGATATCAAGCAGCATTGGGCCCGTCAAACCATTGAGTGGGCGGCAGACCAAGGCATCGCTGACGGATACGAAAACGGGACTTTTCAGCCGGACGGCAAGGTGTCGGAGCCGGAGTTTCTTGCTTTGATGATGAGGACTCTTGGCCCGGGTGAGGTTTTGGCCGGCGGGAGTGACCCCTGGTACAAGCCATATTATGTGTATGCACAAGAGAAGCATTGGATGCTAACTCAAGCCTCCGGTGCCGATTCCTATAACCGTGGGCATGTGGCCCGGCTGATGGCGTCCGCCCAGGGACATGCGCTTACCCTGTCAGAGGCAGTCCAGTACCTGCTGGACGAAGGCTTATCCCAGGGCAAATATGCAGCTTCCGTGGAGGGGTACGCGTCCGGGGAATCCCTGACCCGTGCGGAGGCGGTCCAATTCCTGCGCAACGCCAAGGAACAGGGGCTGGTGCTGAAGGCTGCTCCGGAAGCACCCGCAGGACTGCAAAGCGGGCTGCAGGCAAGAGGTATTTCCCTGGGGGATTCGGCAGCCTATGTACAGGCCGTATTGGGAGAACCCGACCGCAAGGATGCCAGTATTTACGGGTTTGAATGGCAGGTCTACAGCCGGGATCTCCGGCAGTATACCTTAGTTGGCCTCCGGGACGGCAAGGTAGCCGGACTGTACACCTCGGGAACCGATTGGCTGGCTCCCGGCGGAGTAAGCTCCACCAGCAGCAAGGCCCAGGTGACAGGCAAGTGGGGAGAGCCCCTTTCGCGTATATTGAAGGGGAATACGTGGTATTCCCTGCAAAATGCAGGCTACTCCCAGGTGTTCGAGCGGGACGGTGCTTACGTTACCTTCTATTACGACCTGCAGAATGACGGGCAAATCAGCGGAATGAAGCTGGTAACCAAAGCAGAGGAGGAGCAGGCTGCTTCCCGGAACGGGCAATCCGGAGACCTCCTCAGGGAGGCCTTCGAGCGGGAAACCCTGGATCTGGCCAATGCCGAACGGGTAAAGCACGGACTTCCCGCCTTATTATGGAACGATACGGCTGCTGCGGTAGCCAGAGCCCACAGCTCCGACATGCAGTCCAACGGATATTTTGCCCATGACGACCAGAGCGGACGCATGCCTTGGGACCGTGCGGAGGATGCGGGGCTGTCTTACCGCCTCTTCGCCGAGAATATTGCGGCAGGCCAGACGGATGCGCTGGCGGCCCATTACGGGTGGCTGAACTCCACTACCGGCCACAGAGAGAATCTGTTGGGGAGCAATACCCATTTTGGTGCGGGAGTGGCGTTTGGAGGCAAATTCGGTGTTTATTATACGGAAAATTTCTATACCCCGTATTGATGGAGGAGGGGCAGGGCGGCTTCGCCGCAGACCCGGCCGGACGTTATATCGCAGCATGGAGGGATTCTAGTGTGCAGTATATTGGAAGTGATCCGAAACCGTTACAGCTGCCGTGCCTATAAAGCGGACCCGGTGGAGGAAGAGAAGCTGGCTGCCATCCTGGAAGCTGCCCGGCTGGCGCCCACTGCAGCCAACCGGCAGCCTTTCCGGCTGGTGGTGGTGAAAACAGAGGGCCGGCAGGAGGAGCTGCGGCGGATTTATCCGAAGGAGTGGTTTGTCCAGGCGCCTCTCATTCTGGGTGTATGTGCGCTGCCCGATAAGGCCTGGGTCCGGCGGGACGGCAAAAACTACGCGGATGTGGACGTGTCCATTGTCATGGACCATATGGTTCTGGCTGCTTCCGCCCAGGGGTTGGGCACCTGCTGGGTCGGCGCCTTTGATGCCCGTATCACCAGGGAAATCCTCGGCTTAGACCCGGAGCTGGAGCCGGTGGCGTTCACACCCTTAGGGTATCCTCTTGATGCTCCCGCAGCCAAGGTGCGCAAACAGCTGGAGGAGCTTGTGCTTTACAGATAGTCCTCCCCGGCGGACCGCCGGTTTTTTCATTCAGCTTTGTAAAAGATGTGTAAAAAACCTAATCCGGGGCCGGCCCGATTCCGATAAAGAAAGATGTGGAAAAAAGCCGAATGCTGCAACACGATGACGAAAGGGAGATGAATTCATGCAATTGAAACGGGTCATGCTGGTTATGCTGTTGCTTGCCCTTATAACCAATACTATCGGCCTTGGCGGTACAGCCGCAGTGGCTGCCACTACATCAGAGGAAATTTCCAGCCTTGTGCTGAACAAAAATGAATTGACTATGGAAGTGGGCAATACCGCTGCGCTGACGGCTACCGCCGTCTTTGTCAACGGCTCCACCTCTACGGTAACAGTTAAGACCGAATGGAATTCGGGTTCTCCCGCAGTGGCTTCGGTTTATGCAGGCACTGTAACGGCCAAGTCCGAAGGCAAGGCAGTTATCACCGCCACATACCTGGGACAGACCGTAGTGGTGAATGTAACCGTTGTGAAGCGTGTGCGCACACTGGTAAAGGACAAGCAGACCGTGGATCTGCGCAAGGGGGAAGACGAGCAGGTTACCCTGACCGCCTATTATGATGATGGAACCACCGAGGACGTCACCAAAAAGGCGGAATGGAACAGCGATTCCAGCTCTGTTGCAACAGTAGTCAACGGCTTGATCAAAGGCCAGAATTCCGGCCGGGCTGTGGTGACGGCGGCTTATAACGGCCAATCCGTTTCCATTCCTGTTGATGTTGAGATTGTAAAGCGGATTGATCCTAACAAACGGGAGCTGTCCCTGCTGCTGAAGCAGAGCGAGGAGCTGACCCTTACCGCAACCTATCCGGATGGCAGCACAACGGATGTCACCGATCTGGCTGAGTGGGAATCCAAAGACCCGGATATCGCCGATGTCATCAAGGGTGAGGTCAAGGGCTACGGCTCCGGCCAAACCGAGATTACGGCTACCTACGGCACCAAAACCACCACCATCCGGGTGGACGTGGACCTGGCGGTAAAGCTGAGCTTGAACAAAACCAGTCTCTTCTTAAAGAAGGATACCTCCGAGGATCTGATTCTTACTGCCACCTATGCAGACGGAACCACGGACAAGGAGCTGGCCTCCCGGGCAACCTGGACCACCAGCGATCCTGCAGTAGCTACAGTCACCAAGGGTAAAATTATTGCCAACGGCACAGGTGAAGCCACCATTACCGCCACCTATGTGGACAAAACCGTATCCGTGACAGTGGATGTGGGCGTAGCCCGGCTGTTGACTGCAGATAAGGAGGAGCTGTTCCTCCAGGCGAATCAAACGGACAAGCTGAAGCTGACTGCTACCTATGCCGACGGCAAAACCGAGGATGTAACGGAAAAGGCGGACTGGGCTACAGCCGACTCCTCCATTGCTTATGTGCAGAAGGGCTCCATTACCACCTATAAGGCCGGCAAAACGGAAATAACCGCTACCTATGGCGGCAAAAGCGTCAAGATCGCCCTGTCGGTGGATGTGCCCACCAAGCTGTTGCTCAGCGCCACCAAGGTTAACTTCCAGATTGGCAGCACGGAAAGCCTGAAGCTGGAGGCATTGTTCAGCGACGGCACCCAAACGGATGTGACCAGCTTGGCCAAATGGAGCACCAGTGATGCTGCTATAGCCGATGTGACCAAGGGAATTGTGTCGGGTATCGACACGGGGGTGGCGACGATTACCGTGGAGTACGGCACCCGCAAAGCAACGGTGACCGTCTCTGTCGGAGTGCTGAAGAGCCTGACCACCACGAACGAACAGAAGCTGACCCTAGCCAAGGGGGATACCCGGGACCTGAAGGTTACCGCCACCTTTACCGACAGCACCAAAAAGGATGTGACCGGTGAAGCGGCGTGGGCGAGCAGCAATACCAAGGTAGTTACGATAGACGAAAACGGCCATTTGGTTGCCGTTGCTTCGGGTACGGCTACCGTTACCGCTTCCTTCGGCGGTAAAACCTGCGAGTTCGATGTGCAGGTGGATACCGCTCAAACCCTGACCGCAAGCCCTACGGTTCTGGTTTTTGATCTGGGCGAGGTGAAGAGCATCGCGCTTACGGCCAAGGACCGGGACGGAAAAACCACTAATGTGGCGCCAACGGCTGAATGGACCTCCAGCAATGCCTCCATTGCCACTGTAGACAAGGGTGTGGTGACTCCCGTTGCCCGGGGCAAGGTGACCATTACCGCCAAGTACGGCGGCCAATCCGTCTCTGTCACTGCGGAGATCGGGGTTGCCCAAGCCTTGAATGCAAGCAAGCGGATCATCAACATTAAGTCCGGGGAAAGCATGCAGATTACCCTCAGCTCGCAGCTGTCCGACAACACGAAGAAGGATGTGGATGCCACTGCAGCCGTGTGGAAATCCGGCTCCTACAACGTGGCGGATGTGGCGGACGGCCTGATTACCGGCATGGGACCGGGTACGACTACAGTAACAGCTACCTTCGGGGGCAAAAGCGTCTCCATCACCGTTAATGTGGATACCCTGAAGTATCTGCAGACCGACCATGTTCTGGTAAACATGAGCGTCGGCTCTACCATGAAGGTAAAGGCAACCGCCACCTATGCGGACCAAACCGAAGAGGATGTCTCCGTAGCGGGTTTGTGGACCACCTCCAACATCAAGGTGGCGGACGTGAAGGACGGCGTCATCCGTGCCATCGGCAAGGGCAAGGCCACCATTACCGTCACCTTTGCCAAAAAGAAGACGTATGTGTATGTAACGGTAAATTAAGCTGTCTCCATCACGAAGAAGCCCCCGGTTCAACACACCGGGGGCTTTTGGTCATGTCTCAAAATTGCTGCTCCAGCTGCCTACACATTGCCCCGCAAGGCTTTAAACCGGCCGGGGTAGTTGGTGATGACGGCGTCCACACCGGCAGCGGCCATCCGGCGGTAGTCCTCATCGCTGTTGACGGTCCAGGGACGTACCTTTACTCCCGCCATCCGGGCGTTCATGACGATTTCGGGGGTAACGGCCAGGTAATGGGGGTGAAGGCTGCGGGCACCGACAAAGGCAGCGTACTCCCAGGGTCTGTACAGCCCTTCGGCGTAGAGGACTGCCGATTCTATATCCGGCGCCATCGCTGCCAGCCGCGCGACGCTGTAATGGTTAAAGGAGGAGAACACAATGCGCTTTTCCATGCCGTACTGCCGGACCATCCGTACAACGAGCTCTTCCATACCCTCATAAGGGACAATGCCGTTCTTCAGCTCAATGTTCAGCTCCAGCTGCGTTGGGGCCAGAAGCTCCAGCACCTGGGCCAGCAGCGGGATGCCTTCGCCGCGGTACGCCTCCTGGCCGAAGGACGCGTCCTGCCTGCGCAGCTCCTCCCAGGTTCGGCTGTACACCGGTCCCGTGCCGTCGGTGGTCCGGTCCAGGGTTTCATCGTGGATAACCACTACCTGTCTGTCTGCGGTGAGCTGCACATCCAGCTCGATGCCTTCCGCGCCTTCCTCCACGGCCAGCCGGAAGGCGGCCATGGTGTTTTCCGGTGAGTGGCCGGATGCTCCGCGGTGGGCGTAAATCAAAGGGTACATTGGGGTTCCTCCTCATGGAACGGGGTTCACTTTTATTAGATCAGCGGGATGCTCCAGTCGGCGGCGGCAATCCACTCCTTCTTGGAGAATTCCCGCCCTCTGATATCTACCGCGCCCTCATATACCTGAATGAGCAGCCCTTGGGACAGCTCGCCGCGGGTACGGGTGACAGAAGCGTTCATAAACCAGTGGAAGCTCTCCTTGGTATAGCGGTTGGGCAGATTCAGATCCTGATGGGTATGCCCGGAGAAGACGAACAAATTGGGATAGGGCAGAAGAATCTTACGGAACTCGGTGGCCCGAATAAGCCGGTGATTGCCTCCCTCAGACCCGATGGCGGGCAGAGGCTGATGGATAAAGATGAGGGCGGGGCTGCCGTCCGCATGGGGCTTCAGCGTCTCCTCCAGCCAAGCCAGCTGCTCGTCGGAATACCAGGCACCCTCCTGGACGTCGGGTCTCTCCTGCACGTAGGCGTCCTGGGAAACCATGATCAGGTGCACACCGTTCACCCAGGCATCCGCATAGGGCTTATCCATACCCATGAACTTCTGGAAGCGGTCCCTGGCGCCCTTGTCGGTTTTGCCGTTGGGCACCGTTTCGGTGCTCCAGGCGCCTTCCTTGGTCAGCCAGATATCGTAATATTCATGGTTGCCCATATTGCCATAAAGGGGCGGCAGCTTGTATTGGTTAAAGGTGGTCCGGAGCAGCTTGTAGTCCAGCTCCCGGGCATAGGTGGTCAGGTCCCCGCCCAAAACGATGGCGTCGGAGGTTTCCTTTAGGGAGGTCAAATCCTTGAGGGCGGTGTGGACCTTGTCCACAACAGGCTGGGAATCAATCATGTGGATGTCGCTGAGCAGAAATACAGTGGCCAATAGCTTCCCCTTTTCCACAGGTGAAGGAGAGGAAGGGGTGGCGGCGGGAGGAGAAGAGGGCTGCGCAGCTTCTGGAGTGGGCGCTTCTGCTGCGTTAAGCGGCGGTGTTCCCCCATCCATGAGCTTGCGCATAAACACCGACCCGGATGCCGCCACAAGTGCAATACCGGCCAGGAGCCACTTGACGAAGCTTCTTCGGTTCATAGGATGATCGGCGCCTCCTTGCCTTTGCAGGATGTAGATAGTTCTATTTTACTTGGTAAGCAGACGGCAGGCAATTGAAACAGGAGACACCAAAAAGAGCCCTCCACACGCTTGGTTCGCAAGCATGGAAGGGCTCTTATCGGACGGCTTATTCTGTTCGCTCATATGCATCCAGACGGCTCCGGAGCTCCCGGATTTCTCGGGACAGGATTTCCTTCTCCTTGCTCCAGGACAGTTCGGGCGACGCTGCAGGAGCAGGCTCGGGGCGATTAAAGCCGTACGCCCGGGAGGACGGTACATACATGTATTCGCCTGTGGGCATGGCATCTTCAACGGGAAGCACCATAGCCGCCAGGACATATACGAGGAGAAGCAGGCCGCCGGTGAAAATAATGCCGACGGTAACAAAGGCCCGGACCCAGGCGGAGTTTACCCCCAGGCTGGCTGCGATCCCTCCGCATAGCCCAAACAGTTTTGCATCCGTGCGTGAACGTGACAGCTTCATATTTTATGCCTCCAATTCCAGTGGGTTTTTGTTCCGGAGCAGGGACAGCCCGTAGGCGATGGCGCCTGCCGCCGCTGCAATGGCGATAACGCCGCCGAATCGGCTGAGCAGGGCCAGACCCAGTATGCCTGCAAGGAGAAGGGAGGCGGTCCGTGCCGGATTGCGTCCTGTTTTTTTCATTTCTGTCATAAGGGATTCTTCCTTTCGTTACACCCCCGGTTCCGGAGAACATCCGAGGGGCGGTTTGGATGGTGTATGATTCTTATGTATTTTGAAGGGGAGGATGGTTCGCGCTGCTGTGCTTGATACCTTTATGGTAATCGAAAACAGGTCCGGCCAAAACCGTCCCGGGCAGGTAATTGGCACTGGACCTAAGGCGGGGGCTCCCTCGAACCGGGGGCGGTTCAAAAAAATTTTTTGGCGTTTTTTTGAAGCATTTTGTACATCCGCGAAGCCTTTATTTTGGCGGAAATCGGGCCGGAAATGACGTATGCAGAGGGGGCTGGAGGAGGCTGAAAACCGTCTTTGGGGCCAAAAAAGGGGAGGACAATCCTCGCGGAATTTGCTATAGTCCATAGGTAGGCTTTTTGCCGGGGTGCTATTTATGCATTGACAAAATACCAATATATTGATTAGAATTTGATAAGCGACCACAAGATATAGTTTTGATCAGGTATTCGGAGGGTAATTATAGTCTAGCAAGCTCTTCGAATCTAAGAGGGAAGCCGGTGCCAAGCCGGCGCGGTCCCCGCCACTGTAGCGGTGCTTAAACCGATTGGACTTTTTGCCACTGGCATGCTGCCGGGAAGGCGTCCTCGGACCTCATGCGCCGGAGCCAGGAGACCTGCCTGATCATGAGCATTTTTTACCCACGGAGGATGGGGCGGTGTTCGAATACCCGGGAAATTCCTGCAGGCATTCCGGACGGGATGTGCTGCAATCCGAAGTGTATTCGCGCGTCTTTCGTCTCCTTCCGGCAAGAAGGAGTCGGGGGGCGCCTTTATTTCCCCCTATACGGCAGTTTATTCCTACTACATATCACACTAGGAGATGTTGGAGCTTGATTACCACTATTCGCAAAAGAGACGGCCGTGAGGCGCTGTTCGCCATCGACAAAATCACCAACGCAATCATGAAGGCCACTTATGCCACCAAAGAAGCCGATCCGGCACAGGCAATGGGCTTAGCCATGAAGGTGATGCAGAGTCTGGAGGGGAAGAACGGCACAGCCATTCCGTATGTGGAACAGATTCAGGACACCGTGGAGGAGGTTCTGATGAATGAAGGGCTGGTCCACACGGCCAAGGCCTACATCCTCTACCGGGCGGAGCGTTCGAGAATCCGGGAGATGGACACGCGCCTCATGAAGGTGTTCGAAGAGATTACCTACCAGGACGCCTCTAACAGCGAGATCAAGCGGGAAAATGCCAACATCGACGGCAATACCTCCATGGGCACCATGCTTAAGTACGGCTCGGAGGGTGCGAAGCAGTTCAATGAGCTGTTTGTGCTGAAGCCGGAGCATGCCGCTGCCCATAAGGACGGGGACGTTCACATTCATGACCTGGATTTCCTGACTCTGACCACTACCTGCTGCCAGATCGACATCGAGAAGCTGTTTAAGAGCGGCTTCGGCACCGGCCACGGTCAGGTCCGGGAGCCCAACGATATCCAAAGCTATGCGGCTCTGGCCTGCATCGCCATCCAGTCCAACCAGAACGACCAGCATGGCGGCCAAAGCATTCCCAATTTCGACTACGGGCTGGCGGCGGGTGTATCCAAAACGTATTCCCGGCTCTACCGCAGCAATCTGCTGAAGGCCCTGGAATGGCGCTGGAGTGTGGATGCGCAAGGGCTGGAGCGTCTGGTTGAAGCCTTCGGCGCCTGGGGCGCTGACGGATCGGTTTTCCCCCGGATGAACCGGGATGAAGCCGAAGCGGAGCGGGAGCTTGCCCTTCTGGCGGAGATCCTGGGCAGCCAAGCGGCAGCGTCCGAGGCTCAGGCGATGGCAGTCCGCCAGGCTATGGCCGAAACCGAACGCAGCACCTACCAGGCCATGGAGGCGCTGATTCATAACCTGAACACCATGCACAGCCGGGCCGGAGCACAGATCCCTTTCAGCTCCATCAACTACGGCACAGATACCAGCCCCGAAGGACGGCTGGTGGTGATGGGCATTCTCCACGCCACCGAACGGGGGTTGGGCAACGGCGAAACGCCAATTTTCCCGATCCAGATTTTCCGGGTGAAGGAAGGGGTTAATTACAACCCTGGAGATCCCAACTATGACTTGTTCCAGCGGGCCTGCCAGGTCAGCGCCAAGCGGCTGTTTCCGAATTTTTCATTCCAGGATGCACCCTTCAATCTGGAGTTCTATAAGGAAGGCTCTCCGGAAACCGAGATCGCCTATATGGGCTGCCGGACCCGCGTGATCAGCAATGTCCACGACAAGGACCGCCAGATTACCTTCGGCCGTGGCAACCTGAGCTTCACCACCATCAACCTGCCGCGTCTGGCTTTGGAGCACCGTGGGGATGTGGAAGGTTTTATGGAGGCCCTAGAGCAAAAGATGGAGCTGGTCATCGAGCAGCTGCTGGAGCGTTACGAAATCCAGGCCCGCAAACGGGTGAAGAACTTCCCGTTCCTGATGGGGCAGGGAGTCTGGATCGACTCCGACAAGCTTTCCCCCGACGATGAAATCCGCGAGGTCATCAAACACGGCTCTTTGTCCACAGGCTTCATCGGACTGGCGGAATGTCTGAAGGCTCTCATCGGCGGCCACCACGGCGAATCCGAGGAGGCCCAGGAGCTGGGGATCCGGATCATCAAGCATATGCGCCAAAAAATGGACGAAACCGCAGAGCGTACCGGGATGAACTTCTCCCTGCTGGCTACTCCGGCGGAAGGCACGGCAGGCCGGTTCGTTCGGATGGACCGCAAGCGCTTCGGCTCTATTCCGGGCATCACCGACCGGGATTATTACACCAACAGCTTCCATGTGCCGGTGTATCACGGGATTACCGCCTTTGCCAAGATCCGCAAGGAAGCCCCGTATCATGCATTTACCAACGCGGGCCACATCACCTATGTGGAGCTGGACGGCGATCCGGTGCATAACCCGGCTGCCTTCGAAACCGTCATCCGGGCCATGAAGGAAGCCGGCATCGGCTACGGCTCGGTGAACCACCCGGTAGACCGGGACCCGGTCTGCGGCTACACCGGCGTCATCGGCGACCGCTGCCCGCGCTGCGGACGGCGTGAGCATGAGGGTCCGGTAGGCTTCGAGCGGATCCGGCGGATCACCGGATACCTGGTGGGCACCCTGGACCGGTTCAACGACGCCAAACGCGCCGAGGAACGGGACCGGGTGAAGCACTTATAAGAAGAAATGCGTACGAAGCTGAGCTTTCTCTCGAAAGCCCAGCAGACGCTTACGAAGTGGGGCCTTCTGACGAAGGCCCAGTGAATGCTTACGAAGTTGGGCTTTCTCTCGAAAGCCCAGCAGACGCTTACGAAGTGGGGCCTTCTGACGAAAGCCCTTAGGAGGCACCAACAATGGAAAGACAAATCGGCATGCTCCGGCTGGCGGGAATTGTACAGGAATCCATCGTAGACGGGCCGGGCATCCGGATGACGGTATTCGGGCAGGGCTGCCCCCACGCTTGTCCGGGCTGCCACAATCCCCATACCCACAGCTTTGAGGGCGGCACACTCCGCTCTGTGGATTCGATTCTGGCGGACATCAGAGAGAACCCGCTGCTGGCGGGCATAACGCTAAGCGGCGGAGAGCCCTTCGGGCAAGCAGTGGAATTCGCCCGTCTGGCCCGGGGTGTGAAGGCCATGGGCCGGTCGGTGATCACCTACACCGGCTACACCTTCGAGGCGCTGCTGGCCCAGGCGGACCGCCATCCCGGATGGCGGGAGCTGCTTGCTGCCAGCGACTATCTGATGGACGGGCGCTTCATTGAAGCGCGGCGCACCTATGACCTTCCCTTCCGGGGCTCGGATAACCAGCGGTTTCTGGACGCTGCCGAATCCATGCGCCAGGGCCGGGCGGTTTCCGCCGAAGCGGTGGTAGGCACGCTGGCTGTATCCACGGCCTAAATGATCCCCCAAAAGTGACGCGAAGCTATGAAGCGGAATCCGATACCTTTTGGGGGAGCCCCCGGTAAACATATCTTAATCAAGAGGAGGGACAGCGATGCTGATCGTATATGATTCCCGGACCGGCAATGTCCGGCGTTTCGTCAACGGATTGGGACGACGGGCAGTAGCGGCGGCAGAGGCGGGGGAGCTCCAGGAGCCCTTCGTGCTGGTGACCTACACCACGGGCTTCGGCCAGGTGCCGGACAGCACAGCGCGCTTCCTTCAGAAGAACGGCCACCGTATGGCGGGCGTCGCCTCCAGCGGCAACCGCAACTGGGGGGATGGCTTCGCCAAAGCGGCGGACCGGATCGGCGCCCAGTACCGGGTGCCGGTGCTGGCCCGGTTCGAGCTCTCCGGCACCGCCAAGGAGGCGGCGCAGTTCCTGGAGGAGCTGGACCGGCTGGCGGTAACAGCGGATGTGCAGCGCACCGTGCAGACGGGCCGGGTTTGAACCGATTTGTGCGGGCGGATGATCGTCCCAACGGCCTGCGATTTGGCTGCATGGGGCTGTCCTGCACACTGCCGAATTTTTAACGGAAGTGAGCGTCCTTATTTGCCTCAAAACAGGGCTGCTGGAATTCTAACGGAAGCAGGAGACGTTATTTGCACAAATCCGGGCCTCCCACAGGCGATTTGGCCCCAATAGCGGCTCTGGCCGCCGTTAGAATTTACAAAGTGGCCAAAACCCGGAAATAACGGCGCTGACCGCCGTTAGAATCTGCCATAGCCCAGCGGCCAGCACCGGAAGTGAAAATGCCGGGTCCAAGCGCAACATTTTGCCCAAAACCCACCCATAATTTCTCCCGGCCACTGCCGGAGATAGATACGGCCTGCGGAATACAGCAGTATTCCACGGTCCCCTGCGAAACGCAACAGCATTTCCACACTCATTATTGTTCTTGCACGGGAGCTTCGACTAACACGACGTTTCCCCTACATATATACCTCCCCCAAACAGCCATAACCGGGGAGTATCACAAACTTGACTGAGAACCTTTCTCACACTCGCATACGAACTAAAGGAGGCGGAAGCCAGATGCGCTATTTGGAGTTGAACAATCAGCTGATGCAGCGGGATGCCGACGGCTTCTTCCGTTTAGACAAGGACCGCGAAGCCGCCGATGCTTTTATGGAAGAGGCTGCGGCCAGAAGCAAAACCTTCAGCACCACTGCTGAAAAGGTCCGCTACATGATCGACAACGACTATTATGAGGATGTGTACGCCCACTATTCCGAAGAGGCGGTGGAGGAGGTTTACGCCCTGGCCCACAGGTACGACTTCCGCTTCCCTTCGTACATGGCGGCATCCAAATTCTATACAGACTACGCCCTGCGCACCGACGACCGCTCCGTCTACCTGGAGCATTACCCGGACCGGGTAGCTATTGTCGCCCTGTATCTGGGCCGGGGCAGCAAGGAGCTGGCCCTGCAGCTCACCGCCTCCATGATGGAGCAGCGGCTGCAGCCTGCCACTCCCACCTTCCTCAACGCCGGCAAAAAACGCCGTGGCGAGATGGTGTCCTGCTTCCTTTTGGAAATGGACGATTCCCTCAACTCCATCAACTACGTGCTGGGCACCTGCATGCAGCTGTCCAAAATCGGCGGCGGCGTAGCCGTGAACCTGTCCAAGCTGAGAAGCCGGGGCGAACCCATCAAGGGTGTGGAAGGGGCGGCCAAGGGCATTATGCCGGTCCTGAAGCTCATGGAGGATGCCTTCTCCTATGCCGACCAAATGGGGCAGCGCAAGGGCTCCGGCGCGGCGTATTACAATATTTTCGGCTGGGACGTACTGGAATTCCTGGACAGCAAGAAGATCAACGCCGACGAGAAGATCCGTCTCAAAACCCTCTCCATCGGTCTGATCGTTCCGGATAAGCTCTACCAACTGGCAGAGGCGGATGAACCGCTGTACGTCTTCGCCCCGTACACCGTTTACAAGGCTTACGGCAAATACCTGGATGATCTGAACCTGGATGACATGTACGAAACCCTTCTGGCTGACGACCGGGTGAAAAAGAAGCGGATCATGTCCGCCCGGGAAATGCTGATTAAGATCGCCGCCACCCAGATGGAGTCCGGCTATCCGTACATCATGAACAAGTCCAACGCCAACCGCGATCACGCGCTGTCCGCTTTGGGCACCGTGAACATGTCCAACCTTTGCACAGAGATTTTCCAGCTGCAGGAGGTTTCGGAGATCGGCGACTACGGCCATCCTGACTTGATCCGCAAGGATATCAGCTGCAACCTGGCCTCCCTTAATATCGCCAACGTGATGGAAACGGGCCTTCTGGAGCGCTCCGTCCGGGAGGGGATGCGTGCCCTCACCGCCGTCAGCGACATGACCACCGTGGCCAATGCCCCTGGCATCGTCAAGGCCAACCGGGAGCTGCATTCCGTGGGTCTCGGTGCCATGAACCTGCACGGCTTCCTGGCCAAAAGCCGGATCGCTTACGAAAGCCCGGATGCCCGTGAGTTTGCCCGCAGCTTTTTCATGATGCTGAACTATTACTCGCTGGCCGAAAGCATGGAGATTGCCCGGGAGAAGGGGGAGACCTTCCACGGCTTCGAGCAGTCGGATTATGCCACGGGAGCCTACTTTAAGAAGTACCTGGAGACGGACTACCGTCCAACCAGTGCCAAGGTGAAGGCTCTGTTCGGGCAGATGCCCATCCCGTCCCCGGAGGACTGGCGGCGGCTGCGGGAGCAGGTGCGGACCCACGGGCTGTACCACGCTTACCGGCTGGCGATTGCGCCTACCCAGAGCATCTCCTATGTGCAAAATGCCACCTCCAGCGTGATGCCCATCGTCTCGCCTATTGAGACCCGGACCTACGCCAACTCGACCACCTATTACCCGATGCCCTTTTTGGCCCGGGACAATATCTTCTATTACAAGTCCGCCTACCAGATGGACCAGTTTAAGGTGCTGGACCTGATCGCCGAAATTCAGGCCCATGTGGACCAGGGAATTTCCACGGTGCTGCATGTGAACAGCGATATTTCTACCCGGCAGCTGGCCCGGTACTATATTTACGCCGCCCGGATCGGCCTGAAGTCTCTCTACTACACCCGCACCAACATGCTGTCGGTGGAGGAGTGCATTGCCTGTTCGGTGTGATTTTCTAACTAAAAGGGGGAAGCAGCATGTGCGCCATTAAAGCGGTCAACTGGAACCGCCCGGATGATGATTTTACCCAGGTATTCTGGAGCCAGAATATTATGCAGTTCTGGACCGACGACGAGATTCCCCTGTCCGATGACAAAATGTCCTGGATCACGCTGACCAAGCCGGAGCAGGATTTATATATGAAGGTGCTGGGCGGGCTGACTCTGCTGGACACCGTACAGGGCGGCGTGGGTATGCCGCAGATTCTGGAGCATGTGGAGGGGCTGCAGCGCAAGGCGGTGCTGGGATTTATGGCCATGATGGAGCAGATTCATGCCAAGTCCTACAGCAGTATTTTCACCACGCTGGCCTCCAATGAGGAGATTGACGCCATCTTCGAGTGGGTGGAGCAGCACCCGTGCCTCCAGTACAAGGCGGAAACCATCTCGGCCTATTACAAAAATATCACCAGTGCGCGGGGACTTTACTTGGCCATGGGCGCGTCAGTGCTCCTGGAAAGCTACCTGTTCTACAGCGGCTTCTTCTACCCCCTCTACCTGGCGGGCCAGGGCAAAATGACCTCCAGCGGCGAGATCATCGACCTGATCCTCCGGGACGAAAGCATTCACGGCCTGTACGTGGGTGTGCTGGCCCAGGAGATTTACGCCGGACTGTCTGCTGAAGAGCAGGAGTCGGCCAAGGCGGAGCTGCTGGAATTGCTGCGCAAGCTCCATGCCAATGAGGAGCGGTATACGGAGGAGCTGTACGACCCGTTGGGGCTGACGGAGGAAGTCAAAACTTTCCTGCGCTACAACGCCAATAAAGCCATGATGAACATGGGGCTGGAGGCGCCGTTTCCGGAGGAGGAGATCAACGCTATCGTGCAGAACGGCATCCGGACCCAGACCAAGCAGCATGACTTTTTCTCCAAAAAAGGAAACGGCTACGTCAAGGCACTGAAGGTGGAGCCCTTGGCCGACGAGGATTTTCAATTCGATTGGCTGGCGGAAAAGGCTGGAGTTAACTAATCTGAACAGCAAAAAGAGGCGGTTGGACCGCCGGAGTTTCCCTAGGGTGTGTTTGAAAACTCCGAGGGGAGCAAATGTTAGCGAATTTTCGTTCATGGCAAGGCACTTTCCCGCAGGCGTACCGGGGGTACGTCAAGGGGAAGTAACGAAGTCAGGGGCGAAAAGACGTTAATAGGTGCCCTCAAGCGAGTTTTCAGACACGCCCTCTGTGGGAGATATCCGGGGCCAGCTGCCTTTTTGGTTGTGGGGAGATGTGATGGAGGCTGCCTGCCTAATCTAACGCCTGGTCAGTCTCCGGCTGCCTCCAGCTCCTTCAAGCGTGTCCGGACAAGTCCGGCCAGCTGTGTTTTTTCCTGGACAGGCAGCCATTCGATGAGACGGGCGGCAGCTACGGGAAGCATCCACTGCTCCAGCTCCCTGCGGCTTATGCCGGAGAGCTTCAGGTAATGCTCCAGGTACGTGCGGGTCAGGCGTTTACGGACCAGCCCGATGACGGTGTTGATCCATTGGGGGGTTCCGTCGGGCAGGCTTCCGTACTGCAGCATCAGCACCGTTCTGGCAGCGTCCCCGGCAGGACTGCCCGATACGGCAGTGGCCCAGTCGATGATAACAGGCTGCGTACCCAGAAGCACATTATCCGGGTGGAAATCCCCGTGACACAGGCGGGTCTCCTCCGGCAAGGCTGCAGTATAGCGGATGATCCGCTCCTTTTCCGCTTCCGTAAGCAGAGGCGCTTCCCGGATGGAGGCGGTGAGGACGCTTTTCATGGAACGGAACGGTGCGGATTCATCCGTCGGGATACGGTGAATCTCGGTATGCAGGGAGGCCAGCAGCCGGGCGCCCCGTTTTTGAAATCCGGGCACAAGTATCCGTTTCATAAGCGTAGGTCCTTCAATACGCTGGAACACAATAGACAACCCTGTTTCTTCCTCTAGAAGCTCGAAGGCGCGCGGCACAGAAAGCCCCTGCCGGTACACCCAATCACTTGCTGCAAATTCTGTACGGATGGCATGAGCGGGGAAGCTGCTTCTATATCGTTTCATAATGCGGTCCTTGCCCAATGCCATGACCTGCGCGGTTCTTCCATTGCCCACAATAGCTTGGGACGAAGAGGCTTTTTTGTCAGCGGGGCGTTTTGCGGTTTCCATAGAAATCCTTCTCTCTATTTAATAAGGCTTAGCAGCAAACACGGCTTAGTCCACGGGACCGGACCGGTTCAGATTCATCCAATCCACCGCATAATCCACCAATGGACGCTGGGGCAAAAGCAGGGCATGGGCATGGGCAATCCAGCCTTTGCAGACGGTCCCGCCTGCGCGTTCATAATCGCTGCCCAACGCCTCAAAATCCGAGGAATCCCAATCCAAATCGCGGAACGTCACCCACTGGCGGACTCCATTCACCAGCATGGGCGCCTTGTTGTGAACGGCTGCGGTTGCCCGGTACCGGGAGCGGGCTTCCGCCAGGTGCAGGGAGGTGTTGTTGCCGTGACCCACCCCCAGAAGCAGGATATGGCCGTCCAAGCCGTACATGCGGGCAAGAGGGGAGTCCTCTCCCAAGCCGTAGTCCAGGCTGTGGTTGCCAGTCACCTCTGCAGCATGGCGTCCCCAAGCGGCGAAGGACAGATGGGGGTGGCTGCTTCGGCGGACACCCTTTTGCTTGCGGAAGCATTCCGGGATGGCGCCCATTTTGTAGGTAAGGGAAAGATCCGGATCGTAAGCGGGCATTGTCCGGCGGATGGGGTCCCACCAGGTCTCCTGCACAGGGGGACAGCGCCATCCGGCGGGATCGGTCAGTTCTCCCGTATGTGTGGGCATCACCAGCGTGCCGGAGGGGCCAAGCGCAGCCTCCAAGGCCAGAACCACTGCCGCCGGACCCCCAGCCACCCAACCGCCTAGTGCTTTCATGGAGGAGTGGACCAACAGCGTCATCCCCGGCCGGACCCCCAGCTGCTCCAAATCTTCCAAAAGGGTTTCGGTTGTAATCAGATCACCTTGAATTTCTTCCATATTCGTGCTCCCTCAGCCGTGCTCCAATCTATTTCTCCCATTATACCAAAAGGTGAATGCCTGCTATAGCAAAAGATGGATACCTGCCATACCGATAATCAGCCGGCCAGATGGAGCCTCCTAGTCAATGTAGACAGGGAGGCGAAGAGCCGCTTTTGCTGCGGTTTCCGCCGCGCCGAGGGGTAATGAACAATTGAAGAAGGCCTGTGGGCTTTCATATCACATCCAGCCGGCTTGCAGAGGGACGTAGCGGAAGCCAATTTCCGTTATTCCCGCGGAATGAGGGGGTTTTGGCGGATAACGGTAGGGGATTTCCGTTATTGGCGGGTTCAGCGCCTATGTTGTCAAAAGATGGAGGGATATTGGAAAAAGGCTTCCGTTAGTATCCCGCCAAACGGGGGCGTTCCCGGAATAACAGAAATCTGGTTCCGTTATTCTGATATAGCCCATGAACTATTTTCCCGGGAGGGGAGTTGGAGAGGGGCATCGGGCCGGAGAACAGACTGCAGCCGATTCAGGCTCAGATCGGTAGGGAACCCGCCTGCATCGTCCCAGTGCTGTCCGCAGCCGCAATAATCCAGGATCACACATTGGGCGGCCAGCCCGGCTGCCTTGGCGCGGAGTCCCCCTGAGACCAGGTTGAGGGTACAGGCGACTCCCACTATCGACGTATTCTCCCGCAGCAGGCGGCTGATGAGGGTGTGGGAGAAGGCGTCACTTTCGTGGGAGATGAGAATAACCTGGGCACCTTCGGCTGCTCCCAGCTCCATAACGGAGGCAACCCGGCAGTTGGGGTCGCAGCGCAGGCAGGTGTGGCCTTGGCCGCTGCGGACTGCCGCACAAGCCGCTCCCGTATGGGCACGGAGGCAAACGGGCAGAAGCACCGCCCGTTTTCCGGCGGCTTCGAACGCCCTGCGATAGGCACGGTTCATCAGCTCAGCGCCCAGCCAGTTCAGGTGATATTCCACCTCGCTGCGGTTGCGCAGAATGGCGTCCTCCCGGCGGGCGGAGCGACCCGTTAGCCCCGCGCGGAAGGCTGCCACCTGGCGGGTATAGCCGCCAAGCAGCCGCGCACCCGCGCGGGTTAACCAAGCGGCGGCTTCCACCGCCGCTTCCGCTGCGGCGCGGAAGGCCCCCGGCGCCGCCTTGGTGAGGCAGCCGGCCGCTAGACGCAGCCGGTCCGCCTCTTGGCTGAAGTCGCCGGAGGCCTCCAGCCACAGCAGGAGCTTCTCCCACTGGGCGGGAGTGGGAGAAGCGGGCACTGCCCGGGAGGCCCCCTGCGGAGCCGGGCCTCCTTGCTCCAGCAGCCACCTGCTGCCCCAGGTGGCGCGCAGCCGGTCCGCCGCGGGCTTCAGCCGCGGCGATGCAGTGCGCACTCCCGCCAGCCGGCGCAGCAGCCTGCCTCTGGCGGGAGTCAGCCCCTGCGCGTGTGAGCCGTACACGCGCCATAACACCCCCGCCGCCAGCAGGTCGAAGGCGTACTCCTCCACCGGCCCGGGCTGGTCCGCCCCCGGCCGGTGCGCCACCGGGCGC
>JAEWMH010000235.1 GCA_023393235.1 Bacillota bacterium | reverse complement strand
TTTGATCTCCCGGTACATATCCGTGTTGTAGAAGGAGGTGGCGGGATTGCGTACAAAGTTGAGAAAGTAGAACTCCCCGATAGGCGTGGCCACCAGAATATTCTCAATAAGCGGGTCACTGAAGTTGGCCTGGGCGAAAACGGCCTGCAGGGCGGATAAATGATGATAATAGCGGCTTGCGTTACCGCTTTGCACATCGCGGATCAATTGCTTGAAGGGGTCGCTGAGCATCAGCGCGCGTACGGAGTTGGCCGTGTTGCGCAGCTTGTCGTCCAGGATTTGGGCGGCTTTGTTCACCGTGTCCTGGCTGGACTGGAAAGCATTCTTCTGGACCACCCGGGAGGCGATGAGATAAGAGATGGAGCCGGTGGCGGCAATGGCCAGTGTGATCAGCAGCACGAAGGAAGCCCAGATGCGCTGCTTGAAGGAGAGCTTGTAGAGCATGTTCCGCGACGCTGCGGCTTTTATTCTGTCCGGATGCTTCCTCAACCGTATCACTCCCTTTTAACAGCCATTCTCTTTCATCTTATCATGGGAAACGGAGCAAAAAGAATGCGGCCTATCCCACAAGAAGGGCGGGAAATCCAAGCGGTTTTGCCGTTTGTGGAAGATGGGCTCGAAAAACCGCCGAACGGAGGGAACATCTGCCTACCTCTTGGAATAAAATAGCATCGTTACTGTTGAGTGGCGTTCGGCTGCACTATAAGAAATTCTTATGGACACTTCCAAAAAATGAAATAAAACTTCGCCCAAACCATTGACGAAAGGGAAGGCGGGGTGCTAAAATGAGCACAATATAAATCATAGTAAGTTTATAGGATTAATTAGATCTACCGGACCACCGGCGATCCTCCCCAAATTCAACCTGAAGGCAGGAGAGAACATATGAAAAAACATGTTTTGGCGGCGACGGCGGTATCACTGGCATTGGTAGGCATTCTGGCCGGCTGCGGCGGCAATGAGGAGGCCTCCGCTCCGGCTCCCAAGGCTGTGGAGCTGACCAACGTTTCCTATGATCCAACCCGGGAGCTCTATGAAGCTTATAATAAATCCTTTGCCGACTACTGGAAGCAAAAAACCGGCCAAACCGTCACTGTGAAGCAGTCCCATGGAGGATCAGGGGCCCAAGCCCGGAAGGTAGTGGACGGCCTGGAGGCGGATGTGGTTACGCTGGCGTTGGCCTATGATATCGACTCCATCGTCGAATCCGGCCAGATCAAGACAGGCTGGCAGTCCGAGCTGAAGGATAACAGCTCTCCCTACACCTCCACCATTGTGTTCCTGGTGAAGAAGGGCAACCCCAAGGGCATCAAGGATTGGGATGACCTGGTGAAGCCGGGGATCAGCGTAATTACCCCCAACCCCAAAACCTCCGGCGGCGCCCGCTGGAATTATCTGGCGGCTTGGGCTTATGCCAAAGAGAAGAACAACGGGGATGAGGCCGCAGCCAAGGATTTTGTCACCAAGCTGTTCAAGAACGTGCCTGTTCTCGACTCCGGGGCCCGCGGCTCCACCACCACCTTCGTAGAGAAGGGGATCGGGGATGTCCTGATCGCCTGGGAGAATGAGGCGTACCTGTCCCTGAAGGAATTCGAGGGCAAATTCGAAATCGTCAATCCGTCCATCAGCATTCTGGCTGAGCCGCCGGTAGCTATCGTGGATAAGGTGGCCGAGAAACGGGGCACTGCCGAGGTGGCCAAGGCGTATTTGGAATACCTGTACACCGAAGCAGGCCAGGAAATTGCCGCCCTGAACTTCTACCGTCCGCGTCTGGAGTCCGTAGCCAAGAAGTATGCGGATAAGTTCCCCAGCATCAAGCTGGTAACCATCGACAAGGATTTCGGCGGCTGGGCCAACGCCCAGAAGACCCATTTTGCCGACAACGGCGTATTTGACCAAATTTATAAGCCGTCCAAGTAGGACACTTCGGATAGAACCATCTCAAACCGGCTTTGCCGGCTTCGAGACTTCCATAACACCATCCGGCCTTAAGGCTAAGGACCGTGGTTATTTCAGGTTAAACGATTTTATACCGGATCAGCCGGCTAAAACGGGAGTGTTGGTATGAGCAGCTTGACCAAAAGGCGGCATTTGCTGCCGGGCTTCGGCCTATCCATGGGGTACACGATTTTCTATCTGAGTGTCATCGTGCTGTTTCCCTTATCCGCGTTGTTTCTGAAATCCGTATCCATGGGTCTCGGGAAGTTCTGGGATACGGTCACCGATGACCGTGTTCTGGCCTCCTACCGGATCAGCATCACCACTTCTTTATCCGCTGCTCTTATCAATGCCTTCTTCGGACTTCTGGTAGCCTGGGTGCTGGTCCGTTACAAATTCCCCGGCAAAAAAATCATCGACGCCATGGTGGATCTGCCCTTTGCCCTGCCGACGGCGGTAGCCGGCATTGCCTTGACCTCCATTTACAGCGAAAACGGCTGGATGGGCAGTCTTTTCGCCAAAATCGGGATCAAATCGGCTTATTCGCCAATGGGCATTACCATCGCCCTGATCTTCATTGGCCTGCCCTTTGTGGTGAGGACGGTGCAGCCGGTATTGGAGGAGCTGGACAAGGAGATCGAGGAAGCGGCTGCTTCCTTGGGTGCTTACCGGCTTAAAACCTTCTTCCGGGTTATTCTCCCGGAGGTGCTGCCTGCCCTATTGACGGGCTTCGCCCTGGCCTTCTCCCGTGGCATCGGGGAATACGGCTCGGTGGTGTTTATCTCCGGCAATATGCCCATGAAGACGGAAATCGCCCCGCTGCTTATCATGATGAAGCTGGAGCAGTTCGATTATACGGGGGCGACGGCTATTGCGGTGGTGCTCTTGCTGTTCTCCTTCCTGATGATTCTCATCATTAACTATCTCCAGTGGCGCGCCAGAAGGAGGATGTCGGTCCATGATGCATAAGCGGCTGTATTCCTTCATAACCGGCGGATTCTCCATCGAGAGGGGGCGGATTCCATGGCAGGCGGAGTAGCGGGAAGGCTGAATACCCCCGGCAACCAGCCCAAAACCGGCTCCACCACAGAGCCGTTGGCGGTGCGCATCATTCTGATTTCCATTGCGCTGTTGTTCCTGGCATTGGTGCTGCTTATGCCTCTAATCACAGTGTTTATGCAGGCCTTCCGCAAAGGGGCCGAGGTTTACTTCGCAGCTCTCCGGGATAAGGATGCGTTGGCGGCGGTACGGCTTACCCTGCTGACGGCTCTTATTGTAGTGCCTCTTAACACCTTGTTCGGGGTGGCGGCGGCCTGGGCCATCACCAAGTTCCGGTTCAAGGGCAAGAATTTCCTGATTACCCTGATCGATCTGCCCTTTGCCATCTCACCGGTTATCGCGGGTCTGGTGTTTATCCTGCTGTTCGGCGCCCACGGCTGGTTCGGGCCTTGGCTGCAGGCCAACGACATCAAGATTGTGTTCGCTTTGCCCGGCATTATTTTGGCTACCAGCTTCGTCACCTTCCCCTTCGTCGCCCGGGAGCTGATTCCCCTGATGCAGGCGCAGGGCTCCCAGGAGGAGGAAGCGGCGGCTACCCTTGGCGCCAAGGGCTGGCGGATTTTCACCAAGGTGACGCTGCCCAATATCAAATGGGGCCTCCTGTACGGCATCATCTTATGTAACGCCCGGGCCATGGGCGAATTTGGGGCCGTGTCCGTGGTGTCGGGACATATCCGCGGGGAAACCAACACCCTGCCGTTGCAGGTTGAGATTCTGTACAACGATTATAAATTTTCCGCCTCGTTTGCGGTTGCCTCTCTTTTGGTGCTCCTGGCTGTGATCACGCTGATTGTCAAAGCAGTGGTCGAGTGGAAGCATCACCAAGGGTTGGCGAAGGAAGGAGAGTGACCGGCTATGCATATTGAAGTCCAGCAATTGCGCAAAACCTTCGGGAGCTTCGTCGCGTCCAATGATGTCAGCTTCAGCATCGAGAAGGGCAAGCTGATCGGCCTTCTGGGACCCTCCGGCGGCGGAAAAACCACCATTCTCCGCATGCTGGCAGGACTGGAGCAGCCTGACTCGGGGGAGATCCGGTTCAACGGCCAGGTGATTAACCATCTGCCTCCCCAGGAGCGGCATATCGGCTTTGTGTTCCAGAACTATGCCTTGTTCCGGCATATGAATGTGTACGACAACATTGCCTTTGGGCTGACAGTGAAAAAATGGAAGAAATCGGATGTGGACCGCCGTGTCCGTGAGCTTCTGGAGCTGACCGGTCTGGCCGGTCTGGAGAAGCGTTATCCCAACCAGCTGTCCGGCGGCCAGCGGCAGCGTGTGGCCTTCGCCCGCGCCTTGGCTCCGGAGCCGGAGCTCCTGCTGTTGGATGAACCCTTCGCCGCCATCGACGCCAAGGTCCGCAAGGAGCTCCGCGCCTGGCTGAAGGAAACCATCCGGCGGGTAGGCATTACCACCGTGTTCGTCACCCACGATCAGGAGGAGGCCATGGAGGTGGCCGATGAGATCATGATCATTCAGGGTGGTAGGTTGGAGCAGAAGGGGGCGCCGCTGGCTATTTACAGTGAGCCGGACACTCCTTTCGTGGCGAACTTCGTGGGCGAGTCCCGGGTGCTGGATAACCCGGGGGCGCTGAAGGGCTTCGCCGACTATGAGGACTACGGCAAGGCCATTGTGCGGCCGGAGTTTATTGAGGCGGGGCGGCGCAGCGAGCTGTCCCAGCCCTTGGCTGCGGATGAGGGCCGCATCGTGGACACTCTCTTCTGCGGCAGCCGCTGGCAGCTGGAGGTGCAGCTGGGCGGACACCGGCTGACCATTTACCGCCCACTGGAGAAGGCGGTGCTGAATACCGGGGATGACATCTGGGTGATGATTCACCGGCTCTATGTATATGAAGGCCCGTCGCCTGCCATTGTGGAGAATGCCCTGAAGGCGGAGCATGCGGTACTGGGGCTATAGGCGGCTGGGCGCTGCAAGGCACCCTGAACACTTCGGGATTTGCACACATGGAGCAACTGCAAGGCACCCTGAACACTACGGGGTTTGCATACATGTAGGGAAGAAGGCTGTGGGGAGGTAGGAGAATGGGTTCTCCGCTGGAAATCAATGAGGATTGGCTGGAGCGCATCAGGCAAAGTCTGAACGGACTGGAGTTTGGCAATGTGCAAATTATCGTCCATGGCGGCCGCATCGTCCAGATCGAGCGGACGGAACGCAAGCGGTTCGAAGGGGAGTCCGGGTCCAACGGAGGGGGCTCGGCCTCCGTACCTGTCCTGCAGCCGGCCCGCCCGCAGCGAAAAGCCCAGGGCCAGCATAGGCATGATTGACAATGGCGCCGTAAGATTGTATAACTGATTCAACAGGATAGTGGAACATGAAATTCATTGAAGAGAACGAGTACGCGGATGAAGCTTCCGCTCCAGAGAGTTGGCGATTGCTGCGAGCCAATGCGAGAGGTCTCCGCCGAATATCATCTCCGAGAAGCCGGTTGAACCTGCCATAGTGCGTGTGTGTGAACTCCCTAGGGTTTGCGCATACACGTCCTACCGGGCGGAAGTAGACCTGTGCCGGCAGCCTGCCGTTATACGGGCCCCGCATCAGCAGTGTGCGCGGATGGAGTGGCCGTTTCCTTTGAGGACCGGCGGAGAGGGCGATGGCTTGTCCTCCGGCCGTGGGATCTTCCGGGAGCGGAACAAGGGTGGTAACGCGAGATCTTAGTCTCGTCCCTTAGGGGACGGGATTTTTTTGTGTTCCGGCGGACTTCTGGCCCCGGGTGGCGGACGGCGTAAGCGCGACCGCCCAAGCGCGACTGCCTGAGCGTGACCGCCGGAGTGTCACCGCCCGAGCGTGACCGCTGGAGCGTCACCACTTTTGCGGCGTGCGTCTGGTGCCTTACTGCAAAAGTGCAGCTATTTTTGCTGAAAATGCCCTATAAGCACATTTATCCTGCAAAAATGCAGTTATTTTAATCCAAATTCCACAAATTCCAGCCAAGCGGGTAATTTAACTGCTCTTTTGCAGGATGGGCTCAGCCCAGGCCATTTCCGGCGGAAATAACTGCACTTTTGCAGGATGAGCTCATACCAGAAACCAGTAAACAAACTAACCTATCTAGCAAACCAATCAAACCAATCAAACCAATCCAACCAATCCAGCCAATCCGTTTAGCAAACCGGCAAATCAGCCCTGGCCGCACCGGAAATGACTGCAAACTTGCATTTTGGGACCGACCGCTAATGCTTCATCAACTGGACACTCACTGCTTCATATGAACGAGTAAATCAATAAATTGGAGGAACAGCACATGGCTAACACCAATCCCGGCTCCAACTCCGGCTCAGGCCAAGCCCAAACCGTGGGAATGGGCGAAATCATCATGGCGCATCATGCGCTGAAGGAGGTTATCCGCAGAACTCCTCTCTTGCGGGACCCGTATCTGTCGAAGAAATACGGCTGCGAGGTTTTCCTGAAGCGGGAGGATCTTCAAGTGGTCCGTTCCTTCAAAATCCGCGGCGCTTACCACAAGATCCGCAGCCTCTCCGAGGAGGAGCGCCAAAAGGGAATCGTCTGCGCCAGCGCAGGCAACCATGCCCAAGGTGTGGCCTATTCCTGCAATGCTCTCGGCATCCATGGCAAAATCTACATGCCCAGCACCACCCCAGGCCAGAAGGTGAACCAGGTGCGTATGTTCGGCGGTGCCTCGGTGGAGGTTATATTGACAGGGGACACCTTCGACGATGCTTTTGCCGAAGCCATGAATGCCTGCCGGTCGGAAGGACTGGTGTTTATCCATCCGTTTGACGATCCCGGGATCATTGCGGGCAACGGCACTGTAGGTATGGAAATTTTGGAGGACAGCCCAGGGCCGGTGGATTATCTGTTCGTAACCATCGGAGGAGGAGGTCTGTCCGCCGGGGTAGGGGCTTATGTCAAAACGGTGAGTCCGGCGACGCGGCTGATCGGTGTGGAGCCGGAGGGCGCGGCCTCCATGACCGAGGCTTTTGCCCAGGATCAGGTGGTGACCTTGGACCAGATCGATAAATTTGTGGACGGAGCGGCGGTTAAGCGGGTAGGCCAACTGACGTATGATATCTGCAGACAGCTTCTGGACGGCATTGTGCTGGTGCCGGAGGGCAAGGTATGCACCACCATCCTGGAACTGTACAACCACAACGCCATTGTGGCCGAGCCGGCAGGGGCCTTGTCCATTGCCGCGCTGGACAGCATGAAAGAGGAAATCCGCGGCAAGCGGGTGGTTTGTATTGTCAGCGGAGGCAATAACGATATCGACCGGATGCAGGAGATCAAGGAACGGTCCCTGATCCATGAAGGGCTGAAGCATTATTTCACCGTCAACTTCCCCCAGCGGGCGGGAGCGCTCCGGGAGTTCCTGGATGAGGTGCTGGGTCCTAACGATGATATCGTCCGGTTCGAATACACCAAGAAGCATAACAAGGACAATGGCCCCGCCCTGGTGGGCATCGAGCTGAAACACCGGGAGGATTATGAGCCGTTAATGGAGCGGATGGGCAAAAAGGGCATATCCTACATCGAATTGAATAAAGATCCAGTGTTGTTTAATTTGTTGATTTGACTGTTCGTCCCGGCAGAAGGAATAAAACTGGATGTAGGACAAAAGAAGCAAAAAAAGTTTCAGATTTAGCTAAAAAATTGTTTAAATCTGATTTGGACATGGTTAAAAAGAAGGAATAAGAGTTCTTTCGAGCGAACTGTACTTTTACATTATGTACGAGCCGAAGGGGTATGCTCCATGATCCAGCCTTTTATCTCCAATGCATCCATTTTGCTCCTTTGTGTATTCGGGCACTACCTGCTGATCCTGCGGGCCCAGCGTGAGGGCCAAGTCAGGCAGGGCCCTGCCGGGGACAGCGTCTGCAGCGTGACCACCGGGATTTTGTTTGGAACCGCCGGGGTTTTACTGGTGGTTTCTTCGGTTTTGCTGGAGGGCGGCATACGGCTGGATCTGCGCAATATCGGTATTCTGTTGGCTGCTCTTCTGGGCGGGCCGAAAGCCGCTCTGATCGCCACTGGTTTTATTGCGGCAGCACGGCTTACCCAAGGCGGGATTTACTTGGCCTCCGTTGTTGGCCTGCTCAGCGCCTTGTTGACCATGCTGGCCAGCATTCTCCTGGTGCGCCGTCTTCCCGTATACCGTTTGACCACCTGGCTGTCGGGCTACATCATCAGTTATCTGATTATCTTTGCCACCTATGCCATTGTGCTCCCTTCCGACGGTCTTCTGTTGCGGTCGATGATGTATTACATCGTGGTCTCCCTTCCCGTCATCGGACTTTGTTATCTGCTGCACAGCCAACTGGCCCGGGTCAATGAGCTGTATGCCGAAGCCCAGTACAACGGGGAGAAATACCGCCAGCTGTTTTATAGCGCCCATGATCTGGTGTACCTCTTTACCGTAGAGGACGGCCAGCCGCGGCGGATCCTGGATGCCAATACGGCTGCTGCCCAAGCGCTGGGTTATGAGCGGGACGAGCTGCTGGCTCTTTCGCCCAAGGATATGTATGATCCGGCTTTCCTAGCACTGGAGCGGGATACAGAGAACAGATGTCTTCTGAAGGGCGAGCAGCGGATGTTTGAGTGGAGCCTGGTGCGCAAGGACGGCAGCTTCATTCTGGTAGAGATTTCGGGAAGGATGCTGCGATTGTCAGGACAACTGGTCTGTCTGGCGGTGGCGCGGGATATCTCCCTGCGTAAGGAATCCGAGAACGCGTTGCTGGAGGCGAATCAGAAGCTGGAGCGGCTTTCGGTGTCGGACGGGCTGACGGGGATTTATAACCGGCGGGGAATGGATCTGTATTACCGTATGTTCTGGGACCGTGCTCGGGACTCCGGAGCTCCGCTGGCTGTCCTCTTGATGGACATCGATTATTTCAAGGCGTATAACGATACATACGGGCATTTGGCCGGAGACCATTGTCTCAAAAGAATCGCTATGACGCTGGAGGCTCAGGCTGCCGCAGCAGGAGGGATCGCCTGCCGGTACGGCGGCGAGGAGTTTGCGGTGGTGCTGCCGGAGGCGGACGGCTTGAAGGCGTTGGACATTGCCGGCGGGATCCGGGATGCGGTTAACGGGCTGGCCCTGCTCCATGCAGGCTCCGCGGTTTCCAGCTGCGTCACGCTGAGCATCGGCATTGCCATTCACTCTCCGCAGGAGGTGGGCTCCATCCGGGAGGACCTGCTGCAGCGGGCCGACCAGGCGCTGTACATGGCCAAACATGGTGGCCGGAACCGGGCGGCTCTGTGGGAGAGCGGACAGGGAGAGGCTGAGGCCGAGGATTTGATCGGGTAGAGTGGTAACGGTGGGGGGCAGATGAGCGGAACGCCAAGGCAGCGAGTGAGGAACGTACGAGAGGGCGAGAGGGCAGGTAGGCAAGAGGGTGTACACGGACAGGCGGAGGGGAGAACAGTCGCAACGGAACCATGTAGCCATGCCAGCGGCAGACTGGCATATCGGATTCATGGATCGTGCGTAACGGAACTAGGAGGACCTTACAGAGTAACTTTCGACGATTTGAAGGATTAACGGAACTGTGAAGCCCTTAGCGGGGAAAATTGGCGGCCTAGCAGCTTGTGAGCCCCTCTAAGCGTCGCTTAGTTCCGTAAGAATTCGAATTGGCTGATTTTCCACAGCTAAGCGTCGCCCAGTTCCGTTATACCCGTTGCCTTTAACCAAAGCCATCCAGCGATACCAGTCATACGTGTAAGAAAACGAAAACCGGGGATGGAGATTCCCGGTTTAT
>JAEWMH010000124.1 GCA_023393235.1 Bacillota bacterium | reverse complement strand
AGCGATTTTGGAGTCGAGGGACACAAACGCCGTTCGGGAAGGATGCGATCTTGTGTTTAATTAGGCTAAATGGGTCGGACTGATGAGCCCGGGGCGCTAACGGAACTCAGCGACGCTTACAGGCCCAAAACGGGGGTGTGCCAATTTTAACGGAACTGAGCGACCGTTAGCGCATGGAAACGAAGGTAATTAGTCTGGTTTTGCCCGCTAAGGGGGTCTCAGTTCCGTTAGCGCGCCAAAAGTGACGAATGCAGCGTCTAAGAGTCGCTGAGTTCCGTTAGCGCTGCGCTCCACCAGTTACATTCGCAGAGTTTTGTTAGCGCTGGCCCCCACCAGTTACAGCTCGTCCGAGAGCAACTTATTTGTCAACACCTGCCTAATTCCATCAACCTATGTCTATGTCGCGCCCACCCTTGTCACTAGACCATGATTTCAATCCCACCGCAGTCCTTGCCATCCAATCTCGCCTAGTCCGGCCTATCCCGCCACTCTCTCCTGTCGTCAACCAATGTCGCGCTCGCCCACCCTCGCAATCCGCTCCGCCGTCTGCTCGCTGTTACCCCACTGTCTGCCCGCCTCGCCCAATCGACTCCAGCCCCGCCCCCTAACCAACAAGCCCATTACTCAAGCGGCCTTGAGGGAAGCAGCTCCCTCCAGGAGGTCAGGAGGATGCTCCGCTGCCGCAGCAACCCGCGGAAATCCGGGTCCAGGGGCAGGCGGTATTCCCATTCCCGTTTGATCCAATGGCTCCCGGCCACCTTCAACTGCCCGTCCGGCAAGGCGGGATGGAGGGTTAGCTCCGTTGTAGTCCCGGGCTTTAGTGTGGACAGTGCGTCAAGGATGCGGTTTTTATACAAGGAATAGTCCTCACCTGGAACCAAGCCGTAGTCGGGAACAATCAGGTCGTCGATCAGGGGAATCTCCTGCATCTCCAGCCATTCCACCAACCTGCTCAGCCGCGTCCGCATTTCAGGAGGAAGACCAGGGGCATGTTTGATTTGCCGGGGCAGCTTGAAGGGCAAGCGGTACTCCTGACATAGCTGCCGGATAACGGGAAAAAGCCGTTCATCCCCCGAGTGGATACCCAGCAGACAGCCCTGGTGGGTGTCCACATGGGTCAGCCGGATGCCGGCGGCCAGAAGAAACCGGATTTGCGCGTTTGTCTCCAGCAGAATGTCAGCGGGCTCCCCTTTCTTTTCCAAAACGGACAATGGGCTCAAAAAAGTTTCTTGCCCGCCGGTAAGGCTGATAATCGACCGGGTGGAGGCGAGGGGAGAATGACCATAGGACAACGACAAATGGGCTCCTGTGCAGAAGGTGGGATGTAAGACGGCGAACCGGCATGCTTCCTCAACAGCCTGGCCCCCTGCCAAGAGAGAAGCAGAGGTAATGGCACCCTCACGGATCAAGGAATGGATAGCGCGGTTCACCGCCGGGTGGTGTCCCCAATCATCGGCATGAATGATCAGCCGGATGGCTTCGGGGGAGGGATGGAGAGATTAGGTCATCAGGATCACGCTCCTTTTGAAATAAAAAAAGAATGCGGAAAGCCTGAATCAGGCCTCCGCATTTCAAAAAGCAGTGTACCATGACTTTCCTGAAAGTCAAGATGTTTCCGGCTGAAAAATATTGGCGGATTCCACACATATGTTCCCATGGTGTCAGATGTGGTACAATGGGGGAAGAAGTTACGGCTAAAGGAGCGTTGAAGCATGGGCATGCGGTTTGTGATCGGCAGAGCGGGCAGCGGGAAAAGCACCCTTTGTCTGGAGGAGATCAAAAGCAGGCTGCAGGAGAGTCCGGACGGGCATCCCCTGGTGCTGCTGGTGCCGGAACAGGCGACCTTTCAAACGGAGCAGGCCTTGGTTTCCGCACCGGGCATTAAGGGGCTGATTCGGGCGCAGGTTCTGAGCTTCCGCCGCCTGGGATGGCGGATCATGCAGGAAACCGGAGGGACCGCAGGGACCCCCATTGATGACCTCGGCAAAAAAATGCTGCTGCATAAGCTTTTACATAAATATAATCAAGAGCTGCGCCTGTTCCGGCAGGCTTATGATAAAACGGGTTTTGTGGACCAGCTCCACGGCCTGGTAGGGGAATGGAAGCGGCATAATCTGACCCCGGAGGATCTGGAGGGGTATTACCGCCGTATCGGTAAAAACCTGCCGGACTCGGCGGCAGCATTGGATAACAAGCTGCATGATCTCATCCTGGTCTACAAGCATTATGAAGAGGCGTTGGAGCGGGAATATCTGGATGGGGATTCGTTTTTGACCCGTCTGGCGGAGCGTGCCGGGCAATGCGGCTGGTTGGCGGAGGCGGAGGTATGGATCGACGGCTTTAATGGCTTCACCCCCCAGGAACGGACGGCGGTGGCGGTATTGGCCCAACACTGCCGGAATGTGACCCTGACCCTTACGCTGGACCGGCCTTACTCGGCAGGCGAGTTTCCCGGCGAGCTGGACCTGTTCCATCCGGCGGCCAACGCCATGCGCAAGCTTCAGGAGGCACTGGAGGAAAGAGGGGTTCACGGTGCGGATGTGCAGGTTTTGGATAACAATCTGCTGCCCCGGTTTGCCCATAGCCCCATGCTGGCCCATCTGGAGCGGCAGTATGAGCACCGGCTGTCCTCTGCCAGGAGGACCTACGCACAGGATTCGTCCGCTGCCCCGCAGGTTGTTGTCCGTGCGGCGGTGAACCGTCGGGCGGAGGTGGAGGCGGCGGCCCGGCAGATGATCGCGCTGGTGCGGGACAAGGGCTACCGCTGGCAGGATTTGGCGCTCCGGCTGCGCAGTCTGGAGGTTTATGCGGATCTGCTGGAGACGGTGTTTTCCGAATATGGGATTCCGTATTTTATGGACCATAAGCGCCAGGTGCTGCATCACCCTCTTGTGGAGCTGATCCGCTCCTCTTTGGAGGCGGTGAACGGCTATTGGCCGTACGAGGCGGTTTTCCGGTGCATCAAAACCGGGTTTTTCCTTCCATTGCCGGGAGAGGACGATGCCCCGTGCCAAGAGGATTGGGATGCCTTCGAAAATTATGTGCTGATGTATGGTATACATGGCAGGCGGTTTACCGATGAACGGAGCTGGAGGCTCCGGAAGCTGGCGCCTTTGGAGGATACGGTGCCGGAGGCGGCGGACGAGGCTGGCGGAGAGGTTGCGGAGGAGGAAGCCGGACAGGCAGATCCGGTGATTGCGGCCTGTGCCCATAGAGCTATCGGTCCTCTGGAGCGGCTCCAGGAGCGGCTGAAGAAGGCGGGAAGTGCGCCTGAAATGGCGGAGGCGCTGTTCCAGCTGCTGGAGGAGTTGCGTGTGCCGGAACGCCTGGAGCTGTGGATGCAGCAGGCAGTGGCGGAGGGCCGTCCGGAGAAGGCAAGGGAGCATTCCCAGATTTGGGAGCTGTGTATGGAGGTGCTGGACCAGCTGGCAGAGCTTCTGGATCAGGAAGACCTGAAGCCGGAGATGTTTTCGCGTCTTGTGGAGACAGGGCTGGACAGCCTGCGTATGGGTTTGGTTCCGCCGGCGGTGGACCAGGTGCTGGTGGGGACCATCGACCGCACCCGCTCCTTCCAGGTGAAGGCGGTGTTTGTGCTGGGGGCCAATGACGGTGTGCTTCCCCAGAAGATCAATGACGACGGCATCATCGCCGAAAATGAGCGGGAGTTCCTGCTGAACCAGGGTGTGCCCATGGCCGACAGCGGGCGCAGGCGCCTGTTGGACGAGCAGTATCTCATCTATACGGTGCTGTGCGCTCCTGCGGACCTGCTGTACCTGAGTTATGGTCTGGCCGATGAAGAGGGCAAAACCCTGCTTCCTTCCGAGGTAGTGAAGCAGATCGGGTGGCTGCTGCCCACGGTTAAGCCGGCTTTGGCGGAAGCGCGTCCCCATGCGGCTATGACCGATCCCGAGCAGCTGGAATTTGTGGCTACGCCTGGCAAGGCGGTTGCGGATGCTGTGGCCCAACTAAGGGAGGCCAAGCAGGGGAAAAACGTTTCTCCCGTATGGGTGTTGGCGTATAACTGGCTTTTGGGCCGCCGGGAATGGAGGAGCAAGCTCCATACATCCTCCCGTTCGCTGTTTTATTTCAACCGGGAGGAGCCGCTTTCCGCAGATACGTCCCTGCTTCTGTTCGGTGACAATCTCCGGGCCAGTGTGTCGCGGATGGAGCGGTTTGCCGCCTGTCCGTTTTCCCATTTTGCGGCGTATGGACTGAGGCTGCGGGAGCGCAAGATTTACCGGCTGGAGGCTCCCGATATCGGGCAGCTGTACCATGCGGCCTTAAGCGGCTTTGCCCGGCAGCTCTCTGCGGAGCAGCTGGACTGGGGCTCGCTGACGGAGGAGGAAATCATCCTCCGGGTCAACGGGCTGGTGGATTTTTTGTCCCCCAAGCTGCAGAACGAAATTTTGTCCAGCACCTCCCGCTACAAGTATATGGCCCACCGCCTCAAAGGGATTTTGTCCAAAACCTCCTCGGCTCTGGCAGAGCATGCCCGCAGAGGTGCGTTTGTGCCGGTAGGGCTGGAGGTGGGCTTCGGACCCGGGGAGGAACTGCCGGCGCTGGTGCTGCCTCTGCCCGGAGGACATGCCATGGAGCTGGTGGGACGCATCGACCGGGTGGACCGGGCCTACAGCGACAAGGGATTGCTGCTGCGGATTATGGACTACAAGTCAAGCCCCACCATGCTCCGGCTGCCGGAGGTGTATCACGGGCTGTCGCTGCAGATGCTGACCTATCTGGACGTGGTGCTGACCCATGCCCCCCTGTGGCTGGGTGAGCCGGCGCATCCGGCGGGTGTGCTGTATTTCCATGTGCATAACCCGCTTCTGGCTTGCAGGAACAAGCCGGATCAGGGGGAAGCCCAGGCGGCGTCCCGCAAGCAGTATAAAACCCGCGGCCTGGTTACGGCCGATGCGGAAACGGTATTTCTCATGGATAAAAGCTTAAAGGAAAAGGGCGGGCATTCCGACCTTATTCCCGTAGCGATGAAAGCCGACGGCACCTTCTACAAAAGCGCCTCGGTGGCCACGGAAGCAGGCTGGGAGAAGCTGCGCACCCATGTGCGGGGAGCCGTCCGGCAGATCGGCACGGATATTCTGGGGGGAAGAGTGGAGGCGGAGCCCTACCGGTTAGGCAAAAAAACCGCCTGCGCCTTCTGCCCGTACCGGCCGGTTTGCAGCTTTGACCCGCAGCTGTCGGGCAATAAGGAACGGACTATGCGCCAATACGGCAAAAACGATATCTGGCTGGCTCTGGAGGAAACGGCTCCAGGGGAACAAGGAAACGGGAAAGGAGGGGGAACCCATGACGGATTCGGCAGATAAGAACCCTGCTGCAGGAAGCAGCCTTCCGGAGGCTTCCGCAGGGATTCCGGATAAACCTCTCGGCAGCAAATGGACGGACAGCCAATGGCGGGCTGTGGTCAGACGGGGGCGGAACCTGCTGGTAGCAGCGGCGGCCGGCTCCGGCAAAACGGCAGTGCTGGTGGAACGGATCATCCGCCGGGTGTCCGATGAGGAGGAACCGGTGGATGTGGACCGGCTGTTAGTGGCCACCTTCACCAAGGCGGCAGCGGCAGAAATGCGGCAGCGGATCGGCGAGGCATTGGAGAAGGCTCTCTACGGCATGCCGGATTCCACCCACCTGAAACGCCAGCTGTCCCTGTTGAACAGGGCCTCTATTACCACCCTGCATTCCTTCTGCATGGAGGTGATCCGGCGTTATTTCCATACCATTAATCTGGGTCCGGGGTTCCGGGTAGCGGATGATACGGAGGCCGCCCTGATCCGCCAGGAGGAGCTGGAATCGCTTCTGGAGGAGCGGTACGGGGAAGCGCCGGAGGGGCATCCCTTTTGGACGCTGGCGGATTGGTATGGAGGTGACCGCAGCGATGCGGCCCTTTTGGCGTTGGTGGAGAGGCTCTATGAAGCTTCCCGGAGCCATCCCTTCCCGGACCGCTGGCTGGCGGATATGTGCGGCATGTTCCGGGCGGAGAGCGGTGATAAGGGCGTTGAAGCCGGGCTGGAAAAGCTTGAGGGCCATCCTTGGTTTGTCTCCCTTCTGAAAGACGTGGCGTTGGAGCTTGACGGGGCATCTGCCATATTGGGCGAAGCTTTGGAGCTGTGCGGGCAGCCCGGCGGTCCTGCTCCGTATGTCTCCAATCTGGAGGAGGAGCTGCAGATGGTTTCGGCTGCTGCTGCTGCCGGGCAGGAGGGCTGGACGGCGCTTTATGAAGCTTTCGGTGCAGTGGCTTTTGGCAGGCTGAAGCCTGTTAAGGGAGACACGGTGGACAAGGAGCTTCAGGAGCGTGTTAAGGAGCTGCGCAGCACTGCCAAGGATAAGCTCCAGCGGCTGCGGGAGGAGCTGTTTGTGCGTTCGCCGGAGGAGTATATGGCTGAGCTGGTGCGGCTGGCCCCTGTGGTGGAGGAGCTGTGCAAGCTGACCACGGAGTTTGCGGAGCGGTACAGTGCGGCCAAGCGGGAAAAGGGACTGTTGGATTTCGCCGATCTGGAGCATATGTGTCTTTCCATTCTGGGGAAACCGGCGGATGGGGATGGTGCAGAATTGATTCCTACTGCTGCGGCCCTGGCCTACCGGGAGCAGTTTGTGGAAGTGATGCTGGACGAGTACCAGGATACCAACCTGGTGCAGGAGACCATCGTCGGGCTGATCAGCCGTCCGCTGCCGGGCAACCGGTTTATGGTAGGTGACGTGAAGCAGAGCATCTACCGCTTCCGCTTGGCGGAGCCCGGATTGTTCCTGGCCAAGTACAAGGAGTACCGTCCGGGGGAGACGGAAGCGTCCGCTCCCGGAGAGCGGATTGATCTGGCCCGGAATTTCCGCAGCCGCCGCCAGGTGGTGGATGCGGTGAATGTGCTGTTCCGCCGGATGATGCGTGCTGCTGTGGCGGAGATGGATTATGACCGGGACGCAGAGCTGGTGTACGGCGCAGGGTTTGCGGAGCATGAAGATGTTATCCATGGAGCGTTCGCCGGTGCATCCCGCCCTGATTATGCTGCAGAGCTGGTTCTGGTGGACAAGTCCGGGCCTGCAGCGGAAGGTGCCGCCGGCGGGAATACCGAGGCGGATTCGTTTAGCGACGGGGAGGAAGATTTTTCCGGAGGTGCCGCAGGAGGAGAAGGAACGGATGGCGCAGCTGCGAAAAATCCCTGGGAAACCGAACGGGAGGAGCTGGAGACTGCCCAACTGGAGGCGCGTTACATCGGCGGCCGGATCCGGGCACTAACGGGAATGGATGGCGGAGCAACCTTTCCCGTTGCAGAGCGGGACGGCAGCCGCAGGCCCGCCCGGTTCCGTGATGTGGTGATTTTGCTGCGGGCTACCCGGGGCTGGGCGCCGGTGTTTATGGAGGAGCTGGCCCTGATGGGAGTTCCCGCCTACGCGGATATTGATACAGGCTATTTTTCCGCTACGGAAGTAGAGACCATGCTGTCTCTGCTGAAGGTGATCGACAACCCCAGGCAGGATATTCCCCTGGCGGCTGTGCTCCGTTCTCCTTTAGTAGGGCTGTCGGCGGATGAGCTGGCGCAAATCCGGCTGGCGGAGCGGCAGGGGGATTATTACGGGGCGATGGAGGCTTGGTTCAAGCAGGTGGAGGAAGAGGAGCGCCGGTCTCAGGCGGCGGATGAAGGTCCCGCGCCTTCACCCATCCTGCTGCCCTACGGTGTATCCGCAGGCGGGACGGCCTACCGGGAAACCGCCGCCTCCGCCGCGGAGCGCCGGAATATGGAGGGGCTGCTGGGGAAGCTGAAGCAGTTCCGGGATCGGCTGTCCGTCTGGCGCCGGGATGCGGTGCAGGGGGAGCTGTCTGCGTTAATTGCGGACATTTACCGGGAAACCGGCTATTTCGAATATGTAGGGGGGCTTCCTGGAGGCACCCAACGTCAAGCCAATCTCCGGGCTTTGTACGACCGGGCAAGGCAGTATGAAAAAACCTCCTTCCGCGGCCTGTTCCGCTTCCTTCGTTTTGTAGAACGGATGCGGGAGAGCGGCGGGGATTTGGGTACGGCCCGGACCCTTGGCGAGCAGGAGGATATTGTCCGGATCATGTCCATTCACAAAAGCAAAGGCCTGGAGTTTCCGGTGGTTTTTGTGGCCGGCATGGCCAAGGGCTTTAATATGATGGACTTGAACGGAGCTTTCCTGATCCACAAGGAGCTGGGGTTTGGCCCGCGCTATAAGGATGAGGAGCTGCAGGCGGTCTACCCCACTCTGCCCCAGCTAGCCATCCGCAGACGGCTGCGCATGGAAACGCTGGCGGAGGAAATGCGCGTGCTGTATGTGGCCCTGACCCGGGCCAAGGAAAAGCTGGTGCTGGTGGGCACGGTTCCTTCCGCAGCCAAGCGTCTTGCAGCTGCAGGCATCTTGATGGTTGGCGGGGAGAATGTCGGGTTTGCTGGAGCGAATGGGGAAGTTGAGGTGTCAACTGGAGGGAAGATGGAATCGGGTGCGCTGGCGGGGACAGGAGAACAAGCAGATGTTTTAGCCGGAGCGGGTGGGTCGGTTGGAGCAAAGGCGGCTGCTTCTGTATCCTTTAGGACGGGACAGTTTGGCGCTGAGAACGCCTTACCGTTGCCGGATTATATGCTGGCGTCTGCCCGCTCCTATCTCGACTGGGTGCTGCCCGCTGTAGTGGTGGAGGGAGCGGTTACTGCTCCGTGGCGGCTGTTTGCCGTCCACGCGGAGACCCTGAGCGGTACTAGTGCAGCTGTGGAAGAAACTTCAGCCGGGTTTGCCGACAAGCTGATGGAGGCTGTGCGGACACTGGAGCCGATGCCTGTGCCTGTGCCGGATGGAGACCTGCGTGAGGAACTGGCGCGCCGGCTGGAATGGAAATACCCCAACCCGGCTGCAGGGGCGATACTCACCAAAACCTCCGTGACTGAGCTGAAGCGGCTGGAGGCAAAGCGAATTCTTAGTATCACGTATGCGGAGGAGGGGACCGCCGGTTTAGGTCTGTGGATTCCCTCGGGCAGTGGATGGCAGACTGCAGGTGGAGCTGGTGTGGAAAATGCCAGCGGGGAGTCGCTGCTGTACCGGACGCCGCGTTTCCGCAAATCCCGCAAGCTGACTGCTGCAGAGACGGGTGTTCTGTATCATACGGCCATGCAGCATATGCCGTTGGACGGCTCCGGGCCGCCTCCGGATATCGAAGGGGAACTGGACCGTTTGGCGGAGGCGGGTTTTATTACAGCGTCGGACCGGGAGGTGCTGGACGGAGGCGTTATCGCCGCCTTCTTCGCCACGGATGTGGGTCGCAGACTGGCCTTGTCCAAGGACGTCCGGCGGGAGCTGGCCTTTACCCTGGGACTGGAGGCAGGAGAGCTCTATCCGGATTGTGCGCCGGAGGCGGCTGGGGAGCTGGTGCTGCTCCAGGGGATCATCGACTGTTTATTCGAGGACGGGGAGGGCCGCCTGGTGCTTCTGGATTACAAAACGGACCGCACCAAAGGCCGGACCGACAAGGAGCTGGCGGAGCGATACAGGGTACAGCTGAAGCTGTATGAAAGAGCGGTAACGGATATATGGGGCAGGAAGCCTGATGAGCTGGCGGTTTATTTCTTCGACGAGTCCCGGCTGATCCGGCTGTAGTAGGCGGTGAGCCGGGCGAAGGAATCAAAGGCCAGTGAAAAGGCGTTTAGGACAAAGGTGATGGAAGCATGTTGAAGTTGGCTTACCCGCAAGGGCCAAGCGTAGGGAGGAAATGATTGTGCGAATATTGCATACGGCGGACTGGCATTTGGGGCGGACGCTGGAGGGACGGAGCCGACAGGCGGAGCAGGAGGCCTTTGTGGACGAGCTGGTGGCCATTGTCCGGCAGGAAGCCGTAGATCTGGTGCTGATTGCGGGAGATGTGTATGACAGTGTCAATCCGCCGTCCGCAGCGGAAAAGCTGTTTTACGATGCCTTGTCCCGGCTGGCAGAAGACGGGCGCCGCCATGTGGCGGTGATCGCGGGCAACCATGACAGCCCTGAGCGCCTGGCGGCGGCAGAGCCGCTGGCTTCGCGCCAGGGTATTGTCCTCCGGGGGCTTCCGGCGAATGCCCCCCTCCGGCTGGGCATACCCTCCACAGGGGAGGAGGCGGTGCTGTATGCGCTACCCTATCCATCGGAGTCCCGCTTAGGCGAGCTGCTGAGCCAAGAGGCGGAAGAAACGATTCTCCGCAGGGCGTATTCGGAGCGGATCGGTGCGCTGGTCCGGCAGGCCTGCAGCGAATACCGCAAGGACACGGTGAATTTGCTGATGAGCCATCTGTATGTGCTGGGCGGCGCCGAATCCGAAGGTTCGGAGCGCCCCATCCAGGTGGGCGGCGCCTATACCGTGGATGCCGCTGCTTTATGCGCCGGCGCCGACTATATCGCATTAGGGCATCTGCACCGCCCGCAGTACATAAAAGCTCCGGCAACCGTCCGTTATTCCGGCTCGCCCCTGGCCTACAGCTTCTCCGAAGCGGGTCAGGCCAAGTCGGTCACCCTCGCGGATATTACCCCCGGTTGCCAGCCGGTGATTACGGAGCTGCCTTTATCCTCGGGCAGACCTCTGGCGGAGTGGACAGCCAAGGGGGGACTGGCCCAGGTGTATGAGTGGCTGGAGGAAGGCCGGGACGCCCGGGCATGGATTGATCTGACCCTGTATATGGAGGAGGCGCTGTCCATGGACCAGCTGCAGCAGCTCCGCAGGGCTCATGAGGGGATCATCCATATCCGGCCTGTTTATCCGGAGATGCAGCGGGAGGAAGAGGAGATGGACCGCAGATTGCCGGTGGATGAGCTGTTCCGGCGGTTCTACAGCAGGCAGACGGGAGGCGCCCAGCCCGACGAGGAGCTGGTGCGGCTGTTCCTCTCCATGCTGCAGCAGCAGGGGCCCAGTGAGGCTGCCGCAGCAGAGGAGGATCCGTCATGAGGCCGGTGCATTTGTCCCTGGCGGGACTGCAAAGCTACAGGGAAAAGCAGGAAGTGGATTTCGCCAAGCTGTCGGATGCGGGGGTTTTTGGGATTTTCGGGCCTACCGGCAGCGGCAAATCCTCTATTCTGGATGCCATGACGCTGGCCCTCTACGGTAAGGTGGAGCGGGCTCCGGGCGGCACCCAGGGGATTATTAATCAGATGGAAACGACCTGCAGCGTGACATTTACCTTCGAGCTGTCGAATGCGGCCCGGACGGACCGGTACCGGGTGGAGCGCACCTACAAACGCTCAGGTGACGCTTCGGTCACCCAGAGCATCACCCGGCTGGTGCAGGTGGAGGCCACCGGTCCCGTGGTGCTGGCCGACAAGGCCAAGGAGGTGGATGCCCGGATTCAGCAGATTCTGGGTTTGTCCATGCAAGATTTTACCAGGGCGGTAGTGCTGCCTCAGGGCAAGTTTGCCGAATTCCTGTCCCTGAAAGGTGTGGAACGGCGGCATATGCTGGAGCGGCTCTTTCACCTGGAGCAATATGGCGATGCCCTTGGCGCCCGGGTGGGAGCGGGTGTCCGGGAAGCGGATATGGCGGTGAAGCAGGCGGAAGCGGAGCAGCTGGGTCTGGGGAATGCCTCTGAGGAGGCATTGAAGGAAGCGGCCCGGAACCTTGCGCAGGCGGAGACAGCCAGTGCCGCAGCCCGTACCTCCCTTCAACTTGCGGAGCGGGAGGCCCATGACAAACGGGCCTTGTGGAAGCTTCTGCAGGAGCGGGAGGGGCTCGAGCAGGAGACCCGCCGCCTATCCTTTGACAGGAGCGGTATGGAAGCAGAAGAGGCGCGGCTCCAGCTGGCAGTGCAGGCCCGGCGGGTTTCCCACTTTCTGAAGGAATGGGCGGAGGCGGCCAAGGAACGGGAGCAGGCTGTCCGGATACTGGAGGAGGCGGAACGGCAGCATGCCCAAAAGACGGAGCGCTGCGCCTTGATCCGGGAGGAACATGCCGAAGCCCAAAAGCGTCTGGCCGAAGAGGAAGGCCCCTTGGGGGAACGGCTGTCCAATACCCGGCAGGCGATGGCGCTGCATGAGGAGCTGGCCGCTGTTCAACAGAATTTGGAGGAGGCAACCCGGACTTCCGCGGAATTGGCCCGCAAGGAACAAGAAGCGGCCGAGCTGCTGGCCCGGGAGCAGGAGCGGTACGGCAAGGCGCTGACGCTGCAGCAGGAGCTGAAAGCGAAGCTGGCCGGGCTCTCCATCCCGTCCGGACGGCGGGAGCAGCTGCAGCAGGCTGTTCTGGCCGTGCACAAGCTGGAGAATGCCAAAAAGCAAGCCGCCGCCGCAGAAGAGGAGCTTCACGCTGCCAAGCAGCAAAGCGGGACACTTCTTGAAGCGGGACATCACGCACGGGAGGCAGTGGACCAAAGCCGCCGCCGGCTGGCGGAGCTGACGGGCCAAGGGGCTCTACTGATCCGCCGTTTGGCGGAGCTGGCCTCCGCTGCAGAGGAGTTGGGCCGGCTTGCTGCCGCCGGGGAGGAACAGGAGCAGCAGCGCGAAATTGCTGAGCTCCGTCGGAATCTGGCCGGGCAGCTGGCCCGGGATCTGAAGGACGGGGAGCCTTGCCCGGTATGCGGCTCCTTATCCCATCCGGTCCATGCTTCCACAGGGCAGAGACCGGAGGATGCCTCAGCGTCTCCCCCAGCGGAAAGCCATCCCTCCGGTGCAGAAGTTGCCCGCTGGCGCAGCTTGCTGATGGAGGCCAAGGATTTGGGGCTCTCCGCCCACGCCAAAAGCAGAACACTTCAGGCAGAGCTGGATCAGCATACTGCCGGCTCCACAGTGGATGTAAGCAAAACGCAAACCGAGGTAGCCGCTGCGATCCAGCTTCAAACCGCCTCCGCTCTGGTCCCCTCGCTAAAAGAAATGGAAGCAAGAGCAGACAGCTGCCGCGGGGGATTAACCCGGCTCCAGCAGGAGACGGAGCGTTGGAGCCAAGAGCTCAGGAGTACCGCAGCCCGCCACCGCCAGGAGGAAACCGCTCTGGCGGAGCAACTGGCTCGCCAAACAGCAGCCACAAGCGCCGCAGAGGCAGTGTCCGGAAGAGTGGACGGCCTGCGGAAGCTTGTGGCGGAGGAGGAGGATAGCTGGCGTTTGTCCTTTCCTGAGCTGCGTCCGGAGGAGGCGCAAGCCCAATGGGACCAGCTTCAAGAGGGGCTGCGGCAGCAGGAAGAGCTGATGGCCCGCCTGGCCAAGGCAGACCCGGTGCTGGAAGAGATGGCCGCGAAGCTCAAGCGGCTGCAGGAGGAGGCGGCAGGCCGTGAACGCGAGCGGATTGCTGCCGCAGCCCGTGTACAGGGTTTTGCCTCCGGTACGGAGGAAAAGCGGGCGAAGCTGCTCCAGCTGTTGGGTGCAGAGCAGAGCCGCAAGGAAACCTCTGAGCTGCTGGACAGCCAAACAGCCCGGCTCCGGCAGATGAAGGAGCGGGAAGCGGAGCTGCGCCGGGAGCTTGAGCTGCGCCAAGCCGAGCTGAACGAAGCCGACCGCAGGCTGGCCGGCGCCAGACAAGCCAGGCTTTCCGCAGACACTGCCCTGGACAGAGCCCAAAGTCACGGTGAGCGTGAGCTGGCCTCATCGGGATTTGAATCCGCGGAGCAGGCCTCGGCTGCTATCCTGTCTGATGAAGCTATCCGCACACTGGAAGCCCGTATAACCGGTTATAAGGAAGCGCAGTTGAAGCTTAAAAGCGCCATCGATACGCTGAATGCACAAATCGGCGAGCGTCAGATGACGGAAGCGGAGTGGAAGCAATGCGAGGCAGCACTGGTGGAGGCCCGCCAGGCGGATGAGGCGGCCCTGGCGCAAAAAGCGCGGGCTGTCCGCGACGTGGAGGAACTGAACCGGCGCCATGCCCGTTGGCTGGCTATTGAGGAAGAACGCCAAGGGGCATTGGGGCGTCTGCGGAATCTCCAAAAGCTGCAGACCGTGCTCCGGGGCAATGCCTTCGTGGAATTTATGGCCATGGAGCAGCTGCTCCAGGTAAGCCGGGCAGCGTCCGAACGGCTGAGCCAGCTGACGCGGCGCCGGTATGCCCTGGAGACCGACTCCACAGGCGGGTTTATTATCCGGGACGATGCCAACGGCGGATTGCGCAGACCGGTGAGCACCCTGTCCGGCGGAGAAACCTTCCTGACCTCCCTCTCATTGGCCTTGGCGCTGTCCGCCCAGATCCAGCTGAACGGCACCCATCCCTTGGAGTTCTTCTTCCTGGATGAGGGCTTCGGGACGCTGGACCCGGAGTTGCTGGAAACCGTGGTCCATGCCTTGGAGAAGCTTCATATGGAACGGCTTACGGTAGGGGTGATCAGCCACGTGCCGGAGCTGAAGTCCAGGCTTCCCCGCAGGCTTGTGGTTCATTCGGCAGAAGCGGCGGGTGCAGGCAGCCGCATCGTATATGAAACTTTATAGTGGGACTAATAAGCTGTCTTCGACCCCGGGAATGGAAGCTTCCCCGGGGTTTTTCCTGTTTGTGGCGCCAGGTTTAACGATTTTGTGAACAAGTTGTGAAATTGGAAACGATTACTGGCTGTGTTAAAGAAATGTTCACTACCCCCCGGCCGGACATGAAGGTACAATGGGTTTAGCCATTTTAGAATCATTGCAAGACTGAATGTCCATTTTGTTGGCGGAACAACAAGAAGACAACCACATTCAAGAAATCCTGAAGGAGGCTATACCAATGGCGTCATATTTGACTCCAAAAGAAATTGCCGAATACACTATCGAATCCGGCTACAAAAAAGCAACCTCGCCTTTGCTGACCGTGCTTACTTTGGGCTTTGCAGCGGGGGCTTTCATATCTCTCGGGTTTTTGCTGGCGATCCGCGTTACCGCAAGCGCACCTGCCGCATGGGGAAGCTTTGCGACCTTCATCGGAGCCGCGGTGTTCCCCGTTGGCTTGATTCTGGTCCTGATCGGCGGCGGCGAGCTGTTGACCGGCAACATGATGGCGGTTCCCTTGGCCCGTTATGCAGGAAGAATTACCACCTGGCAGGCCATCCGCAATCTGATCCTGATTACACTGAGCAACTTCGCCGGTGCGATCTTTGTTGCGTATTTCTTCGGTCATGTAGTAGGGTTGACGGAAACCGGCGCCTTCCTGGCCAAAACCGTGGATATGGCCGAGCATAAGGTGCATGACACCTTCCTGCAGGCCTTCGTTTCCGGTATCGGATGTAACTGGCTGGTTGCCCTGGCCGTATGGCTTTCCTACGGCGCCAAGGATATCGGCGGCAAGATCCTGGGCATCTGGTTCCCCACAATGGCCTTCGTTGCCATCGGCTTCCAGCACGTTGTAGCCAACATGTTCCTCATCCCGGCAGCCATCTTCGCCGGCCACCTGACCTGGGGCGATTATTTCCACAATTTCTTCCCGGTTTGGCTCGGCAATCTGGTGGGCGGCGCCATCTTCGTAGCGGGCATCTATTTCATGGCTTACCTGAAAAAGAGCCAAGAGGCTGCTGAAGTGAAGCCTGCAGCTGTCAAACCCGCTGCTGCAGCACGCGACGTCCGCGTAGCCAAATAAATCCCAAAGCTAGGCCCGTTCCGCTTCCCGTATACAAAATCGGATATGCGAAAAAGCTCCTTTGCCTGCTTCATGCAGACAAAGGAGCCTTTTTTGCGTTGGGCCGCGTCCGAAAGGGGCGGATTATTTTTGCTGGAGCACCCGTGCGTCCTGTTGAAGCAGACGGGCCACATTGCGAGCGCTGGAGAAGGAGCGCTCCGCCAATTCCCCTTTGCCGACACAGCCGTCCCCGCAGAAGTAGAAGGGCACATTTTCCACCCGGTTGGGGAGAAGCTCGTTGCCTTCAATGTTCTTGACGCTGGATACCATAGCCTTCTTGGACACACGCTTGACGGTCAGGGCATCGCGCCAGCCCGGATAATGCTTGTCGAAGAGGGATTCCATGGCTTCCTGCTTTTGGTCCAGATACAGCTTGCGGCTTTGGTCGCTTTCGAACTCGTCGTTCAGATACGCAACGCCCTGAAGGAGCTGGCCGTTATCCGGCACCAGGGTATGGTCGGTTGCGGAAACGTCGGTGATGAACATCTTTTGGTCCATGTCGCTGATGTAGCTGAACGGACGGGCTACTACTTGGTTCAGGCCGATGTCATACACCATAACTTCGGTGGGTTTGCTGTCCTGGTATTTATCCATAAACGGTTCCCACGGTGTGCCGCGGAGGAGCTTGACGACCTGCTGAACCGGCATAGCGAACACCACGTTGTCGAAGGCTTCCTCCCGCTTTTTGGTTTTCAGGACAAATTTGCGGTTTTCGTAGCGGATTTCATCCACACCCTCCTGCATGGCCACTTCCCAACGGCCGGAGCCGGAGATCTTGTCGTGCAGCTGGTTGGTGATGACTGCCCAGCTTCCCAGTACATAGTTTACCGGACGGCTGGAGAGGAACAGGTTATGGTAATATTCGCTGACAACGGAGCCGGATACCTTGCGTGCATCCTCCGGAGAGATGAAGAAGTTGGAGCACACCAGATGCTCCCACAGCTCCTTCAAATCGTCGTCGGCATCCGATTGGTCCAGATAGTCGCCCAGCGTATCGTAGTTTTTGATGTTGTGGATCTGCGCGATGATGGCGGCAACCTCACCGACAAAACGCACCTTTTGCACGGGAGTCAGCAGGTCGGTTTTAACGATATTGACAAAATCCAGAGGAGCCGGAGTCAGCTGGCCGTTTTTGGAGTAAACCACCTTCCGCTTATCCACCTGCTTGCTGCTGAAGGACATGCCCAGCTCTTTTTCCATGGTGGTGATGTTGTGGCGGTCGATGCCGTAGATGGCGTGGGCGCCGTAGTTCAGCGTAAAGCCTTCCTTCTCGTAGGTAAAGGCGCGTCCGCCCAGCTGCGGGCTGCGCTCGAACAGAACACCCTCGATATGCTCGGTTTCGGACAGATATGCGGCGGCGGTCAAACCCGCCAGGCCTCCTCCAATAATGGCTACTCTCATTGTGGTCTCCTCCTGTTTGCTTCGCGGAAGCATATGTTTAGTATACGGGGCAAGCTGCTTGGGGGCGGTGCTGCCGGTTTCATGGCGGATGCCGTTCCAGACAATGGAGAGATTGTTCTCCAAAAGGGGAAGCAGCTCCGCGTCATCCTTGACGCTCCAGCCGATCACGGTGCCCACATAGATGGTCACCAGCGCATTGACCTTCTCCGGCTCGGGAAGCCAAACCAGAAGCTGCTTGTGCAGAAGATCAAAAGGCTGAAGCATGGATAAAACCGGATCGGTTTCTTGGGATACGGTGGTAATGGAGCGGATCAGCACCCGGTACTTGCGGATATTGGCGGCAAGCTCCAGAAACAGCCGGTTGATATGCGCCTCCAGCGACGTTACCTGGAGGACGGGCGTCCGGGCCCAAGCTTTGATCAGGTCTTCCTGGCGGCGTCCCACCTCCAGCAAAATTTCCTCTTTCCCCTTGAAGTAATGGTAGAAGGTGCCCTTGGAGGTATGGGTGGCCGCGATGATCTCGTCAACCGAGACATTCTCGTACCCTTTTTGCATAAACAGATTCAGAGCGGCTTCGATAACCGCCTCCCGCTTCTTTCGCGTGGATTCCCTCATGAACGTAATGGTCATCACACCCATCAGCTTATTCCATCTCTATTATAAAACTCCGGCAAGCATCCGTCCAGCCGAAAATAGACTATCAGTCTAATTTGGGAAAAAGGGGTGGAGTGGCTTTGGGCAAACGCCTATTTTACGCATACCGGGTGTCCGCCCAGGAACCGGGCGCATATCATGCTCTATGACCAGCCGGCGCGGTGGAGGGGGCCTTTCTGCAGCCGGCAATCAACAGGAGGAATGCGGCATGCAGCATCAAGAGGCTTTTAACCTGTGCCAGGAGCACATGAACAAGTACGTCCGCCTGCATATGCAGGACGGGGCAGTGTATGACGGCATCATCGAAAAGGTGGACGGAGAGCATGTGTATATTGCGTCTCCGGTAATGGAGGAAGAGGAGGCTATGCGGGCGCCTTATCCCGGTATCGGCGGAGGCGTTGGCCCCGGCGGCCCCGGATTCGGCGGTCCCGGCCCATGGGGACCGGGACCC
>JAEWMH010000007.1 GCA_023393235.1 Bacillota bacterium | reverse complement strand
GGCCAGGAGGGGGGAGCTCGGGACTGACCCAATGGATCATCACCCATGGCAGGGCTATATCGGAGAGTGAATATGGCGGCAGCAGCGGAACCTTGTACGAGGTAACTCTAGAATCTGAAGGAGGATGAGCCGTATGGCAGGAACGCCCCGTTTTTCCATTGTGATTCCCATGTACAATGAAGAGGAAGTAATCGATGAAACATACCGCCGGTTGAAAATGGTGATGAGCTCCGTTGGCGAACCTTACGAGCTGTTGTTTGTGAATGATGGCAGCCGGGACAGATGTGCGGAGATGATCCGGGAATACGCCTTCTGGGACAGCAATGTCCGGCTTCTGGAATTTTCCCGGAATTTCGGGCACCAGGTGGCGGTGACCGCCGGTATGGACCATGCTGCGGGAGATGCGGTGATCCTGATTGATGCGGACCTCCAGGACCCGCCTGAGCTGATACTGCCCATGATCGCCAAGTGGAAGGAAGGATATGACGTTGTATATGCCAAGCGGCTTAGACGCAAGGGGGAAACCTGGTTCAAACGGGCCACCGCCAGTGCCTTCTACCGGGTGCTGCATGCCTGTACGGACACTCCTATTCCGGTAGACACCGGGGATTTTCGGCTGATGGACCGGAAGGTTGTTGCCGAAATGAGGAGGCTGAGGGAAAAGAACCGTTTTGTCCGGGGGTTGGTGAGTTGGGTGGGCTTTAAACAGACAGCCGTCGAGTATGAACGGGATGAACGGCTGGCCGGGGAGACCAAATATCCTCTCCGCAGTATGATCAAGCTCTGTTTGGACGGAATAACGTCCTTCTCCTCCAAGCCATTGAAGCTGGCCGGGTATACCGGAGCGCTGCTGTCTGCAGCAGGTTTTGTTTATCTGGCCTACATTCTGTGTCTGGCCATCTTTACGGACAGCACCGTAAAAGGGTGGACCTCATTCATGGGGGTTACCCTGCTGCTGGATGGGGTTATCCTGCTTATGATCGGGATTCTGGGAGAATATGTGGGACGGATTTACGAGGAAAGCAAGAACCGGCCTCTTTATATTCTAAAAGACAGCGTCTCCCAGGAGAAAAAGCAGGAGCCGGTTCGCTACTGCGCTGCCGAGAATCAATAAATAAGCTCTGCTGCGCCTAACGAATCTGTAATACGCTATTCGCCCGTTTGGAAGCATATCAACTTTGATTCGGACAAATAGCGTTGCTGAGATTCGTTAGCGCTCCTCCCCCTCTCCGCCGTCCGGAGGTTTTGTTTGACCGCATTGATTCTCCCGTGTACAATTAGGCCTAAAACACCACCGGGGGAGCATATGAAAATCGGCTTTCGCACCTTAAAAACGGCCATTGGCGTAGCTTTATCCGTCTTTATCGCCCAATCGCTGGGCTTGCAATATTTTACCGCGGCGGGAATCCTGACCCTGCTCTGCATTCAGAAATCCCGCAAACAATCCTTTCAGGCGGCCCTGAGCCGCCTCTTTGCTTGCCTCATCTCCCTGTTCGCTTCTACCCTGCTGTTTGAAGCCATCGGATACGGCGCATATGCGTTTCTCATACTGCTGCTGTTCTTTATCCCGCTGACGGTACGTCTTGGCATCCACCAGGGAATTGCCAGCAGCATTGTAATCGTGATGCATGTCTACATGCACGGGCAATGGGAATGGAGCTTTTTCCTGAACGAAGTTTGCGTCATTCTCATCGGTCTGGGTGTGGCCTTGGCCGTGAACTGGTATATGCCCAGCATCGACAAGGAGCTGAACCGGCACAAGGACCAGGTGGACGGTCTCATTGCCGCCATTCTGAAGGAAATTTCTCTGTATCTGAAGGAAGGGCAAACCTCCTGGGACGGCAAGGAGCTGCTGCTTCTGGGGGACACCCTCCGCAAAGCCTCCGAGCTGGCTGTCCTCGACGACGAAAACAGCCTGCACCGCAAGGACAATTCCTACCGGCATTATTTCAGCCTGAAACGCCGGCAGTATGAAATACTCGACCGGATGCTCCCGGCGGTTTCCGGCATCTCCATCCAGATGGAGCAGGGCCACCGGATCGGGGAGCTGATCGAGGAGATGAACGCGCATATGAGCGGCGGCATTCCTTCGCCCCATCTGGGAGAGAAGCTCCGCAGCATCCGGGAATACCACAAGCTGCTTCCCATGCCTGTGACCCGGGATGAATTCGAGAACCGGGCTAGCCTGTATGCTGTAGCCAATGAGCTGGAACGGTTTATTGAAACCCTGTAGAAACATTCCGGCCCCCGCCTTATAGCCCTCTTGATGAAGAGGGCTTTTCATGTTACTCTGAAACTGATCAATGATCAGTTTTAGGAGAGAGGAGCCCCAGATGAAGAAAGCGGAGGAAATGAAGGAACGGATTATCCGCAGCACCATTGAGCTTATTGAACAGGGAAACGGCAATATCGGAGAGATTACCACCCGGATGATCGCCGAAAAGGCGGGTATCGGCATCAGCCTGATTCATTATCATTTTCAGACCAAGGAAAGACTAGTGGAGCTTTGTGTCCAGCGGATCATTACCGGTGTGATTGAGAATTTCCGTCCTTCCGTTGCCGCGGCTGACAGCCCGCTTGTACGGATCACGGCTGTGGCGCGGCAGGTCGCCGATTTCCTCGCGGCCAATCCGGCTATCTCGCGGATTTCGATTCTTGGCGACTTGACCCAGCCTGCACTGCAGGATAATACCGCCCTGACCATGGCGGGATTTTCTGCTGCCTGGCAAGGGGGAAAGAGCAGCAGCGGCGATCCAGCGACTCTGAACGTAAAAACAGCGGTATTTGCCTTAACCGCCCTTATCCAGTCGGCTTTTTTGAGGAAGGAACAGAGCCGGGAGCTGTTCGGATATGATATGGAAAACAAAGAGGAGCGCGACCGCTTTATCGGCTGGATGGCGGAACGCTTATTTAGGAGTGATGTCCATGAATCATAAATTCGGGTTAATTTCATCGTTGTCTGCACTGGTCTGCACGGTATTGTTCCTGATAGGACTCGTCATCGTAAACGACGGCTTGAATTATTGGTCCTGCCTGGTGCTGAGCTGGGCCTATATCGGCACGGCCTGCGCTCTTGCCCAGGAGGCTCCGGCTGACCGGAAGGGTGTGGCAGGAGCAGGGATTGTCATTGCCGCTGTGTATTCTCTGCTGACCAACCTGGTTTATTACACTCAGCTGACTACAGTGGCGCAGGATGCCGCAGGCCCGGAGGTGCTCCGGGTGTTCCGTTTCCAGCAGGGAAGCTGGACGTTTGGCTTGGATCTTCTCGGATACGGACTAATGGCGCTGTCCACTTTCCTGATCGGGCTCTCCATGATGCCAACAGCCCCCGGGGATAAAGCGCTGAAGTGGATGCTGATGCTCCACGGCCTCTTTTTTCCGGTTTGTGTGGTGATGCCGACACTGGATGTTTTCCCGGAAGGCAGCGGCGGCAACGGAGGGATTTATGCTCTGATGGGATGGTGCGTGTATTTTGCGCCGGTGATGGCCCTGTCTGCTTGGCACTTTATGCAGCGCTCACGGGTATTTGGGCGCTGAAGCGGACCCCCTTGCCCGGAGAGGTGGATAGCTCGTAGCTGCCGTCCAGGGACAGCACTCTGCTTTTCAACTGTTCTAAGCCTTGGCCGGAGGAGCCGACTTCCCGGACCGCGGGCTGCCGTTCCTCAAAACCTACACCGTCGTCGGAATACTCCAATTCAATACAGCCTTCCCGGTATTGCAGCAGAAATTCGATTTCGGAGGCGCGGGAATATTTTTTGGCATTGTTCAAAAGCTCCTGGATCATCCGGAATAGATGCTGCTTGACCTCCAGCCCCTGCTCCTCGATCAATTGGATGCCAGTAACGGAAAACTCGATTTTGAACTCGGCGTTTGCCCGCTCCACATGAAACAGCTTGTTTAACGCCTCCACCAGCCCGATGTCCCGGAGTATATAAGGATGAAGCTCGAAGCAGCTTTGCCGCAGACCCGCGTTGATCATATCAATAAAGTCGGCGGCGGCATCCAAGGAGGTTTGCCCCTCCGGCGAAAGCATATGCTGGGAGTGGATGGTCTGCAGCCGGCGCTTCAGAAAGAATAGATCCTGCATGGTGCTGTCATGAATATCCATGGCAATGCGGACCCGTTCCTTTTCCTGAAGACTGAACATCAGCTTGCGGAACCACCGGATGTTCTCCGCATCCGCCTCCTTGGGAACCAGGGAGGAGAGGGTTTGAATTTTATTGTCCAGCATGCGGATCAGCTGCACATTCTCCAGGGAAACTGCCAGATAGGTGAGAATCAAGTGCAGCCAATTGACCTCCTCCTGCCCCAGTATGGTGCCGGTATTTTTTTCGGTTACAATCAGATAAGCGGTGAAATCCTCCTGCTGTGTAATCTCAAAGCAGGTATATGGGCCGTTTTCCGGCAAATCCTCCTCGATCAGTTTTTCCGCCAGTTTTTCATCCACATTCCCCACTGCGATCATTTCCGTCTCCCTTTGGGAACGGAGCATAATGGCTGCACCCCGCACCTCCAGTGTTTCGGCGATATCCTTCAGTATAATCTCCCGCATTTCCTGAAAGCTGGAGATCATACCCAGATTGCGGGAAATCTTTTTTAGCGCCATCTGCAAACGGTATTTGCGCGGAAACAGGGTAGGCTCCAGCTTGGCCGTCAGATTTTCCAGGGAATACAGGATGAAGGAGGTACCAGTGAGCAGGATAAAAAACACCAAAGCCAGCTGTTCTCCCGTAGCCGTCTCGTCAAACAGAAGTTTGATCAGCCCCATAAACAAAAGGCTGGGAAGAAAGGCGATAGCCGTAGTGAAATACATGCGCCTGCTGATGAGATCAATATCGTAGAGCCTCCGTGTAGCCAGCAGATACACAAAGGCCAGCGGGAATAAAAAAATAAACCAGCTCATCAAGAGAGAAGTGACTAATTCATAGCCCAACAGCACCTTAGGTGCAAAGGAAAGCAGAATGACCGGAGCCACGGAGCAGAACAACGCCCAAAAAACCGTTTTTACAATAAAGGCTAAGGGACTTTTTTCTTTACGGTGTTTAACATAGGAGCGGATCAGAAGCGCCAGACAGCCGATAACACCCAATCCGCTGATGACCAGTGTGGAAATTCTACTGAAAAAATACAATTCTACCGTGTGCATCGTTGTAAAGAAAGTTAAGGCATTAAGAACAACAGGAAGGGCAATGACATAAAGATATCCCCTTACTAAACTGTTCGGAAACCCGTAAGAGCCTTTTTCCTGCAGGAATGCATTGAAGAAGTGAAGAAAGAGGGCTGGCATCAGCATCATAAAAAAAGTGATTAAAAACTTGCCGGAGGAATCTCCCCGGATGGAGGTGGCGAGACTCATGAAAATGAAGGCAATATCCAAAAAAACCGCCGACAAGTAAACGGCCGATGGTGAATTGCGCACACGTTTATAGATAATGACTGCAAGCAGCAGACTGAAAAATTCCGCAAGAAAACTTATGGTATCGTACACGGACAGAAGCGGCAAGTCCCGCACGCGTACCTCCAGGAGGACTCCGTCCCTATTGACAACAAATTCATCAGCCTGGTCCACGGTACGCCAGAGTTGAACGAACCGATAGGCATCCGGGTCACTGCCGTTAATGGAGATGATCCTGTCTCCTGCTTGTATACCCGTGTTATTCACGATGTTTGCTTCATCTATGCTACTTATAATCCAATTACCGCTGTTGTCCTGCTCCAGATTTATGCCGATTAACGGATACCGGAACACGATGAACAAAGCCCAAATTTGATACGCTATAAAAAAAATCACCACTGCCCGCATGATATTACGCTTCCACATCGTCCAATTCCTGCCTTCTGTTAGTATGCTTCCACAAGTCTATCATCTTCCCGCTCATACACCAATAGAAAAAGAGATTGTTCGGTTGATTGCAATAATCAGCCCAACAATCTCTTATGTAAGGGATGCCGTTTTCTTATGCTCTATTGAGCTGGGATCCTGCTGGAAACCGCGCCCAGAAGGTCACTCCCTTGCCTGGAGAGGTGGAAAGCCCGTAGCTGCCGTTCATGGACAATACCCGGCTCTTCATCTGTTCGATGCCCCGTCCGGAGGAGCCAATTTCCCTGATCACAGGGCGCTTCTCCTCAAACCCCACTCCGTCGTCGGCGTATTCAACCCGCAGGGCTCCCATATGAAGCTGAAGCGAGATGCAGACCACAGAGGCGCGTGAATATTTGTTGGCATTGTTCAGAAGCTCCTGCACCATACGGAACACATGCTGCTTGACCTCCATATCCACCTCCTCGATAGGAGCAATATCCGTGGTAGAGAAGTCAATCCGGAAATCGTTGGCAGCCCGCTCCATCTGCAGCAGCTTCCCCAGCGTAGCCACCAGCCCGATATCCCGCAGCAGATACGGATGAAGCTCGAAGCAGCTTTGCCGCAAACCTGCATTTATCATATCAATATAGCGCGCAGCCTGCCCCAGAGCCTTCGTCCCTTCGGCTGTCAGCATATGCTCGTCCTGCACCGTCTCCAGCCTCCGTTTGAGGAAGAACAGGTCCTGCATGGTGCTGTCGTGGATATCCATGGCAATCCGGACCCGCTCCTTCTCCTGCAGCCCGAACATCAGCTTGCGGAACCACTGCAGATTGCCGGCCTCCTCTTCCTTGGGCACCACGGAGGAGAGAGTTTGGATCTTGTTGTCCAGCTTGCGGATCAGCTGCACATTCTCCAGGGAAACCGCCAGGTAGGTCAGAATCAGCTGGAGCCAATGCATCTCCTCATGACCCAGCATAGTGCCGGAGCGTTTGGGTGAAACGGCCAGGTAAGCGGTGTAGCCCTCCTGCCGGGTGATGGCAAAGCAGACATAACCGGAATCCTCCTGTTTTTTTTCCTCGATCAGCCGAAGAATCTTCCCATGCTCCGCTACCCCTACGGCAATAAGCTCCTCCTTGCCTTCCTCCAGAAGCATAATGGCTGCCCCGGTTACCTCCAGCGTGTCTACAATATCCTTCAGAATGATTTCCCGCATTTCCTGAAAGGTAGAGATGGTGCCCAGGTTCCGGGAAATTTTCTTCAAGGCCAGCTGGAGCCTGTATTTCCTGGGGAATAAGGCCGGCTCCAAACGGGTTGTGAGGTTCTCGAGAATGTACAAAACGAAGGATATGCCTATCACCTGAATGAAAAAGGCCAGAGCCAGCCGTTCCCCGTTAGCGGCATCCCCAAAAAGCAGCTTGGCCGCCCCCGTAAAAAGCAGACTGGGAATAATGGCAATGACTACAGTGAAAAGAATGCGCCGGGTGATCAAGTAAATATCATATAAGCGCCGGGTGGCCAGCAGATACACGAAGGTCAGCGGGAACAGGAAGATGAACCAGCTCATCTGCAGCGAGCTTAGCCACTCATGCCCAAACAGAAAACGGGGAAAAAAGGATAAGAGCATAATAGGCGAAAGGGAAAGAAACAAGGACCAAAAGACGGTCCGGATCAGAACGGCAATATGATGGTTATCCTTCTTATATTTCCGGTAAAAGTAAAAGAGCAGCACAAAGTCTCCCGAAATCCCCAGAATGCTGACACCCAGGATCATATTGCTGACCCATTCGTATAATTGCACAGAGCCGGTTAAGCCCAAAATATAGAACAATTGAATCAAAACAGGGACGGCAAGCAGCATACAATACCATTTTCCCCAGTGGTAAGGAAATCCTGAGGTACCCTTCTCAACCAGATATTCATGCAGGAATTTATAGAAGATAACCGGCAGGAACATGATAAAGGTTCCGATCAGCAATTTGCCGGAGGGATCTCCTCTGACCGAGGTGGTCAGACTCATGAATATGGCTGCGATGTTCAGGAAGATTCCGGAGAGGTAGAAGGATGAAGGGGAGTGTTTGACCTTTCCTGCCAGAAGACCGGCAATCAAGAAGCTGGAAATCTCCGCCAGCAGCGCAACAATATCATAGGCCGAAATGGAGGAGATGCCGCGCAGATTAACAACAACCGGTATGTCGCTCCGGCTGGCTTTGATGGTGTCCGCCTGGTCGATGCTTTTGAAGAGCCGGACGGATTCATGCTTGTCGGGGGCAATCCCGTTGACCTCGATAATCACATCCCCAATCCGGAAATCCAGTTTGGAGGCGATGCTATAAGCTTCAAAGCTGGAGATCGTCCATTCTTGGGCAGCATTTCGCTCAAGGTTAATACCGGTTAGCGGGTAACGGAACATCAGGATAAGGGCCCAAATTTGAAAGGTCATAAAAAATAATAGAATTAACCGCGCAAAAACAGTCCTTTTCATGACAAAATTTTGCACCTTTCTATTTATATTTGGAATTTACGTGATATAATGGAAGTGAAAACGACAAAAAAAGAGGTGATAGTATGCAAGCGATATCCTTATCTCCCGGGCTTTATGAAACTATCAGAGGTCTGAAAGAAAAATTGCGCGCTGAATCCCATCACGAACCGGTATTTTCTGCAGCTGCTGAGATCAGCGAAACGGAAAAGAAACATATCTTGAGTGCTCTCAAGGATAAAAAAGAGCTGCAAGGAGTTTGGTGGTAGGATCATCTATATTTTACCATTATTGAAAAGGCTTGTACATCTGATTTTTCCAAAAATCGGGTTTACAGGCTTTTTATTTACATAAATATATACATTTTTGCTTTTTCCTCGGCGGGGTTTTACGGAGTTTTTCCAAAGAGCGGCATTTCCGGAAAATCCATTGGTGTCTTGTTGGCTTTTATGCCGCCATGGTATAATTTGAGCGACAAAGCAGCACCATGGTGCAGCATGCCCGGATGCCAGGGCATTTTTTGCATTTGCTGCATGAACGGCAGGAAGCATCATCAACAAGGCAGGGACAGCATTACAGGCTGCGGAGGGATACCGGTATGCAGGTAAAAGCATGGATTCTGAACATTCCGAAGCTATTCCGGTTTATCCGGAAGATATCATTGCGGAAGTGGCTGCTCCTGGTGAAACGGAGAAGCCTGGATATTCTCCGCAGCCTGTTTGCCAAACTGCTGATGGGCAACAAGCAGCTGGAGGAGCGACAGGAAATTCTTCTGCAGAACAGGGAGCTTTCATTATTGAATGAGCTGAGTGGCCAAGTTCGCTCCATTCCGGAAATGCAGGCCATGCTGGAACAGTTTTTGAAGCGGGCGGTATCGGATCTCCAGCTCCATTCCGCTGTGATTCAGATCAACGTTGTGGGCGAGTACCTGGACCTGCCCTACAAGATTGTGGAATGCCCCTGTGACCGCTGCGAGCGTCTCCAGGGGCGGGAATGTTATTGCTCGATCGTGTCCATTCATTATCTGGTGTTTCCCGTGGGGAGAGCGGACAACCGGATTGGCCAGCTGGCCGTATGCAGCTATTTGCCGCTGAACACGCAATCCGTCAATGTTCTCCAGTCCTTGGCCAACCAAATATACGTGACGGCGGAGAATCTGCGTCTTTGGCATGAGCTGAAGCAAAAGGAAGCACTCCGGCTGCAGCTGCTGGATAAGGTCATCCAGGCTCAGGAGGAGGAGCGGAAGCGGATTGCCAGGGAGCTTCATGATGAAACCAGCCAATCCCTGACCTCCATTCTGCTGGGCTTAAGCGTTCTGGCGGACAAAAAAACCGAATTGGAGCGGCATGAGCAGCTCCGCGGGCTTCGCCAGCTGGTGCAGGAAACGCTGGAGGAGGTTCATGATCTGGCATGGCAGCTGCGGCCCAGTGTTCTGGACAAATACGGGCTTGCCACTGCGCTGGAACGGTACATGGAGCAATACCGGAGCAAATACGGGATCGATGCGGATTTATGCATGCTGGGGTTGGATGAGATCAGGCTGCCCATGGAGATCGAAATTTCCGTCTACCGGATTATCCAGGAGGCGCTGACCAATGTGGCCCGGTATGCCAGAGCGAGGAATGTCAGTGTAATCATCAGCCGCAAGCAGTGCCAGCTTTCGGTTATTGTGGAGGATGACGGGGCAGGTTTTGACGTGGAGCAGGTGCTGGGGCGTGAGCCTACACGGTCCAATTTGGGGCTGCGCGGGATGCAGGAGCGTGCCGTGCTGCTGAACGGGTCCCTAAAAATTGAATCCGGCTTCGGATCGGGGACGACTGTGTTTGTCAATCTCCCGTTGTTTGCCGGCAAGGAAACCTATGCGGGCTGATGGGCCTGCGGGAAGAGGAGTGTCACCATGCAACCCATACGTGTTCTGTTGGCGGACGACCATCCGCTGTTCCGTTCTGGTCTGAAGAATGTGCTTCAGGCAGATCCGGCCTTCAATATTATCGGGGAAGCCAGCCGGGGTGACGAAGCGCTGCTCCTGGCCCGCGGGTGCAAGCCTGATCTGGTGATCATGGATGTGAGCATGCCGGTTATGGACGGTATCGAATGCACCCGGCAGCTGAAGGAGCATGATCCTTCCATTAAAGTGCTAATGCTCTCCACCTATTCCGATGATGCCTATTGGCAGGAAAGCATGGAGGCCGGGGCGTCCGGCTATGTGCTGAAACGGGCTGTGGATACGGAACTGATCATTGCCATCCGGGCGGTAATGGAGGGGGAACGCTACATTTATCCCACCTTGTTGGGGGGCTTCCACAAACCGGGGGGCAAGACGGCTAGCGATGAGGTGCAGGAGGAGGTGCTGAGTCCGCGGGAGCAGGAGGTGCTGCTGCTGATTGCCTTGGGGCATACCCAGCAGGAAATCGCCGAGCAGCTGGCGGTCAGCATCAAAACGGTGGATTCCTACAAAACCCGGATCCGCGAGAAGCTTAATCTTACCAAACGGTCGGACATGGTCCGGTACGCGTTGAAGCATAATATTATTTCCGATAAAACCGTGTAGGGGCAGTCGCTCCGGCACGGTTTTTTATTTTGCCAGCAAGGCTTGAACGGTCTAAGGCTTTTACCGGGACCTGGTCTTTGTCTGCTGCGCCGCGAATACATTTAGTGCTGAAGGGCAGGTGAAAAAATGGACTTGTGGCTGATATGGCTGATTGTGGCCGGTCTCCTGGTATTAGCGGAAATGCTGACGCTGACCTTTTATCTGCTGTGGCTGGGGATAGGCGCATTGGCGGCTATGATAGTGGATTTTATTATTCCGGGAGCATGGGTGGCAGAGGTGGTGGCAGGCTGCGTGGTTGCGCTGCTTCTGACGGTGTTCACCAAACCGTTAACCCGGAGGCTTGTGAAGGCAAGAGGCTTTAAGGATGCCGTTGACGAGCTGGTCGGCAAAGAAGGAACGGTCATCGAGGAGATTGGCGCCGGCCAAAGAGGGATTGTGAAGGTGGGCGGTGAGCTGTGGAGCGCGGAATCGGAGGAAATTCTGAGGAAGGGCGAGACGGTTGTGGTAGTAGAACGTGGGAGCGCTTTACTGCAGGTGGCCAAAAGAGGAGGATGAAGAAATGATTTACGCAATTCCGATCCTGATTGTGGTACTGGCCGTGGTGTTTATCTCGCTGTCGGTCAAGATCATCCCGCAGCAGAAGGTGGGTGTGGTGGAACGGCTGGGCAAGTTCAATCACCTGCTGACACCGGGTATCAATATCCTGATTCCGATTATCGACCATGTGCGGACCTATCACGATTTGCGGGTCCAGCAGGCTAATGTGCCGCCGCAAACGGTCATAACCAAGGATAATGTCCAGGTCAAAATCGACACCATCATCTTCTACCAGGTGACGGGTCCGGAGCAGGCTACATACGGAATTTCCGATTATGTGTACGGGGTGCGGAACATTACCACCGCCACCATGCGGCAGATTATCGGCAAGATGGAGCTGGACGAAACCCTGTCCGGCCGGGAAAAAATCTCCACCGACATCCGGGTTGCACTGGATGAGGCCACTGAAAAATGGGGCGTGCGGATCGAACGGGTGGAGGTCATCGACATCCAGCCGCCCAGCGACATCCAGGATGCCATGGACAAACAAATGAAGGCGGAGCGCAGCAAACGGGCCATGGTCCTGGAGGCCGAAGCGGCCAAACAGGACATGATTCTGCGTGCCGAGGGCAATAAACAAAGCCAGATCCTGAAGGCGGAGGGCGAGAAGGAGGCCCGCATCCGGCAGGCGGAGGGGGTCAGGCAGGCGAAGGAATTGGAGGCTTTGGGCGAAGCCAAGGCAATCCAGTCCATCGCCGACGCGGAGAAGCTCCGCATCCAGCTGCTGCGGGAGGCCGGGCTTGACGAGCAGGTGCTGACCTACCGTGCATTGGAGGCGCTTGGCGAGGTAGCCAACGGAGCGGCCAATAAGGTATTTATCCCCACCAAGGCGGTGGAAACCCTGGGCAGCATCGGCGCGATAGGGGAGATGCTGAAGGGGAGTAAATAGGTAAAGGTATGTGACGGGTGTATGTGACCGGGGCCTGTGGCGGGAGATCAGGTTAATCAGGGAGGCGGCGGCTAACGGAAGCAGGAGACTTTATTTGCTCCAAAACAGGGGTGCCGAAATTCTAACGGAAGCAGGAGCCGTTATATGAAGGAAATCAGGCTTCCCGCAAGCTGTTTAGCCATAATAGCGGCCCTGGGCGCCGTTAGATTTTGAAATGGGCATTATGAGGGCAAATAGCGGCTGTAGCCGCCGTTAGAACGGGGACGCCACGGGAATGCCGCCGATAGCCACTGGAACGCCTCTGTTTAAGGTAATCCGCTGATTGAGTCCACACCCCTACTTATAGGAAACAACAAATAGACCGCCCCGCACCTATCCGGGTAACGGTCTATTTTTTTGCCAAAAGTCTGAGGTCGGCATTCTTCCCAGCTTTCCGTGTAGGGAAATTCCCGGCAAGGACTGCCGGTTTTTCCGATACCGCATCCTTGTTTCATGTGCGATGATGATGTAAAGGCTTACAAATGTTGAACGAGAAGCAACATGGGGGTGAGCAAGGTGGCCGGCAGGAAGACCATTTATGAAACGGCAATGGAAAGAGGGGTTACCCGGCGGGATTTTTTGAAGATGTGCACGGTGCTTACGGCAGTGATGGGGCTGGATATCACCCTTGAAGAGAAGGTGGTCAAGGCAGTCGAATCGGCCAAGCGGGTTCCGGTGATTTGGCTGCAGATGCAGGATTGCACAGGCTGCTCGGAGTCCTTTATCCGGACGACACATCCGAAGCTGGAGAGCGTGTTGTTCGATATGATCTCGCTGGAGTACAGCGAGGTGCTGTCCGCTGCTTCCGGGCATCAGGTGGAGGAGGCGCGCCGGAAGGTGATCGAGGAGTATGCCGGGGAATATGTGCTGGCGGTGGAGGGCAGTGTGCCCAAAAACGCCGAATACCTGATGGTGGGCGGCGTTCCCGCCAAGGATGTGCTGCTGGAAACGGCGGCGAAGGCTAAGCTGATTCTTGCCTACGGCAGCTGCTCCTCCTGGGGCGGTATCGCCGCAGCGGGCCCCAATCCCACAGGGGCGATGCCCATTACCGACGTCATCAAGGATAAGCCGGTGATCCGGGTGCCGGGCTGCCCGCCCATCGCGGAAGTCATGACCGGCGTCATTGCCCACGTGCTGACCTTCGGGTCTGTGCCGGAGCTGGATGCCCAGGGCCGGCCGAAGGCTTTTTACCGGCACCGCATCCATGACAAGTGCAACCGGCGCGCGTATTTTGATTCCGGGCTGTTTGTGGAATCCTTCGACGATGAGGGTCTGAAGCAGGGATATTGCTTGTATAAGGTCGGCTGCAAGGGTCCCACCACCTACAATTCCTGTGCGGAAATGCGCTGGAACGGCGGTGTGAGCTACCCCATTCAGTCCGGCAATCCCTGCATCGGCTGCTCGGAGAACGCCTTCTGGGATATGGGGCCGTTCACCACGCGGGTATCCCAGATTCCCGGTACCCAGACCACCATCAATCCGGACCTGGTGGGCTTGGGGCTCCTTGGCGGCACCGTGGGCGGCGTAGCCATCCATGCCGGAGCTACCGCCGTCAAAAAGATGATGGACGGGAAGAAACACGCAGCGGCAGACAGCCATGATGAAACGGCAAGCCGCCATGATGATAAACCGAAGAAGAGCGGTCCTCCTCCGGGACAGGGCCCGAATAGCGGGATAGGAGGCGGCGCATCGGTATGAGCGAACGGATAGTAGTCGACCCGGTTACACGGATAGAGGGCCATCTGCGGATTGAGGCGGACATAGACAACGGCGTCATCAAGGACGCCTTCAGCTCCGGTACAGCCATCCGCGGCCTGGAGCTGATTGTGAAGGACCGGGACCCCCGGGACGTATGGGCGTATGTGCAGCGCATCTGCGGCGTATGCACCACCACCCACGCACTGGCGGCCGTGCGTTCCGTGGAGGACGCCTTGGACATCAAGATCCCCCGGAACGCCCATCTGATCCGGGAAATTATGAACGCCACCATCATGCTGCACGATCATGTGGTTCATTTTTATCACCTCCATGCCTTCGATTGGGTGGATGTGGTCAATGCTCTGAAGGCTGATCCCAAGGCCACCAGCACCCTGGCCCAGTCCCTCTCCAAGTGGCCCAAGTCCTCACCCGGCTACTTCAAGGACATTCAGGACAAGGTGAAAAAAATCGTGGACAGCGGGCAGCTGGGGATTTTTGCTAACGGCTATTGGGGGCATCCGGGCTACAGACTTCCGCCAGAGATCAACCTGCTGGCTGTGGCCCATTATCTCGAAGCGCTGGACTGGCAGAAGGAAATTGTGAAGATCCACACCATATTCGGCGGGAAAAATCCCCATCCCCACTATCTGGTGGGCGGAATGGCTACTCCCATCGACATCAACAGCGACAACGGCATCCATGCCGAACGCCTGATGCATGTATCCCAGCTGATCGATCAGGCCATCGAGTTTGTGGAGCAGGTGTACCTGCCTGATCTGCAGGCGATCGGATCCTTTTATAAGGATTGGACCTATGGCGGCGGGCTGGACAATTACCTGTGTTATGGCGACTTCTCCACGGGAGATATCCGCGACATCAACATGTACCGGATGCCCCGTGGGATCATCCTTGGCGGCAACCTCAATGAGATCCACGATGTGAACCCCAAGGACCCGGAGCAGATCAAGGAATGGATCGACTTCTCATGGTACACCTACGACGGCAAAACCACCGGCGGCCGCCATCCCTGGGAGGGGGAAACCACCTTCCACTATACGGGACCCAAGGGCCGCTACGATACGCTGAACACCAACGACAAGTACAGCTGGCTCAAGACCCCCCGGTGGAAGGAAAAGCCCATGGAAACAGGGCCGTTGGCCCGGGTGCTGCTGGGGTACGCTGCGAAAAAGCCGGAATTCGTCCAGAGTGTGGATGACAGTCTGCGGAAGCTGAACGTGCCGCTTACCGCGTTGAAGTCCGCATTGGGCCGGACCTTGGCCCGGGGGCTGGAGGCGCAGATTGTCGGCGGCTGGATGCGCAATGATATGGATGAGCTGTTGAAGAATATCAAGCATGGCGACCAGACCACCTTCAACAAGGCCAAATGGGAACCCTCCACCTGGCCGAAGAAGGCACAGGGAGTAGGCTGGATCGAAGCACCACGCGGCGCATTGGGCCACTGGATCAACATCGAAAACGGCAAAACCGCCAATTACCAGGCTGTGGTGCCCTCCACCTGGAACGCTTCCCCGCGGGACGGCAAAAACCAGAAAGGCGCCTATGAGGCGGCGCTTACGGGTACGCCTGTGGCAGATAAGCACCAGCCGCTGGAGATTCTGCGGATTATCCACTCCTTCGATCCGTGCCTGGCCTGTGCGGTGCACATGACGGACCTGCAAAATCAATCTGCCGTAGACATACGGATCGGTTAGGGGGAAGAGCCATGAGCATGAGCGAGCCGCCGCTGCATTCCCCCGTTGGCGTTCAGCCTGCTGCTGACCCGAAGCATGAAGCGGATCACCCCCGGTCAGAAATTGTGCTGAAGGGCAAACGGAAGGTGAAGATGGAGCAGCTTTCCAAGGACGTGGTTAAGGTCTACGTGTGGGAGCTGCCGGTGCGGGTATTCCATTGGATCAACGCCGGTGCCATTATGCTCTTGATTCTCACCGGATTGTACATTGGCAACCCGGTCGTGGGCTCTACCACCGGCGAAGAGGCCTATTATACCTTCCTGATGGGCTGGGTCAGGTACATCCACTTTTTTGCGGCCTTCCTGTTTACCGCCAATATGATCTTCCGTCTCTATTGGGTGTTCAAAGGCAATTCCTTCGTCACCACCAATGTGTTGAGGCTGGCCTTCTGGAAAGAAATCTTTCAGACTGTGAAGTTTTACCTGCTGATGAAAAACCGCAAGCCGCATTATACCGGACATAACCCGCTGGCGCAGCTCACCTATCTGGTGCTGATGGGCGGCGGCTCCATTGTGGCCATGTTTACCGGATTTTATCTGTATTTCGAGCCGCAGCCGGAATCCTTCTTCGGCAAGCTGTTTGCTTGGGTGCCCTTCCTCTTCGGGGGCAGCTTCTCGGTCCGTTCCTGGCACCATCTGATGGCCTGGGTCTTCATCATTTTCATCGTCATCCATGTGTACCTGTCCTTCCGGGAGGATTGGCTGGAGAAAAACGGCACCATGAGCTCCATCTTCACCGGGTTCAAAACGGAAAAAAAGAATAAGGTAGAAACCCACGGAGGGGAAATACAGCCCATGGCAGGGGCGGCTCAAAAGGATGCGGAGCATGAGTAGCGGACCTATGGAAAGCCTGAGCATGAGCGGCGGCTTGGAGGCGGGAAACACCTTGAACCGTGCCGGACCGGAGAAGATCACAGTCATCGGACTGGGCAACACCCTCTATACCGATGAGGGAGTAGGCATTCATGTGCTGCCCTTTTTGGAGGAGGCTCTGGCCGGTGTGGAAAATGTGGAAATCATTGAAGGCTCTACGGACGGCATCAGGCTGCTGGGGCCGGTGGAGGACACGGATCAGCTGATCCTGCTGGATTCCATCAACGGTCCGGAGCTGCCGGGGTTTGTGTACACGGTGGAGCGGGAGGATATACCGGCGTATTGCAATGTGAAAATGTCGGTGCACCAGCTGGGCTTCCAGGAGGTGCTGTTCGCTGCACGGATCAGGGAGCGGGTGCCTGCCAAAATGGTGCTGTTCGGAGTGCAGCCCGCTTCGCTGGAATTCGGCATTGGCTTGTCAGATACAGTGCGTGAGCGTCTGGCTGCATTAACGGAGCTGGTGCACGGGCAAATCCGGGAATGGAGGGCTGCCTCTTGGACCGAAGGGATTTTATGAGGGAGCTGAAAAAGGGCGTGGCCGGGGCGATCCGGGAAGCGGCGGGACCTTTGGTGGAGCGGGATGTGAGGAAGCTGACCAAACTTGCCGATAAGCTGAGCGGATATGCCTACCATACGATTGCTCCTCCCCGGATGTGGCCTGTGATGGAGCAGTCGGCAGGGCATCCGTTCCTGCTTAACCGGGAGGCCGGTGAATGGAGAGCGTACAGCGCATTGTGCCCGTTCTGCAAGCAGCATTTGCACTATTTGTCCTATTCCGGCGAAATGAAATGTTTTGCCTGTGACAGCCAGTACAGTCTGGGTGAGGATACACGGCTTACGCAGCTTCCTGTAAGGCGGGCCAATACGCTTCTCCAGATCGGACTTCCTGCCAGGGAGGAATATTGATGCATGAGCTGTCGCTGATGGGGGATGTGCTTGACCTGGTGAGACGGGATGCGGAAGCACGCGGCTTTGCGGAGGTTACGCACGTGCGGCTTTTGGTCGGGGCCTTGAGCAATGCTCTGCCGGATGCCCTCGAGATGGCTTTCGATATGTACAAGGCGGACGGGGCGGCGATGCTTGCCCGGGAGGCGGGGCTTACGATGGAGCTGCAGCCGGCCCGGGCATCCTGTGTGCTGTGCGGGCTGGAGTATGTGCCTGAGCAGCATGCGGCTGCAGCCATGTGCCCCGTGTGCCGATTCCCCAGCGGCCGGATCACCGGGGGCGAGGAATTCAGAGTGATATCCTATGAAGGGAGGTAGGAACCTGCTAGGGCGTGTTTGCAAACACGGCCTAGGAGTCGGACTGAAGGGCGCGAATCCATATTCATGTTGAATGACTGTGAGGGAAGGGGTGACTTGAGGGCGAGTTTTTTGACGGCTTTGAACCCTTACATATTTTATTCATCAAGGCCGGCAAAACGTGTTTGAGCCTCCAAGTCACACCTTTCCCGGGAGGGAATACAACCTGATGAATATGGATTTGCCTTAACCAACTCCGTCTGACTTCTGCAGGCAGGTTCCGTTCCGGCAATGGAAATTGTATTGAATGAGGATGTGCTGAAGGACAACAATACCGCAGCGGCTTATATAAGGGAGCAGCTGGGACGCCATAAGGTGTTGGCCATTAATCTGATGAGCTCCCCCGGCGCAGGCAAAACCACTCTGCTGGAGGCTACCATCCGGCAGCTGTGCGGGCGTTACCGGGTGGGCGTTATTGAAGGCGATCTGGCTACGGAAAAGGATGCCGACCGCATCCGCGCCTTGGGCGTTAATGCGGTGCAGATCAATACCGGCGGCGGCTGCCACCTGGATGCGCGTATGGTGACCAAGATTCTCTCCCGGTTTGAGCTGGGGGAGACGGATATTCTCTTTATTGAGAATGTGGGCAATCTGGTCTGCCCGTCCGGTTATGACCTGGGGCAAAACCATAAGGTGGCGGTGCTCAGCGTTCCCGAAGGCAATGACAAGATACCCAAATACCCCACCATGTTTATGC
>JAEWMH010000149.1 GCA_023393235.1 Bacillota bacterium | reverse complement strand
TGATTGCTCAATTGTTCAAACGTTTGGCTTCATTGTTTTGCTGCTCGTTGTTCAGTTTTCAAGGAGCTCGTTTGTTTCTTCGTCGTTCTCTTCTTCAAGAGGCGACTTTTTTAATATACCACATTGTCACCTATGAATGCAAGCCTTTTTTATTCTCACATTTTGTTGATTTTTGTGGCTTCCGCTCGTTCCGGCGTTACCGTGGAAGCGAGCGAACATTAATGTAACATACTCCAGACAGAAAAACAAGCCCCACTATCAAAAAACATTTTGCCCAGACATGTAATGGAATGTCGTTTGTGTCGGGGAACACTCCGTTTGCCACAAGTACGTTCTTCGCAGTATAGCTGTAACACCAGCTCCGCCCACAAAAAAAGGCGCCCGAAGGCGCCCTTATCCTTACAGCTTATTATTCGCCCGCACGGTCACGCATCAGCGGGAACAGCAATACGTCCCGGATAGAAGGGCTGTCGGTCAGCAGCATCACCAAACGGTCAATGCCGATGCCCAAACCGCCTGTTGGCGGCATGCCGTATTCCAGCGCGCGGATGAAATCCTCATCCATTTCATGCGCTTCGTCGTTGCCGGCTTCGCGCTCCACAAGCTGCGCTTCAAAACGCTGCCGCTGGTCAATAGGATCATTCAATTCCGTGAAAGCATTGGCATGCTCACGGGCCACAATAAACAGCTCGAACCGGTCGGTAAACCGCGGGTCGGCATCATTCTTCTTGGCCAAAGGCGAAATCGCCACCGGATGACCGGTCACGAAGGTAGGCTGAATCAGGGTTTCTTCACAGAAGGTCTCGAAGAACTGGTTCACAATATGACCGAAGGTCATATGGGGCTCGACGGGAACCTTATGCTCCTTGGCAATGGCGTGAGCCTCTTCATCCGTCATGTGGTCGTTGAAATCAACCCCAACCACTTCCTTGATCAGATCCACCATGGAAATCCGCTTCCATTGCGGTGTCAGGTCTACCTCTACGCCCTGATAGTTGATTTTGGTGCTGCCCAGCACTTCTTGGGCAATATGGGCAATCATATTTTCAACCAAAGACATGATATCCTTGTAATCCGCATACGCCTCATACAATTCAATCATAGTGAATTCGGGATTGTGGCGGGTGGAGATACCCTCATTGCGGTACACCCGGCCGATTTCATAAACCTTCTCCAGGCCGCCGACAATCAGCCGCTTGAGATGCAGCTCAATGGCTATCCGCATATACAGCTGCATGTCCAGCGCATTGTGGTGGGTAATGAAGGGACGGGCAGCAGCGCCGCCGGCAATGGCATGCAGCGTCGGAGTTTCCACTTCCAGATATCCCTTGGAATCCAAGTAGGAGCGCATGGCAGTAATGATCCTGGAACGGGCAACAAAGGTGCGCTTCACGTCTTCGCTCATGATCAGGTCCACGTAACGCTGGCGGTAGCGCATTTCCACATCCTTCAAACCGTGGAATTTGTCCGGCAGGGGATACAGGGACTTGGACAGGACGGTGAGCGCGCTGGCCTTCACGGAGGTTTCTCCGGTTTTGGTCTTGAAGACGTGGCCCTTCACTCCGATAATATCGCCGATGTCCAGGATATCGAAGGCGCTGTATTCCGTCTCGCTAACCGAATCCTTGCGGACATAGATTTGAATGCGTCCGGTAAGGTCGGTAATATGGGCGAAAGAAGCTTTGCCCATACTGCGTTTTTGCATGAGACGGCCAGCAATTACAACCTCGACATTCTTCTCGTCAAGCTCTTCGGTGGGCAGCTCCGAATACGCAGCCAGAATATCGGCGGCGTTATGGGTGCGCTCAAATTTCGCGCCGAAGGGATCAATCCCCAGATTGCGTAGCTCGTCCAGCTTGTTGCGGCGGATGACCAACAGTTCATGCTCGTTTAATTCCAGTTCCTGACTCATTAACTTTCATTCACTCCCCTATGGATTCCAATCGTTCCCCAATAGCGCCAAAATGAGGGTTTCCCCTCTTTACGCTTCATAAGGCCGGTCCCTGTGACGGAATCGGCCTTGAATGAGGTAAGCCATGTTTTATTTTTTGATATCGATGATCTCGTATTGGATGGTTCCCGCGGGAACGCTTACTTCCACCAGTGATCCCTTCTGCTTGCCCAGGATCGCCTTGCCTACCGGGCTTTCGTTGGAGATCTTGTTCTGGAAGGGATCGGATTCAGCGGTGCCCACAATGGTGTATTCCACAGTATCGCCGAATTCCATATCCTTCAGCGTGACGATAGAACCGATGCTGACGGCGTTCAAGTCCACATCCTCATTATTGATGATGCGCGCATTGCGGAGCATCTTCTCAAGGGTAATGATGCGCCCTTCCACAAAAGCCTGCTCGTTCTTGGCATCGTCATACTCGGAGTTCTCGCTGATGTCGCCGTAGCCGATGGCCACCTTGATCCGTTCCGCAACCTCGCGGCGCTTGACGGACTTCAGATGCTCCAGCTCCTCCTCCAGTTTCTTCAGACCTTCCGGAGTAAGGATAATTTCTTTCTCGCTCATTCCATCTGTTCTCCCGTCGTGTGAATATTATTCATACCTGTGGAACGTGTTCCCTGTACGTATGAACTCACTGGAGCCGCCTCGCCGCTTCGTAGCCAAACGGTTCAATATTATAACTATATTGTAAAGTCGCATGAAAATGACAAGGGGACAAGGATGTCCAACCACGAAGAAAAGCGGCTTGATGCGCCTTGATTATTGAATGATTATATTGCAACGGTTTCCAAATGTCAATGACAGGAAAAGAACGGTAATCCTAGTGGACAATGACGTCTTCTCCGTCCTCCGCAGCTGCCGGTTGTTCACCCAGCCTGGACACAAAATCTTCCAGCACAGCTACCATCAGGTCCCGCTCCGTCATTTCCATAATGACATCCTTCACCCGCGCCGCACCGGGAAGTCCCTTCAGATACCAGGCCAAATGCTTGCGCATCTCCTTCACCGCCACATGCTCGCCCTTCAGCGCCACAAGCCGGTCCATATGCAGGATGGCAATGCGGATTTTCTCCTCAGGCAGCGGCTCAGGCGGAAGTACACCTTCCGTCAGATACGCCACAGTACGGTAAAGCATCCACGGATTGCCCAAGGCGCCTCTGCCGATCATCACACCGTCTGCGCCCGTATGCTCCAGCAGCCGCTTGGCATCCTCAGGTGTGAAGACATCACCGTTGCCAATGACAGGAATGGATACGGCTTGCTTCACCTCGCGGATGATATCCCAATCCGCATGTCCCGTGTACATCTGCACCCGGGTGCGCCCGTGAACGGACACCGCCTGCCCTCCCGCGTTCTGCACTGCTTGAGCATTACGGACCGCATAGATATGATCCTCATCCCAGCCGCTGCGCATCTTAACCGTAACGGGCTTGTCCACAACCTCCACCACAGCCGAAACCATCTCTTCAATTTTGGACGGGTCCAAGAGCCATCTGGCACCGGCGTCGCACTTGGTCACCTTGGGAACCGGACAACCCATATTGATATCAATGATATCCGCATCGGTATTCTGGTCCACAAACCGTGCCGCTTCCACCAACGTCTCCTTGTCACCGCCGAAAATCTGCAGGCTTAAGGGCTTCTCCCGCTCATCCACATACAGCATCTCCATGGTACGTTTATTGCCGTGGAGAATCGCCTTGTCGCTGACCATCTCGGCGCAGATCAGACCGCAGCCGAATTCCTTGGCGATCAGCCGGAAAGCCGGATTGCATACACCGGCCATGGGAGCCAGCACCACATTATTCTTTGCCGCCACATTGCCGATCTTGAGCATTATGCGTCTCCTTTCATCGCGGAACCGGGAGGGAGCAGCTCGTCGATATCCACCTGCAGAGCTTCCGATATCCGGGCGAGCATACGCTCGTCCACCCGGCGGGTTCCCCGTTCAATGGTGCCTACGATGGCCAACGACACTCCCAGCCGATCCGCCAGATCCGATTGGGTTAATCCTTTTAATTTGCGGAATGCGCGTATCCGGTATGCTAAAGCTTGTCTTTCCATCGTTTGACGCCCTCCTTTCCTTCCAGCGTGTCCAGTGTTTCGCGAATCAGCTCCGCCTGGAGGCGTGGTTCGGGCAACAGCACATCCTGCAGCGGGACCAGGACAAAAGCCCGTTCCAGCATCCGGGGATGAGGCAAGGTTAATGCAGGGGAGTCCATTCGGCAGTCCCCATACAAGAGCATATCCAGATCAATCGTCCGGGGGCCCCAGCGGATTTCGCGCTTGCGCTCCAGCTGCTGCTCCACCTCCATCATGAAGGCCAGCAGCCGCTCCGGCGGAAGCCGCGTCTCTACACGCAGCGCCATATTCAAAAAAACCGGCTGGTCCACATAGCCAACCGGTTCGGTTTCGTATATGGCGGAGCTTGCCGCAATCCTGACCTCCGGATGACCGTCCAAAAGGCCGACGGCCCCGGCCAGCCAAGCTTCCCGGTTCCCCAAATTGGAGCCTAGTCCAATGTATGCCGTTGTCCACTCTTGTTGAGCCTGATTCATACAGCGTCTATGCCCGCTTTCTATGAATGTGTACCGTGACCCCGTCAAAATGGGTTTCAAACGGAGGATGAGGCTTGGTCACCCGCACGGCAATTTCATAAATACTAGTATAAGTTTGCAGAAGATCAGATGCAACTCGTTCGGCCAGCGCCTCAATCAGCTTGAAAGGGGGACCTTCGGCAATCCCCTTCACCACACCGTAAACCTCCGCGTAGTTCACCGTAAGCGAAAGGTCATCCAGCCGGCCGGCCTCCTGCAGATCCAGAACTATCTCCACATCGATGTAGAAACGCTGCCCCAGCTTATTCTCCTCCGGAAATACGCCGTGGTAGCCGAAAAACTCCATGCCGTTCAAAACCATCTTATCCAAACCTTGCCGCCTCCTGAATGATTCGTTGGTTTAATCGTTATCCCGCCTCAAGTCCGCATGGAGGATGGCATCGGTCATCCGGGCTACCCGGGACATACCCAGCACATCATGGACTCTCATTATATTCATACCCTGGGCGATTCCCCATGCAACAGTCGCCGCTGTTCCCGAATCCGCTTCATCAGTCCCCACATCCAGCACGTTGCGGATCACCCGCTTGCGGGAGGTGCCCAGCAGCACCGGATACCCCAGCGCGGCGATTTCCCCAAGATGGCGGAGCATATAGAGGTTTTCCTCCTGGTTTTTGGCGAAGCCGATCCCGGGGTCGAGAATGATCCGGGCGGGGTCCACTCCTGCCTTCAGGGCAATGGCCACGGAATCCAGCAGATCATGCTTCACATCCGTCAGAAAATCCGCATACAGCGGCTCCTCCCGGTTGTGCATCAGCACCACCGGGCAGCCGTAAGCCGCCGCCACTTCAGCCATCCTCCGGTCGCGACGGAAGCCCCAGATATCATTGATAATTGACGCCCCTGACACCAGAGCCAGTTTAGCCGCCTCCGGCTTGTAGGTATCAACGGAGATAGGCGTGTCCATCTCCCGGGAGACCGCCTCAATAACGGGAATAATCCGCTCAAGCTCCTCCTCCAAAGAAACCGCCGCCGACCCGGGACGAGTGGATTCCCCGCCAATATCCAGAATATCGGCTCCGTCCTCCACCAGCCTGCGGGCCTGGGCCACCGCTCTATCCACCGTATTATACCGGCCCCCGTCCGAGAAGGAGTCCGGCGTCACATTCAATATGCCCATAATAAGGGTCCGCTCCCCCAAAGGGAGCCTTTTGCCGCGGCAGTCCAGGAAACGTGCGCTCATTGCCCGCCCCCTCCCGCTTCCGCTGCACGGCGGTACCGGGCTGCCAGCTGGAGAGTCCGCTCACCTGCTGTTCCTCCGCTGATGATCAGTCCGTTGCCCTCGGGATCGTAGAGACTGGTAACCGGCATCAATTCCTGAATGGAGTTGGTCAAAAAGACTTCATCCGCCTCCAGCAGCATTTCCCAGGTATAAAAACCCTCCTCCACTTCCAGCCCGGCCTCTGCTGCATGGCGGAGCACCCAATCCCGGGTGATGCCCTCCAGAATGCAGGTTTCGGCGGCTGGAGTATACAGCGTATCCCCCTGAATGAAGAACAGGTTGCTGACGGTACCCTCGGAGACAAAGCCGCAGTCATCCAGGAACACCCCTTCCGCCCCCTGGGCCCAGGGATAACGCGATAGCTCTCTTTTGCCGAAAATGGAGTTCATATAATGAAAGGATTTCAGCCGCCGTTCGCCCTCCGGCGTATTCCTGCGGGTCTCCAGCAGCTGAAGGGGCCGTCCGGCTGCCCACGCAGCTGCATCCTTCTCCGGCGGCAGCGGCTTCACATACAGGATCTCGGCGGGGCAGCTGTAGCTGTCCCCGGGCAGGCCCAAAGGCTCCTCTCCCGCCGACACACTCAAGCGGAAGTAAGCGTCGTCGAGACTGTTAGCTTGAAGAAGCTCCTGGACCAATGCGGTTATACGCGGTTCATAAGGCTCGTGGGGGATGCCCAGCTCACGCGCCCCGGCAGCAAGCCGTTCCAGATGCTCCGCCAGCAGAAAGGGGCGGCCACTATAGGTGCGGAAGGTTTCGAACACACCCATTCCATACAGAAAACCGTGATCATACACGGAGATCACGGCCTTATCCGAGGCGCACAAGGCGCCGTTCATAGCGATTATCATTTACTTGGCTCCTTGCGAGGCTGAATGTCCCAGGAAGTTGGCCAGCATCTTATGTCCGTTCTGGGTGATGATGGATTCGGGATGAAACTGCACGCCCTCAATGGCATATTCCTTATGGCGCAGGCCCATAATTTCCCCTTCGTCCGTCCAGGCGGTAATTTCCAGGCAGTCAGGAAGGGTTTCCCGCTTCACGATGAGAGAATGGTAGCGGGTGGCCGTAAACGGGTTGGGCAAATCCCGGAACAACCCCTTGCCGTCGTGGTGGATCTGGGAGGTTTTGCCGTGCATCAGGCGCTCCGCGCGAATCACATCGCCGCCGAAGGCCTGGCCGATTGATTGATGCCCCAAACAAACGCCGAGAATAGGGAGCTCCCCTTTGAACCGTTCGATCAGAGCCAAGCTGACTCCCGCCTCATTCGGGGTGCACGGCCCCGGCGAAATCAGAATATGGTCCGGCTTGAGCGCCGCTATTCCCTCCAGATCAATTTCGTCATTGCGGCGCACCTCGACCTTTTCACCCAGCTCCCCCAGGTATTGCACCAAGTTGTAGGTAAAGGAATCGTAATTATCAATCACCAGAATCATTCTATGTCCGCCCCCTTCTTCGTATGGTCTTCCTCCCACAAGCGGTGCCGCTCGCTGTACTCCACTGCCTTCCACAAGGCCTTGGCCTTGGAGAGGGATTCCTTGTATTCCCGCTCCGGCACCGAGTCAATCACAATTCCCGCTCCTGCCTGCACATATGCCTGACCCTCCAGGGCCAGCAGCGTGCGGATAACTATATTAAATTCCATGTTGCCGTTGTAGTCAATCCACCCGATGGACCCGGTATAGGGGCCCCGCCGCACCGGCTCCAGCTCCTCGATGATCTCCATGGTCCGCACCTTGGGCGCCCCCGTGATGGTGCCCCCCGGGAAGGCGGCGGCGATGACGTCATAGGCATCCTTGCCCTCCGCCAGCTCCCCTGTCACCTCGGAGACGATGTGCATGACGTGGGAATAATACTCGATTCCCATCAGCTCTGTCACCTTCACCGTGCCGTACCGGGAAATCCGCCCCAGATCATTGCGCTCCAGGTCCACCAGCATAATATGCTCCGCCCGCTCCTTTTCATTGGCCAGCAGCTCATCCCGCATCCGGCGGTCTTCTTCGTCAGAGGTTCCCCGGCGGCGGGTTCCGGCGATGGGCCGGGTGCGGACAGTGTTCCCCTCCAGCTGGACCAGAAGCTCAGGGGAAGCGGATACCAGCTCGAAGCCGGGCAGGCGCAGATAGCCCATATACGGTGAGGGGTTGAACACCCGCAGCCATTCGTAGATATGGGCGGGATGAGAGGATAGCGGACGGCTCTGGCGGACGGCCAGATTCACCTGGAACACATCACCTGCGGCAATGTAGTCCCGGATTTTCTCCACCGCCTGCATGAAGGCATCCTTGCTGAAATCGCGCCGGAGCCCATCCATGCTGTTCAGATCAATGGACAGATCCTGTCCGCCCACAATATCCCGCATTTGTGCCGCACGTCGGCGGGCCTGCTCCGCCTCCGGGGAACGGAGCAGCCGGTCCCACTCCGCCTTCAGGAGTGCCGCACGCTCTACGGCGGTTCGGTAAAGACGCTCCGTGTCCGCTTCATCTGACGGCTGTAGAAGGGGAACATGCACGCAGCAGTAAAGCTTCTGCTCCTGCAGATCCGCCACCCACAGCTCCTCGAAGCGGAGCATGACATAATCGGGTATACCCAGATCATCCCGGGCCAGCTCCGGCAGCTTCTCCAGATGGCGGACCACATCATAGCTCAGGTAGCCTACGGCTCCGCCGCATATTTTGGGCGTACCCGGCACGGTTGGTGCCTTATACGGGCTCATCCATTCCCGGATCAGCGGGAGCGGGCTTCCCGTCCGCCGCTCTTGGCAGCTTCCGGTGCCCGACCAGTCCGTCACCACGGCGGCTGTCCCTTTGCCCTCGATCATGGATACGGGGGAGGAGCCGGCAATGGTGTAGCGCCCTCCCTTACCGCTCTCCAGCACAAAGGCGGGTTTGGCGGAGCTCCCCCAAAGCCCGTCCCATTGGGCAGGCAGCCCGTCCAAGGGGTGGGTCTCTATATACGGCAGCATGGTGTACGCCGGTGCCCAGCGTTGCCAATCCTGCAGCGCAGTTGCAGTCAACAGGTTGTCCTCCTTCACGTGTCGCAAGCTTTCTCCCATTTTAACAAATGGCCATTGGTCACACAATTCTTAAAGTCTGCTTCCCTCATCCGATTTCAATACGGGATGGTTTATTCTATAATGAAGTTTAAATTCGTTTTATGAAAGTCAATACATAGGAGCAAGGAGTGTTATAAGTGAGACGCATTCGGTTTAAAATTCTTCTACCGTTTGTCTTAAGCAGCGTGATCCTCACCGGATTGTTCGGCTGGTACAATATCGCCATGCTGCAGAAAAACACCGACCGGGAGCTGACGCGGTATGAGGCGGACCTCTTCCAGCAGTACGATGTCATGATCAAAAACCAGGTGGACACCGCCTATTATCTGCTGGAGTCCTACCACCGCCAGGCCGCCAACAACATCATTACCCAGGATGATGCCCAAAATTCAGCCCGCAAGGCCGTCAAAAGCCTGCGGTACGGGGATAGCGGCTACTTCTGGATCGACCACACCGACGGCACACTCATCGCCCACCCCATGTCGCCGGACCAGGAGGGCACCAACCGTCTGGAGCTGAAGGATGCGGAGGGCACCGCCCTGATTCAAGGCATCATCAGCGCCGCCACCACCGGCAAGGATCAAGGTTACACTCAATATCTATGGGAGAAGCCGTTGACTGAAGGAGGCACCAAGGTTACCTTGAAGCGGGCGTATTCCCGCTATTTTGAACCGTACAAGTGGGTCATCAGCACAGGCAACTATGTGGATGACCTGCAGGGTATGGTGGAGACGAAACGGGTCCAGTTGGACCATGATTTGAAATCCAGCATAATGGCAACGGTTCTCTTCATTGCCGGCATCTGTGCCATCATGGCCGTGATCGGGTATTGGATCAGCTCGCGCATCGCCAAGCCGCTCTTGGAAATTGCCCGTGCTTTCCGCAAGGACGAGCAAAACCGCTACACCATCCGGGAGATTCCGGTGACCACCCAGGATGAAACCGGGCAGGTGGCCGGCGCCTTGAATGAATGGACCGGGCAGGTACGCAGCTTCGTGCAGGAGGCCAGCACGGCCACAGACCGGATTGCCGTCCATATTGGCGAGATGGATGCACTCACGGACGAGGTGAAGGACATTGCCCAGGATACCGACGCCCAAACCCGGGAAATGACCGCAGCCATGGAATTCGTCGCCCAGGCTGCCGACCAGATCGCTGTAGCGATGACGCAGGTGGAGCAGGCCATCGGCTCCATTGCCTTGCGGACGGAGGATGCGGCATCGTTGACCAACGAAGTCAGCGACCGGGCACGGATGCTCCAGGAGCATTCCGCCACCTCCATAGAGCGGACCAGGGAAATGTACGAGGCCACCCAGAACGACATGGACAAGGCCATCCTCCATTTGGAGAACGTGAAAGAAATCGGCTCCTTGTCCCAAGAAATCTCCGGCATTGCCAGCCAGATTAACCTGCTGTCTCTGAATGCGGCTATCGAGAGTGCACGGGCCGGTGAAGCAGGACGGGGCTTTGCTGTTGTGGCATCGGAAATCCGCAAGCTTGCGGAGCATACGGAATCCACCGTCAAGCGGATTGAGGGGCTGGCGGGAACCATCACCAACTCCGTGGAAACCCTGGTGCAGTCCTCTCTGGGAATCACCTTCTTTATTGAGCGTGATGTCCTGGAGAGCTATAAATCGCTTATGGAGCACAGCGGGAAGTATCTGGAGGATGCCGGCCATATCCAGAATGTGATGATGGAGCTTTCGGCCACCTCCCAGGAAATCAGCGCCTCCTCCGTGGAAGTCACCCGACAGACCACTGACGTGGCCGAGCGGATTGCCGAAAGTGCCCATTCTTTGGAGGACATCAGCACCCAATCCGGCGTCATTCTGCAGGATTTGAACCTGATGAAGGAAAGCTCCCAGGCTAATTTGGACAATATGCTGCGGCTGAAGACGTTTGTAGATACCTTCAAGGCATAAATAATCGCCCCTGCCGATCATTACCCCTTCATATATCAGAAAAAAGCTTGCCTGGGCAGATCTTGCCCGGACAAGCTTTTTTTTTATATCCATGCTCATTTTTTTGGGGGCTCCCCCAAAAGTACCCGGAATTGGCCTAGGCCGTGTTTGCAAACATACCCTAGCAGCATCTCGTCACTTTTGGGGGATTGTTCAATTAGTCTTCGAAGCTGTACAGCGGAGTGCTCAGGTAGCGCTCGCCATTGGATGGCAGAACCGCAATGACGCGCTTGCCCTTGCCCAGTTGTTTGGCAACCTGCAATGCGGCGAAGATGGCAGCACCAGAGGAAATACCGCCCAGGATACCCTCTTCCTTGGCTACGCGGCGGGAGGTTTCGAAGGCGTCGTCGTTATCTACGGGAATGATTTGATCATAAATTTCGGTATTCAGGATATCCGGCACAAAACCTGCGCCGATGCCTTGAATCTTGTGGGGGCCGGGTTTGCCGCCGGACAGCACCGGAGATGCGCTGGGCTCAACGGCAATAATCTTGATGCCCGGGAAGTTCTGTTTCAGCACTTCACCAGTACCGGTGATGGTGCCGCCTGTACCGATGCCTGCAACGAAGGCGTCCAGCTTGCCGTCGAAGCTCTTGATGGCTTCCACGATTTCCGGTCCGGTGGTTTCCAAGTGAACCTTGACGTTGGCCGGATTCTTGAATTGTTGGGGAATAAAATAGGACGGATTCTCTGCGGCAAGCTCCTCCGCCTTGCGGATGGCGCCCTTCATGCCTTCAGCACCGGGAGTCAGCACCAATTGGGCACCATAAGCGCGCAGCAGGTTGCGGCGTTCCAGGGACATGGTCTCCGGCATAACAAGAATGGCCTTGTAGCCCTTAGCTGCAGCCACCATGGCCAAGCCAATGCCAGTATTGCCCGAAGTCGGTTCCACAATGGTATCACCGGGCTTCAGCTTGCCCTCCTTCTCGGCAACCTCCACCATGCTGATGGCAATCCGGTCCTTTACGCTGGAGCCGGGGTTTTGGTATTCCAGCTTCACGTAGATTTCCGCACTGTCTTCGGGAACAACCCTGTTTAGACGCACAAGCGGTGTATCGCCGATCAAATCCGTGATATTCTGAACCAACTTCGCCATGTCTAAATCCCTCCTGATATTGTATGGATATTCCGAGTAATCTACTAGGTATTATCTGTCTACATATTATCAAGCCAGGCTCAAATTGTCAACTGGATTTCGTGAGAAAACACCAAACTGAAAAAATCCTGTTTGCTTCCTTCATCATATCCCAAAACAGGCCGGAAACCAAAAAGGACTCCCCCCAGCTCAAAGAGCCAGTTCGGAGTCCTCAATTTCGGCTTTGTATTTCACCCGCAGGGTCTGGGTGATGTCTGCCAGCGGCGGAGCCTTCTGGAGAGCCAATATCCGGTGCACGTTGGCATTGATCTCCTCCGGGGTTCCCTTGCTGACGTCTTTTTTGTCCTTCAGCCTGATGACCGTATAACCCTCTGCGGTTTTGATGGGACCGGAGATGTCTCCTACCTTCATCTTCCGCGCCGCCTTCAGCAGCTCCTGGGGAATAAACGGGTCATTGTCCTCCAGCCAGCCCAGATCCCCTCCGTCCGACGAGGTGGAGGTGTCCAGCGAACGCTCTTTGGCCAGGAGCCCAAAATCCTTGCCGGAGCGCGCCAGCTCCAGCGTCCTTTTGGCCTGGTCCTCCGTCTGGCTGACGATTTTCTGGATGCGCAGTTGAGAGGAGACAGCAAACTCTTCCGGATGCTCTTTAATGTACTGATTAATCTCCTGATTGCTTACGGTAACCGCCGCCGTTGCGATTTTCTCCAAGATCAGCTTATAGTAAACATCTTCACGGATGTCCTCCTTGGACATACCCAGCTGGCTTTTCATGGAGTCGTAAAAGTGCTCCTCGCTGTCATAGCCTTGGCTCATCCGGGTTAGCTCCGCGTCCAGCTCTTCCCGGCTGATTTTGATCTTCTGCTCCTCCGCTTCCAGCCGAAGTACCTCCCGGTCCAACAGCTGGTTGAGCAGCTCCAATCCATACTTTTGAAGCAGCTGCTGCTCCAGGATGCTCAGCTTGAACTCTTTGCTGCCGACTTTGGCCACCACCCGGTCTCCCGCGGCCGGGTCACCCGGAACTCCTTCGTCGCTGCCGGCCGCTCCATCCTTCACCAGCAAAATGCCAAGTACCAGCACCGTTGCCCCGAGACAGCCGACGAGCCCCCATAACAGCTTGATGTTTCTCATCCCATTCTCCTCTTTACATCCCACGGTGGCCCTTCAAAGTCCCGGATGTCTTTCTGTCTTAAGCTCTTGTCTTCGGCTGCCGTGCTTTTTTATTATTCCCCGCGCTTCTGATCCGCTCTATTACGCCGCGCAGCTCCGGCTCCTGGAACAAATACGCTTCATTGCAGTAGTGGCACTTCAGCTCCACTTGCCCGTCTTCCTCCACCAAACGCTCCAGCTCCTCTGCACCCAGGCTGATGAGAGTGCCCATAACCTTATTTCGAGAGCACTTGCAGGTAAGGGATAGCTCCATGGTATCCAGTATGCGGACAGTGCCCAGAACCGTTGCCAGGATTTCATCCAGCTCCAGTCCTTGCTCCAGCAAGCTGGTAATGGGTGGCAGTGTCGAAAGCTTACCTTCAATTTCGCCGATTTCCTCGTCGGACAAGCCCGGAAGAAGCTGAATGATGAAGCCTCCTGCGGCCTTTACCTTATAGTCACCCTTGCCGAACAATACGCCCAGCGCCACAGCTGAAGGCGTCTGCTCCGACTTGGCGAAGTAATAGGTGAAGTCTTCCGCCAGCTCGCCGGAAATAATCGGCACGCTGCCCTGGTAGGGCTCCTTCAATCCCAGATCCTTTGTCACATACAAAAAACCATCCGTTCCTACAGCCGCTGCCACATCAAGCTTGCCTACAGCGTTGGGCCCTACATCCACCTGCGGTTCGTCAACATACCCCCTGACTTCCCCATGGGCGTTGGCGTCCACTACGATCTGACCGATGGGTCCGCCGCCCTTGACCTGTACTACCAGTCTTTCTTCTCCCTTGAGCATAGCGCCCATCATGGCAGATGCGGTGATGGTTCGTCCCAGAGCAGCTACTGCTGTTGGGGAGGCCTGGTGCCGCTCTTTCCATTCCTCTACAAGTTGCGTAGTTCTGGCAGCAAAGGCGCGCACCTGGCCGTTCCAGGCCGTCGCCCTGATTAATACGTTGTCCATGATACCTCCTAAGGGCTTTCCCGTTAAGGGAAAGCCTGCATCGTAAGCATAAGCTAGAGCATTCTATTAGGAATGCCTGCATCGTAAGCATTAACTTGGGCTTTCCCGTTAGGGGAATGCCTGCATCATTAGCATAACTAAGGGCGGTTGCGCTCGTAAATAAGCTGCAAGCCCTGTAACGTGAGAATGGGATTGATCACTTCAATGCTGCGGGATTCCTTGGCGATCAGCTCCGCCATCCCACCGGTTGCCACCACAGTGGGTTTGGTGCCGAACTCCTCTTTAATCCGTTGGACAATTCCGTCCACCTGGCCGGCGTAGCCGAAAATGATGCCTGCCTGCATGGATGTAACGGTATTACGCCCTACGGTGCTTTTGGGTTTCACCAGCTCAATGCGGGGCAGCTTGGCGGCCCGTTGGTAGAGGGCTTCCGTGGAGATGCCAATGCCGGGGGCAATGGCGCCTCCGATATATTGGGCTTTTTCGTCGATATAGCAGAAGGTTGTGGCTGTGCCGAAGTCTACGATAATAAGCGGAGGTCCGTACAGCTCCAACGCCGCCACGGCATTCACGATCCGGTCGGCGCCCACCTCCCGGGGATTCTCATAACGGACGCTTAATCCGGTCTTAATGCCGGGGCCTACGATAACAGGCTCACGGCCGATATACTTGCGGCACATGCTCTCCAGGGCAAACATAAGCGGCGGCACCACAGAGGAAATAATCACACCCTCCACCGATTCCAGCACCATCCCCTTGTGGGCGAATAAGCTGTACAGCGTCAAGCCGTATTCATCCGCCGTTGCCTGGCGGTTGGTGCTGATCCGCCAGTTTTGCACCAGGGTTTTGCCCTCGAAGAGCCCCAGCACGATATTGGTGTTGCCTACGTCCACAACCAGAATCATGGGGGTTAAGCCTTCCTTTCATTCAAATCCAGGCTGATGTCCAGCGCTTGCACCGAATAGGTCAGCCGGCCTACGGAAATCACATCCACGCCGGTCTCGGCAATGCCGCGGATCGTGGACAAATTCACATTCCCGGAGGCCTCTACCAGAATATGCGGCTTATTCGCTTTCAGAATGCCTACAGCCTGGACCATGTCCGCCGGCTTCATATTATCCAGCATAATGATGTCCGCATTCGCGGCCATGGCTTCCTCCAGCTGCGCAAAACCCTCCACTTCCACCTCGATCTTCATGGTATGGGGAATCTGGCTTCTTGCTGCAGCCACCGCTTGGGTAATACCGCCGGCGCCTTTAATATGGTTGTCCTTGATCATAACTGCATCATACAGCCCGAAGCGGTGGTTATGTCCGCCGCCGACCCGCACTGCGTACTTTTCCAGCGCCCGGTGTCCAGGGGTAGTCTTGCGGGTATCCACCAATCTGGTGGGCAGCCCGTCCAATACATCCACATATTCCCGTGTACGGGTAGCAATGCCGGAAAGACGCTGCATGAGGTTCAAGGCAATTCGCTCTCCCAGCAGGATGCTGCGGATGCTGCCGTGCACCTCCGCCAGCACCGTACCTTTTACGATCCGTTCCCCGTCCTGCCGGACAGCGCGGAAGCTTAAGGAAGGATCCACTACGCGGAAAACGGCTTCAGCCACCGGAATGCCTGCCAGAATTCCGTCTTCCTTCACGTGGATGATGCCCACACCCTGACGCTCCTCGGGGATGGTGGTCATCGTCGTAATATCTCCGGAGCCGATATCCTCCTCCAGCCATAACCGAATCTGGCCTTCCAGGGCCCGTATATTCAAGAATGGGTTAGACATCGGATATCCGCTCCTCTACTACGCCTTTCTCACGGTTGAACACCACATGCTTGCGCCATACCAGATCATCCCGCTCGGGGAAATCATCCCGGTAATGTCCGCCCCGGCTCTCTTCGCGGATTTCTGCCGCACGGGTGATCAAGAGGGCACAGGTCAGCATATTGGCGAATTCCAGCTCCTCCCGCTTGGTCAAAGCCGAGTCGAAGATGGGCATCTGACGCTTCAGCTCCTCGTAGCCCTTCTGCAGGCCTTTGGCATTGCGCTTCAAACCGGCGTAACGAACCAGGATTTTCTGAAGCTTAAGACGCTTCTCCACAATCGCCTGATGGACAGGCTCCTTGCGCTGAAGGTTCTCCAGCTCCTCCGGAAGAGGAACCTTATCCGTGAGCTGCAGCACCTTGCCCACAATCCGCCGTCCGAATACAATGGCCTCGGACAGACTGTTGCTGGCTAAACGGTTGGCTCCATGCACACCGGTGGAGGAAACCTCGCCGCAGGCAAACAGGCGCTTAAGGGTAGTTTCCCCAAAGAGATCCGTTTCCACCCCGCCCATCATATAGTGGGCTGCAGGCGCCACGGGAATCCAATCCGTCGCCAGATCCAGGCCGAATTGCATACAGGTTTCATATATAGTGGGAAACCGGTTTTTGACCATTTCCGCAGATTCATGGGTAATGTCCAAATATACAAAGGTGGATTTGGTAAGCTCCATTTCGCTGACGATGGCACGGGCCACAATGTCCCGGGGAGCCAGTTCCAGCTGGGGGTGGTATTTCTCCATAAAACGCTCACCGCGGATATTCCGGAGCACAGCCCCTTCCCCGCGTACCGCTTCTGAAATGAGGAACCGGGGAGCCCCGGGATAACAGAGAGAGGTGGGATGAAATTGGATGAATTCAACGTCCCGCACGGATGCCCCTGCACGGTAGGCAATAGCCATGCCGTCACTGGTGGCTACCTCGGGATTGGTGGTATAGCGGTAGAGCTGGCCCGCTCCGCCGGAGCAAAGGACGGTGGCAGAGCCATGCACGATGACCTTCTCCCCATTGGGCTTGATAACCAGGGCACCGCAGCATTCGCCTTGGTTTGTAATCAGGTCGACGACAAAATGATCATGCCATATTTCGATATTGGGATGCTTCAAAGCCTTCTCCGACAGCGCACGGACAATCTCCGCTCCGGTGGCGTCACCGTGGGCATGGAGGATCCGCCGCATGCTGTGGGCCCCTTCCTGGGTCAAAGCCAGCTCGCCGTTCTCCAGATCAAACTGGGTTCCCAGTTTGATTAGATCCCGGACCCCCTCTGGCCCCTCCTGAACCCGCACATCCACGGCAGCATGGTCGCAAAGACCTGCCCCGGCAATCAGCGTGTCTTGGCGGTGGTACGCAAAGGAGTCTTCATCGGAAATTACAGCCGCGATGCCGCCCTGGGCATAGCGGGTATTGCTCTCGGTGAGCGCCTTCTTGGTGATCATCAGCACCTTGCGCTCCTTTGCCGCCTTAATGGCAGCGAACAAGCCGGCAATACCGGCTCCGATGATAATCACATCCGCCTCCACACGGGGCAGCTGGCTCACATCCACATCCATCAAATAACGGGGGATCATCTTTTTCACCTGTCTCTAACAAGGAAGTAGCGCATGCTACTTAACCAGTAGCATGCGCTCTAATGACAATCGTGCTTGATCAGCAATATGAGGCGGAACATAAATCTGAGGCGACAGGGTCTCCAGACATTTGGCGACCTTCTTCAGATTGTTCACCTTCATGTTGGGGCATACCAGATATTTGGTTGCGAAATGAAAGGTTTTGTGGGGGCTGTCCAGACGGAGCTGATAGCCGGTTCCATCTTCGGTGCCCACGATAAACTCCTGGCAGTCGGATTCCTTGCAATACTTGATAATGGCTGTGGTGCTCCCCACAAAATCTCCCAGCCTGACCACTTCGGGCCGGCACTCGGGGTGAACCACGAACTGGGCATTGGGGTATTGAGCCTTCATTTCCTCTACATCCCGGACAGTCAGCATATCATGGGTGTTGCAATAGCCTTCCCAGATAATCAGCTTCTTGTGGGTATGCTTCTGCACATAATCGCCCAGGTTCTTGTCAGGCACCCAAATCACTTCATCCGCATCCACCGATTCAATCACCTTGATGGCATTGGCGGAGGTACAGCAAATATCCGTTTCGGACTTCACCTCTGCGGACGTGTTGATATACGCCACCACCTTGGCATTGGGGTGCTGGGCCTTGAGCTTCTTCAGCCCGTCCACATTGACCATATCGGCCATGGGGCAGCCAGCCCGCTCATCGGGGATGATAACAGTTTTGTTGGGGGCCAAAATTTTGGCGGATTCACCCATAAAATGAACGCCGCAGAACACAATGACGTCCGCATCGGTAGAGGCGGCCTTCTGCGCCAGCAGGAAGGAATCGCCCCGGAAATCGGCAATTTCTTGTATCTCATCCCGTTGGTAATAGTGGGCAAGAATAATCGCGTTGCGCTCCTTCTTCAATTGAAGAATGCGCTCCTTCAAGAGCCGGTCCTGCTCAGCTTTGTGTGCACGGGCCAGAGCTTCCATCGTATTGAAAGACCTCCTTCGCATGTTGCCTGCACTGGTGCTGGAGATAGAAAGGCGGACAAGAGCTACCGCAGCATGAGTGGCTATCCGCCTAAGAATAGTTTACACCTACTGTACACAACCCCATTCCGCGTGTCAATGTGAAACTGGACTTATAAAAGCCCCTTTTCCGGACAATTTCATTCAATTGGGAAAGATTCGTCCATGACCCGCAGAATAGGGCAAAGTGAAAGCACTTCTGCTTAAGGAAAATCACTTGACCGCTATGTAAATCTGAACCTCTACAACACCAGAACCGTCTTGGGTGGAATCATACACTTCATAATCTCCAGTATAAGCTCTTTCATCCGGCGCTTCTTTAAAGTAATCCCAAATCTTTGCCCAAACCCGGGGCACAACCTCATGGGCAGCCCCCCGTTCGGATGTAAACACTTTTTACCTGCCAGCCGGAATGACGGCATGCACAAACCCGCCGTTCGGAGGAGCTTCCTTTCCTTCACAACCGATCAGCACAGTATACGCCCCATTTACGCCATTCTCATAGTCGGTGTACAAGGCATAAATCCGGCGAGGGCCGGCAATTGCGGTTGCTGACGGCAGTCCGCTTTTAAAAAATGCTTCCCATAGTCCCGGCAGTTTTCCTCTGGGTCCTGCCTCCTCTTCATTGGTTGTGCGTGTACAAATGCCAATCAGCTCGATTTGCGGCTGCACCGCCATAAAGATATTCATGCAGCACCTTCTTTCTTCGGATATGAGCCTGATTATATAAGGAAAATGTGGACACCTATATGTCCACATTGGAATACTGCTCTACAATTTGTTGCGCTCTGCGTTTAAGCTCCAGCGCCACGTCTGCCGGCTCCTCCACCTTAACCGCACCGCCATAGCTGAGAAGGTTCCCGTAAAACCATTCGTCTACAATAAACCTTCCTTTCACCTGGATCGAACCATCATCGAGAATAGCTATATAACCGGGAGGGTATGTATCCTCTATCCTGCTTCGGACTATGGGGTAAAAGGTAAGCAGCAGCTCCTGTTCGTTCTCATTAGACCATTCAGAATCCCAGGCATACTTGTCCAACTGCGGAGGCTTACGGGGGACAAACGGGAAATCCAATATATGATAACTGGTCATTCGGGAAAGACGGAATACCCGAAATTCGTTTTTTAACGTACAAAAAGCCTGCACATACCATAATTGACCCTTCAATATGAGTTTATACGGCTCAATGATTCTTTCACTTCCAGCACCCGCCCGGTTGGAATAGGAGATCCTCATGGGCAAGGACCGCTCAATAGCTTGTTTGATGGTGTGTACCTTTTCCCGGGCCGCGCTGCTCTGTTCCCAAGGACTAAAGTCAAAAACCACCCCCGCTTTCACATAGCTGCTTGGACTCTGCTCCTTTTTGCCGATTAAGGCCTCCATCTTCTCAAAAAGATGCTCCAGCAGCCCGTCGTCCAATGCGGAGGCAGCTCCCTTGATTGCTGCAAGAATAGCTGCCATTTCCTTTATGGAAAGGAGTAGACGACTTATGGTGTATTCCTCCATGATCTCAAATCCGCCGGAAGCCCCCTTATGGGCCACGACGGGTATGCCCGCTTGGCCTAATGCGTCAATATCACGGTAAATCGTCTTCACCGATACCTCAAACCGATCCGCCAGCTCTTTGGCGCTAATCCGTTGACGATTGAGCAATAAGACTGTTATGGCTAACAACCGATCAATTTTCATACCCATAATCCTTTCCTTGTACAATTGCAAGAAATGCAAAAACGGCAGCCTAGAAAGGCTGCCGCGGAACAATAACATGCTGTAGAAGGTTTACTCCTTAGGCGGTTCCCGGTCATCAAGAACCGGCTTGATGGGGGCATTCTCTTTTTCCTCAGGCTGCTTCTGAATGTTGATCTTCAGATCCGCACTCTCTGCAGCAGGGGTTGAGCCGCTGTTGTCCGGACCGGCATCCAGATGGCCTTGCTCGATCAACTGGATAATATCGTCCTTGTCCAGGGTCTCCTTGCTGAGCAGGGTTTGGGCAATCAAATGCACCTTATCCGCATGCTCGTTAAGGATTTCCTTGGCCCGGGCGTAACACCGCATCACGAGGCTGCGGATTTCCAGGTCAATCTCATAAGCAATGGCATCGCTGTAGTTCTGCTCATGGCCGAAGTCCCGGCCCAGGAATACCTGGCCGCCTTGGCTATGGCCGAACTGCATCGGTCCAAGCTTATCGCTCATGCCGTAATCTACGATCATCCTGCGGGCGATTTCCGTGGATTTACGGAAGTCGTCATAAGCGCCGGTGCCGATTTCGCCGATAAACAGCTCCTCGGACACCCGTCCGCCCAGCAGGCCGGTAATTTGGTCAAGCAGCTCCGCTTTGGTTACCACCAACGGATCTTCCGCATCCTTGGGCAGCATCATGACATAACCGCCTGCGCGCCCGCGGGGAACGATGGTTACCTTGTGAATCATCTGGGCATTCCGTTCGAAGTACCCGATAATGGCATGGCCGGCTTCGTGGTAAGCGACGGTTTTCTTGTCCCGCTCGCTGATCACTCTGCTCTTCTTCTGGGTACCCACAATTACACGGTCGAAGGCTTCTTCCACTTCAGACATGGAGATGTCCTTGCGGTTGCGTCTTGCCGCGATCAAAGCGGCTTCGTTCAGCAGGTTCTCCAGATCCGCACCGGTAAAGCCGGTGGTGTAGCGGGCCAGGGAATCCAGCTTCACGTCCTTGTTCAGGGGTTTGTTGCGGGCATGCACCTTCAGCACCGCTTCGCGGCCCTTCACATCAGGACGGTCAACCGTAATCTGGCGGTCAAAACGTCCGGGACGCAGAAGCGCCGGGTCCAGAATATCCGGACGGTTGGTCGCGGCCACGATGATAATGCCTTCATTGGCACCGAAGCCGTCCATTTCCACCAGCAACTGGTTCAGGGTTTGCTCACGCTCGTCATGACCGCCGCCCAGGCCTGCGCCCCGCTGGCGTCCGACTGCGTCAATTTCGTCAATGAAGATAATACAAGGAGCGTTCTTCTTCGCATTCTCGAACAGGTCGCGGACACGGGATGCGCCGACACCGACGAACATTTCCACGAAGTCCGAACCGCTGATGCTGAAGAACGGCACGCCTGCCTCACCGGCAACCGCTCTGGCAAGAAGGGTTTTACCTGTACCCGGAGGGCCGACCAGAAGCACACCCTTGGGAATACGGGCACCTACTGCAGCGAACTTGCGGGGGTCCTTCAGGAACTCGACAACCTCAACCAGCTCCTGCTTTTCCTCATCTGCCCCGGCCACATCCTCAAACGTGACCTTCTTCTTCTCTTCATTATATAGGCGCGCCCGGCTTTTGCCGAAATTCATAACCTTGCCGCCGCCGCCCTGAGCTTGATTCATCAGGAAGAAGAAAAGAATGAAGATGATGACGAACGGAATGATGGAGGTCAGAAAGGAAATCCAGATGCTGTCGCCTTCCATCTTCAGATGCTCTTCGTCAATACCGCTTTGTTCCACCAGTTCAATCACACGGTCGCTTAAGGGAGCGCGGGTTTTGAACTGTTTGCCGTCTTCATACTGGCCTCTGATCAAGTACGTGATGCCGTCCGGCTTCATCGTAATTGACTTGATTTTATTGCCTGTTGCATTAGGCTTCGCCGTATCTTCCAGCTGCTGACGGAACTGACTGTAGTGAATGGTCTGCTCCAATTCATTCTGCGAGCTGATAAAGCGGACGATCCCGATCACAACCAAAAAGATTAGTAAATAAAATCCTGTATTGCGGAGGATCCGATTCATCCCCTACCTCCTCTCATGCGGCACACTTGTTTTATTTTACCACAGCAAGACTTTCTATCACAACCGAACCCAAACAGCACCCTGCTGCCATTTAACGGCAAGGATTATGTGATCTTAAGGGCAGGTCCGGGAGGATGCATCAGGTCGTGTAAATCTCAGGCTTAAGAACACCGACAAAGGGAAGATTGCGGTATTTCTCCGCATAATCCAGCCCGTATCCCACCACAAACGCATCGGGGATGGTGAAGCCTTTCCAGTCCGGCTCCAGGTCCACCGTACGGCGTCCCGGCTTGTCGAACAAAGCGACGACGGAGATGGAGTTGGCATTGCGGCGCTCCAGCACGTCAATCAGATAGGACAAGGTCAGGCCGCTGTCGATAATATCCTCGACGATGACCACGTTCCGGCCTTCCACCGGCACATCCAGGTCCTTAATGATCTTGACCACGCCGGAGGACTTGGTGGAGGCGCCATAGCTGGAAACCGCCATAAAATCCACTTCGGAATGGATGGTGATATTCTTGAATAAATCCGCCATAAAGATGAAAGCACCCTTCAGCACACAAACCAAAAGCGGGTTCCGTCCTTCATATTCCTTGCTGATGATGTCCCCCAGCTCTTTTACCTTCGCTTGGATCTCTTCCTCGGTGTACAATACTTCTTCAATGTCGTTGCGCAAAGTTGGCCCTCCTACGTTATACTATGTTTCGATCCACACTCCTTATGAGGAGGAGTGCCAGCTGCAAAAAAAGCTGCAAACCATGCATTTAAATTGCTTTTACCCATCCGGGGGCGGACTGTAGCGGATGCGGAGAATTTGTTTGGTTTTCTCCGTCACCTTGGCAGTCCCGGCGCGGCGGATTCCCGGTATCCAAAGAATGGCGCCGCCGGCGTCCGTCACCACCGGCGTGTGTTCGCGGCGGAAACGGGGCACCTTGTCATCAATGAAGATATCTTTAACTTTTTTGGAGCCGTTTAAACCATCGACCTGCATTCGGTCCCCCGGTCTGCGGTTGCGGAGCTGCAGGGGAAAAACCAGCTCCTCCGCATCAAACCGGGCTTCACAGGAGCAAGCCGTCTCTGCCGCCTCGTCCCCAGCCGGTGCGAGGGCAATTTCCAGCCGTCCTCCCGATTCCGCCAAAGCGATCTGTCCGGACACCGCTTCCAGCGGATAAACATAGTCCCGCGGGGCTGCAGAAGCCGGTCCGGTTCCCAAGCGTACAGTATCGTATTCCCGGTCCAGATAGACCCTGCCGGAAACACTCATGCGCCGGTTGGGAGCCCCGTCTTCCAGAAGTCCCGAACGGATTTGCTCCACCGCCGCGAAATCAAGATTTTCCGTGGTACCAAAGAGATAATTTAATATTAGTTTAATGAAACGCCTTTGTAAAGCAACATGGAGACCGGCGAAGGCCGTCCCGGAAAAACGTACTTCCCCCGGACCTTTACGGGCCATCTCGGCTACCTTTTTCCCCGCTTCCCCTTCCAGAAAATCATCGTCTGCCGCAGCCACCTCGGACAGCCGGTTCAGAGCCTGCACCACAGAGGGATTATACCCGGCAAGCAGCGGCAGTGTTTCCAGCCGGATGCGGTTGCGGGTGTACTTGGCCTTGGCATTGCTGGAGTCCGTTACATATTCCTCCTGCAGCCGTTCCAGCTCTCTTAAGATGAGGTTCTTATCCATACGCAGAAGCGGGCGCACCAGTTTCACGCCATCCCGTTCCTGAATAAAGGACATCCCGCCTAAGCCGGAGATGCCTGTTCCCCTTAGAATGCGCATCAGGACGGTCTCAGCCTGGTCATCGGCGTGGTGGGCCAGTGCAATTTTCGAGGCGTGCCACGCATCTGCCGTTTCCAATAAAAATTCATACCGCAGCCGGCGTGCCGCATCCTGCGAATTGCCCCCCTCCCGCTTGAGATATCCAGGCACATCCAGCTCCCGGTAATAAAAAGGAAGTCCCCGCTTCTCTGCCTGCCGCCGGACAAACTCCGCTTCATAAGCGGATTCGGACGGCCGGAAGCCATGATTGGCATGGGCCACTGCAAGCTGCCACCCGGCCTCGGCGGAAAGCAAAAAAAGGAGATGCAGAAGCGCAGTGGAGTCGGGTCCCCCCGAGGCTGCCACCACGATCCGGTCTCCCGGCTCGAAGAGCTTATATGTTGCAATGGTCCGCCGTAACTCGCCTGTTACATCCATGGAGAAGGATCCTTTCGCTCTAAAAAGAAAGAAGTTCGCCTTGCCTCCGCTCAAATGAGCGGTGCTTACCAATAATACCAAACCGTCGCGGCAAAAAGCAACAAAGAGGCGGCAAAGCCCACCTTGATCCATGTGTCTTTAGCAGGCCTGACGGCAGCCTGTGTGCCTTTCCGGTTGCGTACCAGCCTGCGCCACTCCTCCAGAGCCTCTCCGGAGCCGGAGTAGCTGCCCCGCAGAGCCTTTTTCAAAAAAGGGAGAAATTCCGCACAGCCTGGGTCAGCTGCGGCTTGGCTCAACAGCTCTTCGACGCTGCGGTTCTGGGGCAATATTTCCCGGGAAAAGGCCTCCTTGGGACCTCCGCAGACATGGATGCAAAGAACGGCAAAGGAAAACAGATCATAAGCAGCATCAGCCGAACGATCCCCCGCATTCCAATAGCAGCGGTCATACATTTCGGTAAACTGCTTTACCGCCTTGCCTATAGGAGTGACCCCGCCAAAGTCCACCAGCTCCACCGTACCATATCCGGAGACCAGCACATTCTCCTTCTTCAGGTCCCCGAAGATATAGCCTGTACGGTGCAGCTCCGCCAGCTTCTCCAACAGCCGCAGGCCAATCAGAGGAAACCAGGCCGCCCCCTTAAGGGACAGATACTTCTGCAGCTGCTGCCCCTCCACGAAGCGCATCACGTAGAAGGGAATGGGCTGTCCCTGCTCCTCAGCATCATCCACATCTACCAGAAAGCGGCGGAAGGAGCCCTCCATACCGGAGAGGATCTTCAGGGTGTTGACCTCAGATTGCAGGTCCAGCGTGTCGGAGCCCACCTTCATAGCCAGCCGCTCCTGTCCTCTCCGGACCAGATACACCTTGCCGTTGGCGCCTTCGCCCAGCCCGCGCTCCACCGTATATTCAATTTTGTTCCACCTGCCGGTAATCCGCTTCCCCAAGGGGAAGACAGGGTTAGACGACATACTCACTTAAACATCCGTCCTTGTCCTCCACCGGCGGCAGCACAGGTTTACCCGCCATATAGCGGATAGTTTCCAGAAGTGCCGGGCCGGTTGGGGTAGTGCCTCTCATGTTTATTTTATAGAACAAGTTCCGCGCTTTTGCAAGGTCGGAAGTGAATCCCAGCTCCATTTGGCATTCCTGGCCCTGCAAACCGGGGAACCGGAATACGGCCAACCGGCTTTCCCCGCCGCGTGCCTTGAGGCTGGCCATCAGATCATGGGCCGTCTCCTGAACCGCCAGAAGCTTCGGCTTCATGCTGGCGCTGGCATCCACCAGAAGCACCACCTCCAGCCCCAGCCGGTCGGTCATATCCTCCACCGCCTGCACCACCAGCCCGCGTCTCTCGGGAGCCAGCTCCGTCAGACTGCCGCTGCCCCCCAGAATATGGCGGAGCTCCTGCTCCACGACCTGCTGAATCGTGCCCGCTACGGTCTTGCGGGTCATCATCTGCACCGTGCCCGAAAGCTGGGCAGAGGGCACAATCCGGCTCATACCGCCGCCCGCCTTGGCAATTTCCGCGATTTCGGACGCTCCCAATTCGCCGATCTCCCCTTGATCGATGACCCCCACCACATGGACTACAATCCCCTCCTGCCGCGCTTGAGCGGCGGCAATAACCGGGTCCACTCCCACATTGGAGCAGCCGTCGGTAATCAGGATAATCTGCTTCATGTTTACCATCCTCCGTTTCCTGTGCTTGCTTGAACTCTATGTCTCTAGTATGTCCGGTTAATAGAGTGTTTAGACAGGGAGGAACGGAGTTGCCGCAAAAAAATCGGGAGCTTGCGGCAATGTGAGGCCCGCTGCAGCCGGCAAAAAGCAGGGTCCGGGCAAGCCGGGCCCTGCTTTAGAGAAACAGCGTTATTCGGGTAAAGGAATACGGACAGAAGGTTCCTAGCTGACTGTTTTGGGGCGTTCGATCCGGCTGATGCCGGGCCAGCGGAAGGTGGACCATTCCGGGCGGTAGCGTTCAATGCGGGCTACAATAACCGTCATATCGTCGGAAATCTCCCCCTGCTGCTGCCTCACGATCCGCTCCAGCAGACAATCCGCAATATCCTGCGGGCTTTCGGCGTTAATTTCTCCGATAATGCGCTTCATCCACATCTCCTTGTTGACCGCATAACCCGGCGCATCATAGATGCCGTCCGTCATCATAATGAGCACATCTCCGGGTTTCAACTGGGTGCTGATCAGATCCACATCGATCTCCTGCAGGATTCCTACCGGCAGATTATTGCCGGTAATTTGGATCACCTCATTGCCGCGTTTGATAAAGCTGGGTGTGGAACCGATCTTCATAAAGGTGGTGTCGGCGCTGTATAGATCGATTAACGCCATATCCACCGTGGCATACATTTCGTCCGGCGAACGGAGCAAGAGCACCGAGTTGACGGACTTAATGGCCAGCTTCTCGTCCATGCCTGATTGGAGCAGCTGCTGCAGAATGGTAAGCGCGGTGCTGCTCTCCGCCCGTGCCCGCTCGCCGTTGCCCATGCCGTCGGACAGCGCCACCACAAACTTGCCGTTGCCCAGCTCAGCGGTGCTGAAGCTGTCGCCGGAGAGCAGATCGCCGCCCTTGGCCGCTCCGGCGATGCCGGTTTCCACCTCATATTCCTTGGCCGAGCCGAAGGTGACCGTACAGGAGCCGTCCCCTTTATCCGAAGAAACCTCCTTTTTAACTGCGATATTCTCACCCAAAATGTCAGATAACAGCGGCGCAATAATTTTGCGGCATTCGTCGAAGCCCTTGGTATATTGATGGACAATCTCAATCTCCACATTGCCCTCTTCCAAATTAATCACATCGATAGTCAGAATGGATAGCCCCAGCCCCTCCAGTGCGCTCCTGATCTGCTCCTCCTGCAGGTAGAGCTCCTGTCCTTCCCGTTTAATCTCCCGGGCCAGGTCCTCCATAACCTGGGATACACCAACCAGCTGCTCCGACACCAATTGCCGGCTCTCCAGAATCTGCTTTTTCCACCGCAGATCATGACGGTACAGGGTATACTGCTGCTTCATCACCTCCAGCACCTGATCCGGCCGCTGGCAGGCCTTGCGCCATTCCTGCTGGATATCCTTGCGGGAGAAATGCTCGTTTTTCTCCACAGCGGTCATCATTTCCGTCATAAATTTATAGGTGTCGTAGAACTGCCTGTCCCAGCACTGCTGCTTTTTCCAGCAGGACATGCAGCTTTTGTTGGCCACCGCGTTCATGAAATGGCTGACCTCTTCCTCCTTCTTCCGTTCCATACCCTCTTCAGTCAACTGGCGGAAGCTTTTGGACAGCTGCTGGAACACCTGGGAGAACTGCTCCACCCGTCCCGCGGTAATGTCCCGCACCCGTTTGGCATATTCGTAATGGCTCTTCATATTCTCTTGAGTGCCGGGGACATATTTGGCGAGAACCTTCACCGCTTCCTTAGGGGTCAGCAGGAACAATCCCAATGCCACCAGCGTTTCCCAGGTGGAGGCTAAGATCGCCGCCTGGTCACCCACATATACCGTAAGGATGGAGCAGCCCAACAGCATACCGAGAGCTGCCGCCCATTTGCCGCCTTCCCGTAAGAGACCGGCCAAAAGACCGGCAAATGCTAACAGGCTCATCTGGTAGATGGCATTCATATCCGCCAGACTCAGAATCAGTCCGGTAATCACCCCGACGGACGCGCCTAAGGGTGCGCCTCCCACCAAGGCGAAGAGCAGGATCAGATAACGGGAGAACACATGCTCCACGGAAACCCCGCCTACCAGCCACCCCACCGTACCGGTCATAACCGAAGCCAGCAGGATAATCAGGCAGATGATTTCCTCATGCTTCAGGTTGGATTTCTTACGGGTCTGGGTCAGCACCGGCACCGCCTGGATGAAGATCAGCGTCAGCACCAGGGACAGCAGCGCTTCCACCCCGGTTAACATTAGGGTGTACCATGACAGGTCAGCATTCATTACATAGGAGAGGAGCTGAACCATAAACACCGAAGCGAAGGACATAACGGGCAGCAGGGAAATATCCGAACGTTCGAATTTTTCTACACCCTTCTGAATCAGAACAAACACCAGCAGCTCCGTAATGACATAGCCGGGATGGGCAGCCGGGGAGAAGATGCTCCCTGCGGCCAGCGCCAGGCCCACCCAAGGCACCAGCTCCCGCCGGACAAACAGAATAACGGCAAAGTACGCAATGGCAAAGGGCGACAGCCTGTCCAAAATTGTGGCGCGGCCCAACAGAAACGCAACACCTACCAGCAATATGGCCCACTTGCGGATGATCCAGGCCTGCGTCAGACGGTTTTCCAGTAAGAGGGCTTTCAGGCCCTGGGTCATCTTGCGTGCCTGGGCGGGGATCACTTGTTCCATTCCAATCATCTTGTTCGGCTTTTGCATAATGATCAATTGCACCACCTTAATCAGTTTTCATTGGCAAGCGGCCGCCGGCTGACAGCACTACAAGGGCAACAAGGACGCTCCTCATCGGAATGTCGTTAAGTGAACCCTATTATAGAGTGAATCTATCAGAAAGTTTGTCAGATTCAGTTGCTAGACCGGAAAAAGTTTCCGACAGTCCGCGCGAAAGAGCGCTTTCCTTTATGGGGCAACGGATTAGGGGAATTGGAGGAGGGAAAGCCTATGGCCCATTCCCCAACAATCCGCAAAACATGAGTGCGCGCCGCCAAAAAATGGTGTCGATGTGAATCAGTCGCCGGAGGGAATGCCAAGAAATGCGGAAAACTATTTTTTTCTTACTGAAGCCTGCGGTTAGGGCGGGAAACAAAAAAATCCCCTGCCGGCCCGGCAAGGGATTGATACAAGCAAGAATATAGCGGCGAAGGGAATCGAACCCCCGACCTTTCGGGTATGAACCGAACGCTCTAGCCAGCTGAGCTACACCGCCGCATAGGGACAAGCATGAGTATACCCGATGAATCTGCGCTGCGTCAAGTCATCGCCCAAAGCAAAAAAAGCCGTACGGATTCACAGGATCCGCACGGCTCTATGAATGTCGGGACTTAGTCGCGGCGCGCGCCGCGGCCTCCCCGCTTGCCTTCCGTATTCTTCTTGATCGAGGACATCCGCTCCTCGCTGTCCTTCAGGAACTTCGACATCTTGTCTTCGAAGGACGGCTTGCCCATCGGGGGTCTTTGGAAGGAACGTCCGCCACGGTCTCCGCGTCCGCCTCCGAATCCGCCACCACCACCGCCGCCAAATCCGCCTCCACCTTCACTGCGTTCGCGGGGAGGAAAGCTGCGGCGTTCAGGTCTGGCCGGGGTCTCACCTGGAGGTTTGTCGACGGCTTGCTTGATTGAAAGGCCGATCTTTCCGTCCTTGTCCACGTTGATCACCTTGACGGTAACCTTATCCGCCAGCTTCAGATGATCATTAACATCTTTCACGTAATTGTCCGCAATTTCCGAGATGTGAACAAGGCCTGTCTGTCCTTCCGGAAGTTCCACGAACGCTCCGAAATGAGTGATGCCTGTCACCTTTCCCTCAAGCTTGCTGCCTACTTCAATTGCCATAAAGGTAATTGTTCCTCCCTTGACATAATAAAGCCGATCCAAATAATCCAAAAAGAACGGGCTACGAGCATTATACCCGAAGGGTCAAAATCGGTCAACAAAAGCCGGGCATCCTCCGTCTACGGAGTTGTCCGCGGAACATCAAACACCGTTTCCCCTTGTTTAAACATATGATTGTCTTTGCGGATGCGTTCCTCCCGATATTCCGGATCGGACATCCGCTCAACCTCACGTTTAAGTTTTTCGTTCATCTGCACCGTATCGTTCAGCTTGCCCCCAAGCGCCTCCAGACGGATTGCAATCTCGTCGGTTCTCTTCATCTGGCTCCAGACGGTGGCTCCGGCCCACATGGTCAAGGCCAGCACCCCTATAGTCAGAAGACGGATGCGTTTGCGGCTTGCGCCAGTTTTGGGGCTGGCGGAAGTTTTGCTCCCGACACTGCCGGCGCGTTCCCTGGACATGAGCTTTCCTCCCGTTCATGAAGCGTCTTACCGTTTGAGCCACCGGCGGAAGGCCAACCAGGGACCTTTCACCCAACGCGGCAGCTTGGCATAGGGCCGGACTGCCCGTCCTACAAAACGGAGCAAAAGACGCAAAGGATAGAGCAATTGTATCACAACTTTGTACAGGAACATAGCGACTGCAGTCACGATTCCCAGCAGGAAACGGACTACCCGGATTAGCATTCGGAACGGCCGGATAATAAGAACCTCTACACAGCGTATCACAAATTGAATCACGGCTTCAATTGCGCGGAGCACCATCCGGATCACTTTGACAGATGAACGGCTTAATCCCAAAAAATAAACGGTGTATCCGGCAGCCAGTCCGAGGAACACAAACACCCGGACTTGTCCGAAATTGCCGATAAACAGCATGCGGAACACAAAAATCGTGGCGATAACCCAATAGGCCAGGTCAAGAAGAGGGATCAGCCATCGGGGAATCCGGAGCTCATGCGCCAGAACCCGGTACAGGTCGAATAATAGACCGATCCCGATGCCGCTGGCCAGCATAAGCCCCATAGTGGCGAATTGTACAGATAAACTCACTTAAACAGTTTCCCCAAAAATCCTTTGGATTTACCGCCGCTTCCCCCGTCCACATAAGCCAGCTCGTTCACCAATCCCTCGATGGCGACCAGTCCCTGCTCCAGGTTCAGGTTCTTGATATGGAGGTTGGAGCCTTTGATCATCAGGTACCCCATCTCGGTCTCCAGCAAAAACTCCTCATTGTCAAAGCTCTCCACATTCATAACCCCGGACAGCTCCAAAAGCTTCCGGTTCAGCATCTTGACTTCCTGGCGCTTGATCTTGCCCGTTTCCACCATCATGGCATGTCCCCTCCCTCACGTTCGCGCGGACGTAAAGCACTGCCGGCGGCTGTTCGCGTCCACGCCTGCTCTACCATAAGGGTATGGGGGATTGTCCGGGTTTAGAACCGGTTTAGTATCGGAAGCTTGGATTTTGGTATCCGACAAAAACTGCATTCCATGAAAAAACCGGCCGGGGAGATTTCCCGGGCCGGCTGCATACCGTTCTATTCCTTATGGCTCTCCTCGCGGAGCACCGTGTACATACCGGCTGCTTCATCCTTGCGGGAGGTTTCGGCAATGCTCTCCACCCGTACGGTTACGCTTTTTTGGCCGAAGCGGATCGTCAGCTCATCCCCAACCTTAACCTCGCTGCTTTTTTTTGCTTCACGGCCGTTCAAGTAAACCCGCCCCTGATCCGAAACCTCTTGGGCCACGGTACGTCTTTTGATCAGGCGGGAAACCTTCAGATATTTGTCCAGCCTCATTACTTAACGGCGTCTCTCAGCTTATTGCCGGCCTTGAAGGCAGGAATAACGGATTCCGGGATGGCGATGGGATCGCCGTTTTGGGGATTGCGGCCGGTGCGACCGGAGCGCTTACGGGTTTCGAAGGTGCCAAAGCCAACCAGTTGAACCTTGTCGCCTGCGGAGAGGGCTTCGGTTACTTCACCGACGAAGCTGTTCAGGACGGTTTCTACGTCACGTTTGGTCAAGCCGCTTTTTTCGGAAATTTTGTTTACCAGGTCCATTTTATTCATGTTCGGATAATCCTCCCTAAATATGGTTTCAAGCTGCCGGCGAATCCGGCGTCTGAATCGTCAGGATAGGCTTTCTCTGCAGGCAAAGGGCAGCAAAAAAGCCTGTTTCTCGTGTACATATTCTGGACGGCACCGGAAAATCCTTCTTTTTCTTGTGCCCTCCGGCAAAACTTTTTTCTGTGGAAAGGGCGTTTCGGCCAGGCCCAGCAGCCTTACCCATGGGGGAGTGTTTTGGCTTCCTGCCAAAAATGCTCCATCTCCTCCAGTGAGGCATCCGCCGGCTCTTTCCCGGCTTCTCTCAGCTTCTTCTCCACATAGGAGAACCGCCGCACGAATTTCCGGTTGGTCCGGGCGAGAGCTTCCTCCGGGTCGCAGGAGAGGAACCGGGCTAAGTTGACAATGGCAAACAGCAGGTCACCCAGCTCGTCCTCCTGGCGATCCTGGGATTCGCCCAACTCCGCCTTCAGCTCCGCCAGCTCCTCCTCCACCTTGGCCATTACATCCTCCATACGATCCCAGTCAAACCCCACCTTGGCTGCCTTCTTCTGCAGCTTGTAGGCCTTCATCAGGCCGGGCAGGTCACGGGGCACACCATGGAGCGCAGAGAGGGCTTCGGGCTGCAGGCCTTTTTGCCGCTTCTCCTCCGCCTTCACCTCTTCCCAACGGGCCAGCGCCTCCTCGGAATTATCCGCATCCCGGCTGCCGAACACATGGGGATGGCGCCGGAGCAGCTTCTCATTCAATCCGGCAATGACGTCATACGCGGTAAAGCTGCCTGTTTCCTCCTCCATCTGGGCATGGAGCATAATCTGCAGGAGCAGATCCCCCATCTCCTCGCACATGGCATCCGTGTCATCATCATCCAGTGTTTCCAAAACCTCGTAGGTTTCTTCAATCAGGTTTTTGCGGATGCTCTGATGGGTTTGCTCCCGGTCCCAGGGACAGCCTTCCGGGCTGCGGAGAATACGCACAATTTCGTGCAGCCGGGGAAAGGTTTTGTTGATGACGGCATCCGCCTGGGTAGGCGGCACATAGATCAAGGAGAGGTTGCCATAGCCCGTTTGCCGGTCCAGCTCATAGAGGGGCACCGCCGTCATGGATTCGCTGCCCGCAACGCCCAGGGCATGACCTACCCATACGATATGCTCGTCCGGATAAAGCTCCATCAGCGCCAGCTTGGCATCCGAGGCGGTGTACATATCGTACACCTGGCCGATGACCGTATGCAGCCGGGGATTCAGCACGGACATGGAGAGGCTTGTAGCATCCAGGAGCTGAAAACCCTCGATGGGATCAAATCCGAACCGGGCGAAGGCCTGGTCCAGAAAACTCTCCCCGCCTACCGCCTCAAAAGGAATAGCCGCCGCCGCACACCGTTCCCTCAGCAGCATCGTGGTCCGTTCTGCCACAAAAGGATGGCCCGGTACGGCATACACCACCTGCCTGTCCTCTTTTGTGGCCAACTGCAGCAGCTCCGCAGCAATGGTCTCATATACGTCATTAAAGCTAGATTGGGCTTCATAGACCGAATCGAAGCTGGTGCAGGTGATTCCCTGCTCCTTCAGATAAGGGACTACCGGATGGTCCTCCGTCCGCAAATAGACGGTTTTTGCCTCCGTGAGCCTGCGGAGCACCCCCAGGGTCAGCTGGTTCTCGTCCCCCGAGCCCAATCCCACGATTGTTATTGCCTTCGCCATGCGCGATCAGCCTTCTTTCGATATGGAGTGCGGCGTCTCCGGCAGGAGGCGCCAACGCTGCAGGAGCGGCTTCCACCGGCTGTGGAAGCCGGGCACCAGGGCCAGCTCGGCGTAGCCCAGCGCCCCGGTTTTGAGCAGCGCCGCCCCGTACACGGCGGCGCCGGCCCCGACTGGGGCCCGGGGGGGGGGGGGGTTGCGCCCGCCG